>NZ_JBDOQU010000001.1:0-484697 GCF_039839375.1 Inquilinus sp. CAU 1745
GAAAAGCCGCCCGGTTTGGCGCGGGGCGGCCGCCCCGCGCCAAACCGGCTCACGAACCCCAGCCGGATTGACTGTCAGGAATGTATCCGGACTAACTGTCAGGAATGTTCCCGGTTGCACATTCGAAGAGGAGGGGACTTGATCCGGCATCCATGCGGCGTCGATGGCCGCCGGGACCGGACCCGGCCCTGCACCGCCGGCGAAGCGGCGAAGGCCCATGGATTCCCGATCAAGTCGGGAATGACCAACTACCAACAAACCTCATGGTCAGCCCGTCGAACCATGTCGGCACGCACCTTTCGACAAGCTCAAGGTGAGGGGTGGCCAAAGCCTCCCCACCCCAATCAGCTCGCCAGCTTCTCCTCGATCGCCGCGTTGCGGATCGCCTTCTGCAGCTTCTCGAACGCCCGCACTTCGATCTGGCGCACCCGTTCCCGGCTGATGCCGTATTCCTGGGACAGGTCCTCCAGCGTCGTCGGGTTGTCCTGCAACCGGCGTTCGGTGAGGATGTGGCGCTCCCGGTCGTTCAAATGCTTCATGGCGTTCTTCAGAAGCTGCCGGCGCTTGCCCAGCTCCTGCCGGTCGGCAAGCTGGACCTCCTGGCTCTCGCCGTCATCGACCAGCCAGTCCTGCCACTCGCCCTCGCCATCCATGCGCAGGGGCGCGTTCAGGCTGTGGTCGGGGCTCGCCAGCCGGCGGTTCATGTTGATGACGTCCTGCTCCGGCACGTCCAGCCGCGTCGCGATCTCCGTCACCGTCTCCGGCGGCAGGTCGCCCTCCTCGATCGCCTGAAGCTGGCCCTTCAGCTTGCGCAAATTGAAGAACAGCTTCTTCTGCGCGGCCGTCGTGCCCATCTTCACCAGCGACCAGGAATGCAGGATATATTCCTGGATCGCGGCGCGGATCCACCACATCGCATAGGTCGCCAGCCGGAAGCCGCGCTCCGGGTCGAAGCGCTTGACCGCCTGCATCATCCCGACATTGCCTTCGGAGATCAGTTCCGACAGCGGCAGGCCGTAGCCGCGATAGCCCATCGCGATCTTGGCGACCAGGCGCAGATGGCTGGTCACCAGCTTGTGGGCCGATTCCGTATCGTCATGCTCGCGCCAGGCCTTGGCCAGCATGTATTCCTCGCCCGGTTCCAGCATCGGGAACCGGCGAATTTCCTGCAAATATCGGCCAAGATTGCCTTCCGAACCGACGGCGGGGAGGCTGGGGGCCTGTGCCATATCCGTTCCTATCCTCTCTCTGACGCACGTACTCGATAACACTGCCTGGCCGACCTCGCGTCGCAGGTCCCGGCCGATGCCGGCGCTCTGAAGCCGGCGAAGTCATCTGTTGGGGAACACGACTTATAATAACCTAGTTCCACACTCAGGTATATATTAATCCGCCCCGCGCAAAGCGCTTGTGAGCGTCGTCATATCCGCCGGCATCGGGCTGTCGAAATTCATCTTTTCCCCCGTCAGCGGGTGGACCAGCTTCAAATGCGCGGCATGCAACGCCTGGCGCGGGAAGGAGCGCATCACCGCCTTATCCGGCCCGTCTCCCCGAACGCCGCCGCCATAGGTTGGATCGCCGACGATCGGATGGCCGATTGAGGTCAGATGCACCCTGATCTGGTGGGTGCGCCCGGTCGCCAGCTCGCAGGCGACCAGCGCGGCCGACAGGCCCAGCGCCTCCCGCACCTCATAGAACGTCGTCGCTTCCTTCCCGTTGCGGGAGACGACCGCCATTTTCTTCCGGTCCCGGCCGCTGCGGCCAATCGCGCCCTCGATCACGCCTCTGCGGGGGGAGGGCACGCCGCGCGTGACGGCGAGGTAGCTGCGCGACAGCGTCCGGTCCGCGAACTGGGCCGACAGCCCGGCATGGGCGGAATCGTTCTTCGCCACCACCATCAGCCCGCTGGTGTCCTTGTCCAGCCGGTGGACGATGCCCGGCCGGGCGACCCCGCCGATCCCCGACAGGCTGTCCCCGCAATGAGCCAGCAGCGCGTTGACCAGCGTCCGGTCCGGGTTCCCCGCCGCCGGGTGGACGACCAGCCCCGCCGGCTTGTCCAGCACCAGGATCGCCTCGTCCTCGTAGACGACCGCCAGGTCCATCGCCTGCGGCTCGGGCTCGGCGGCGACCGCCGGGGGCACCACGATGATGAAGCGCTGACCCGGTTTGACCCGCCGCGAGGCGTCGTCTATCGTCCCGCCGTCGCCGGCGACATGGCCCGACGCGATCAGCCCCTGAAGCCGGGCGCGCGAAAGGTCGGGCAGCGCCGCGGCCAGAATTTTGTCCAGCCTGCCCTCGCTCTCCGCGGTCACGTCCCGCCGGTCGGCCGGGCTTGCGTCATCTGCGGATCGGAACGGCATCGTGCGGGCTCTCAAATTCCTCGTCATCGCCATGGGCGTCGCCATCGTCGCCGGCTTTGCCCTGGTGGCGTACGAAGTGATACGCCGCAGCGGGGAACCCGTCGAGCCGCCCGTGGCGACAGCCGCTCCGGCAGGCGAACCCTTCGCCTCGACGCTGGCGCTACCCGAAGGCGCGCGCATCGCCGGCATGGCGGGGGTAGGGGACCAACTGGTCGTCAATGTCGCCATGCCGGACGGGACAGGCCGCGCCTTCTTCATCGATCCGGCGACCGGCGATGTTCTGGGAACGCTTGATATCACCGAAGCAGAATAGCCCTTCGAATACGGCCGCGCCGTGACGCGGCTCACCATCTGATGGACGGAAACAATGGATTTCAGAAGCGACAATGTGGCCGGCGCGGCGCCGGAGATCCTGAAGGCCCTGACCGAAGGGGCCGCCGGCGCGGTCTCGTCCTACGGGGCCGATCCGGTCACCGAGAGGCTTTCGGAGAAGATGTCGGCGCTGTTCGGCAGAGAGGTCGCGACCTTCCCCGTCGCCACCGGCACCGCCGCCAATTCGCTGGCGCTCTCCGCCCTCTGCCCGCCCTACGGTTCCGTCTACTGCCACCGCGACGCGCATATCCAGGTCGATGAATGCGGCGCGCCGGAATTCTACACCGGCGGCGCCAAACTTGTTCTGCTCGACGGCCCGCACGGCAAGATCGAGCCGGACCGGCTGACCGCCGCTCTGGCGCAAAGCGGGCAGGGCGAGGTCCACCACGTCCAGCCCGCCGCCCTCAGCCTGACCCAGGCGACGGAGGCCGGCACGATCTACCGGCCGGACGAGGTCGCAGCCCTGTCGGAAATCGCCCACACCCATGGCATGGCGGTCCATATGGATGGCGCGCGCTTCGCCAACGCGGTGGCGCATCTCGACTGCGATCCCGCCGATCTCACCTGGCGCGCCGGTGTCGACGCGCTGTCCTTCGGGGCCACCAAGAATGGCTGCATGGCGGCCGAGGCGGTGGTCTTCTTCGATCCGGAGAAGGCGCGGGACTTCGCCTTCCGGCGCAAGCGGGCGGGGCACCTCTTCTCCAAATCGCGCTTCCTGTCGCTCCAGCTCGACGCCTATCTGGAGGACGGGTTGTGGCTGCGGCTGGCGTCCCACGCCAACGCCCAGGCGGTCCGGCTGGCCGAAGGCCTCTCCGCGCTCCCCGGCCTGGAACTGGCCCATCCGGTGGAGGCGAACGAGATCTTCGTCACCCTGCCGGCCCCGGTCGCCGAGGGGCTGGAGGAAGCCGGCTTCCGCTTCTACCGCTGGCCCGACGGAACCGCCCGGCTTGTAATGTCCTTCGCCGCCGACCCCGCCCATATCGACGCCTTCCTCGACACGGCCGGCACGCTCGTGGGACGGGAACGGCTACGCGCCTGATACTGGATCAAGCCCCTAGGCGCTAACTTTGATCGTAATTTCCCCTCTCCTGCTTCGCGGGAGAGGGAGGGGCCCGCCGCGAAGCGGTGGGAGGGTGAGGGTGGCTCTGACGCTCACCGCCTCAAGCCCAGCATGACATTGTTTTTGTTGGTCATTCTGGACCTGATCCAGAATCCATAGGCCCCGACCGCCCCACCGACGGCAAAAGGCCGGGCACGGTCACGCCGACCCAGACCGCGCGTGAACATCCCCCGACCGCGTCTCCCGCCCCAGCCGCTCCGCCATGGCCGCCGCGTCCACCCAGTCGGGAAAGGCGAAGCCCGCCTTCTCCCCGCGCATCAGATTGTACCGGTGCGGCCCCAGCGCCTCCAGCCGGTCGAGGCACGCCCGTGCGGCCTCTGGCGCGGCCGGCAGCGCCTCGAAACTGAGATGGGGCAGGGCGCGGCCCAGCCCCGCCAGAGCCGCCGCCTCGGACCCCTCCACGTCGATCTTCACGAAGGCCGGAAGCCCGTGCCGTGCGATCAGCGCGTCCAGCGTCGTCACCGGGATCTCCACTTCATCGTCCCACCGCACCCGCGCGAAGCCGGGATCGCGGGAGACGGTTTCCATCCATCCCGCATCCATCGTCGCGACGGTCGGATTCCACCGGCTGATCCGCAAACTGGCCCGCCCGGCCTTCGCCCCGATCGCCTCGCCTGAGATCGTGACTTCCGGACGCCCGCCATAAAGCCGCTCCAGCACCGCCCGGCAGGAAGGCTGCGGCTCCAGCGCCACCACCCGCGCTCCGGCCGCCAGCGCCGCCCGCACCCGATGCCCGACATGGGCGCCGATATCGACATAGAGGTCGCCCGGCTTCAGGAACCCGGCATAGAACCGCGCCAGCCGCTCCCGGCGGCCGGGAATGCCGTAATAGATCGCCATCGACCGCGCGATGCCGGCGGCGGTCAGGAGAGCCGGCCTCATGCCATTCGCCGCCCCGGCTGCCGCCCCGGCCGGTTACGGATAAGCCACCCCACATCCCCGGCGAAGGAGAGGGCCAGCAGCCCCAGCGCCCCCGCCGCCAGCGTCGCCGCGACCGCGTCGGGAACAGGCGGGACGAAGACCAGCGCCAGCGCCAGCCCCTGCGCCACGCAGACCGCCTTCCGCCGGAACCGCGGCGGCAGCGGTGCATCCATCCAGGGCAGGGCATAGGCCGTCGCGACGAAGCCATAGCGCATCAGCCCGATCAGCAGGACCCACGGCCCCGCCCGCCCGGCCTCCCAGGCCAGCAGCGACAGGACCAGCAGCAGCAGCGCGTCGACCTCCATGTCGAACCGCGCCCCGAAGGCGGAGACGGTCCGCTGCCAGCGGGCGAGCCAGCCGTCGATCCCGTCCAGCAGCAGGGCAAGGAAAGCCGCGCCCGCGATCCACCATCCCACGATCCCGATCTCCGGCCCCGTGCAGATCAGCCCGGCCAGCCACGCGGCGATCAGCCCGCGCCCCAGCGTGACGGCGTTGGCCGCGCCGAACGGGCCAAGGCTCCCGAGCCGTCGATGGAACCAGACCATCAGCCCGACCACGACCGCGAACGCCCCAAGCGCTGGCAGCGCGGTATAGGAGAACGGCCCGCCCGCCAGTTCCGTCAGCGCCACGGCCCCCGCCATCACGGCCCCCGCCGCTGCGACCGGCAACAGGAAGCCGGGAACGCGCGGCGCGGCGGGGGGCAGGGATGAGGCGGGAACCGTCATGACCCTATGAAATCGCCCGATTGCGGCTTTCGTAAAGCCCCTCCCATCACGATCGCGCGAGCGAAGAAGAATTACGCCGCCAACCGCCGTCCGCCGTCGGGCTGAAAGAAGGGAAAAACCCCTTGCACGCGCCCGGCCCCTAGGCTACCTAGACGCGCCTCCGCGTCCCCTTCGTCTAGAGGCCTAGGACACCGCCCTTTCACGGCGGCAACACGGGTTCGAATCCCGTAGGGGACGCCAAGATTTCCGGCAAGGCCGCGATTCTCCCCGAACACCATCAAAATTTGAAGTCATTTCCGACTTGATCGGGAATCCATTGATGCTCAGTTCAGCATTTGCTCAGATTCTGTCTTCGCGATAACTGATATCTGCTGAGTGGCATCTGATTGTTTTCCGCGCAAGCGGCCTCAGCTTGTGAGAGAATCCCACTGATCATCAGCCCAATGAGCAAATCGTAAAAGGCGCCCGACCGCTTCAAACGCTTCAAATTCTGCAATCACGGAAGCTGTCCCGTGAGCTGCGTCGTTACGCCAATAGCTGATAAGCCCAATAAATGTGTCGATCTGTCTTTCCACATGAGGTTTGGCACTCGGGGCGACTATTCTACGCACCGCTTGAGTGCCATGGCTTCCTTTGTACTTCCTGAGTACCTCTGCCTCATCGCCAGATATAGAAATTGCTAAAGCTATCAAAATTGATTCAGCTGCCGCACCAGCCATGACGCACGCGGCGAGATAGGCAGTGGAGTGGTAGCATTTTATAGATTCTTGGGCGCGTTGATGAAAGCCAGAACCGAACCTTGCCTCAAAGCGCCCGAGAAGCTGTCCCAGTTTTGTAGGTTCGATTGGAATAAATTGAAATGGATTGGTGTCGTTAAGCCATTTTCGGCCAACAGGAGTGTAAGAATAGCCGTTGCCGGCTTGCCCATCATCAGTGATCTGCCTACCCGCTTTGCTAATGCCCGGACGGAGAATGCCTCGCCTGCACAACTCCCATGCCGCCGCATAGAAAACCGGAGAAAATTCCAATCCTTTTGACGAAATCTCACGCCCATATTGATGGGTATTCAATCCATTGGCGGATGCATAGGCAAGCTCATAAATCTGTGGAAGATAAACATCATACCCATAACTTCGATATTTATCGGGATTTTCTTTTAGCTTCTCACAGAGAAAAGCTAGCGCGTCATCCACATTCATTAATTTATTCCATTAAATAAATAACTTATGGGAGAGTTAGGTGGGTAGAAGTTTGGTGGTTTCTAGCCGTTGCTGAAGGTCAAGCAAGACATTAAATTCATTTTCGTCCTGAACACCATCGACATTCACCAAAGTGATTGCATGACGTAGGAGAAGTTTCTGATCAACAACCGGCTCTAGTTCCAACTTCTTGACGCATTTTTCAAGAACATGAACGTTGGGAAACTGGCGACGCAGATGGCTGACGAGGGCACCGCGATCATCTTCTGACATCTCTAAGCCTACTGCCTCAGCTTTACGACCAATATACTGAAGAATTACCTCAATTTCTTCTGGATGAAGAAATCCGTCAGTTCTTGCCAAAGCTGCTAATACCCGTAGGCCATCGCGGGCAATTCGGCGATGCGCCGCCCCCGGTTTCTCGACGCTGTTCGTCGTTGCAGACCCAGGTGCTGAATGAGTGGTCGTGAAGCTACGTTGAGGCCATACTACCCGTAGTTCTTCCGCAAAAAATGTCTCCGGTTGGTGAACTACCCCATCAAGATCGATGATGGTTTGGACGCGATCAAACCGGAATGTCCGCTTTGCTTTCCGCTCATGACACAGGCAATAAAGATACCTGCGTCCTCCGTCGACCTCATAAAGGTGGTGCAGAGTAATACGGCGGCGTGAAGACGCTCCTTTCGAATCTTTATATTCAATTGCGAAGGTTACTCCCCATAAATCTTCATCAATCCGCTTGATATCCTCCCTTCCAAAAATTCCACTTTTACGGGATGGGGATTTTTTCTCTTCTTCGTATAGGTCAATCTCGTCTTCGTAAAATTCATCTAAGTCAATGTCGAGAAGCAACTCCTCATCATCTTCAGTATCAAGGCCGGCTGCCGCGAAGGTATGTGCCATTCGCGGTTGCGTTGCTTCGGTTCGATGGAATAGCGCTGTTAGTGCGGATAGAATTTGAATCATGGAGCGCCCCCTCCCGAGAAGTTACTAAAGTGCAATCTAAAGCAGGTGTAGGGTCGTAATCTACAACTCTTCGCTGCTACCGGGTCTCCTGACCATGGCGATAGGGAGCCGTCGTCCTGCAGATTTCAGCTGCTTCTGGCGTCGCTTTCGTGCAGCTTTAGCGGCTCGATGAATCTATCGGCCAGCGGATGCTTTCGTAGGCGTCCACCAGAATGCCGAGAACCTCCAGCCGGTTATGTTCGGAGGTGCCGGGTTCAGCGTTCCACAATGCCGTGATCTCCTCGATCGCGGCGCTATGGTCGTCTTCCGTCCGGATGGGCTTGAGAGTGGGCATGAGCGAATTCATCCAACCTCTCACGCCGCCTCGAACTCGAACCGGGGCTGCATGCCGGTCGCCTTCGCCACCCGCATCAGGGTCTTCATGTTGGGCAGGTGCGGCCGCTTTCGATGCGGGCGACGTAGGATTGCGACGTTTCCATGCGCTCGGCAAGTTCCGCCTGGGTCAGGCCGGCCTGGGCGCGCGCCTTGATGATGGCGCGCGCGATCTCGAATTCCGGCGCCATGTCCTCATAGGCCCGGCGCACCTCCTTGTCCCGCAGGAGGTCCGCCTTCAGGTCCTTCAGCCTCTCAGCCATCGCCCAACTCCTTCATCCGTTCGGCCGCAAGATCGATCTCGCGGCGCGGCGTCTTCTGGCTCCTCTTCACGAAGACCCTCATCACCATGATCCGGCGGCCTCGCGCGGCAAAATAGATGGCCCGGGCGATGCCGTCCCGGCCGGTCATCCTCATTTCCCACAGCTTGTCGTCTATGGGTCGGACATGGGGCATCCCAACCTTGTGTGGGCCGAACTCCTCGATCAGCCCGGCGACGCGCAGGAATCGAGCCTGCATGTCTTGGGGAAGCGCTTCAGTTCCGCCTTCGCCAGCCCGATGCCAGGCCGCCTAGCACGAGGAAGCGAATATAAGCTTGAGAGTTTCATTTAAGATTTTAGAGAGAAGGAACTATCGTTGACATAGGCGCGTCGACTTAGAAACTTCAGATCGTCAGTGTTTCACATTTATATGAATTATGCCGTATCGTGGGGTTCGAGGTGCGGCTCCAATGTGAAGCGGATGCGATGGCATCGATAGTGATGGATGATTTCAATGTCTGAATTGCTTTTAAATTTTGCCGATAAATTGTATTCTAATAGAAGAAAATATGATGATGTCAGTCATTCTGCATTTAATATATCTCTTATTGTGGCGATTTTATCTATAGTAATAATGACCGATACGGTGAGTTTAGAAAGTTCAGCGGAGATATATGGCTCTACTGTGAAATTTAAAGAGCAATATATATACTTTCTGTTTTGTAGCGTTATTGCAATTTCTCAGGTATTTTTTGTATGTTCAGGTTGCGCTAGTTCTTCAATAAATCATTAGCTAGTGGAAATATATATATTGCTTGGTATAAAGAAAGACAAATTAAATTTAAACGGTATCGACCCATTAGATACACCATATCATTTTAGTAGTATTAATTCTCTCGTATCAGTATGGCCTCTAAAATTAATCAATATTCCTGTTCTGAGCATAATACCTTTTGTCATATTGCTTCCAAATATTATGTGTTTTATTACTGGCTTTGTGGCCCTAACGACTTTGTCAAACTGGTGGCCGAAAGCTGCGATTTTGTGGTTTTTTGTATGTCTTATTACTGTTTGGATCATTGGATTCCAAAAGGAGATGGGGCTGAGGAAACTCAGATTAGCCAGAGGCTTCTAGTAGAAAATACTTTCCTGCCTGCGTCCGAGCAGATTCTTGAAATTTCCCTATAATAGGCTATTTTTCCTATTCCCGTCATCGGCACAGGAACAGGAACCATGGCCCATACCGCTTCCGCCGCTCCCATCCCCGACATGCCGCCGCGTCAGGAGGCGTTCTGCCGCTCGGTCGCCCAGGGCGCGTCGGCCGCCGCGGCGGCGCGGGCCGCCGGCTATTCGGTCGACAATGCGCGGGGCCAGGCCACAAGGCTGCTCGCCCGGCCCTATGTCCGCCGGCGGATCGAGGAACTGCGCGACGGGCTGCTGGAGGCGCGCAACAGGGAGGTCGCGGAGCTTGTCGCCATCGCCCGGGAGACGCTGGACAAGGCGCGGGAGGAAGGAAAGCTCGGGGCGATGCTCCGCGCCATTGAGCTTATCGCCAGGCTGAACGGCCTGTTCGCCCGGCAATTGCCGGAGATCGCCCACGCCGCCCTCCAGCCCGCCGACGGGCTGCTGGACGCCGAGGAGGCGAAAGAGGACGAGGACTACAGCGATGACGAGGGCGGTGACGGCGGCGAAGATGACGGTGGCGGCGGGGAGGCGATCCGTTTCCTGTCGGAAGAACCCAACGACCGGGGCTGGTACGCGGAGGATGAGCCGGTCATGGACGCCCTGGTCGCGTCCCATCGCGGCGTCCCGGAAGTCCCCGTCCTCCCGGCCCCGCCGCGCTACGCCGACGGCGAGGTCTGGGACGGGCTCGGCCGCCATCCCTGCGAGGACGATCCGGCCTTCCCCTGGCTGGAGCCCTGGCTACAGCGTGGCATCCTTTCCGCCGAGCGCACCGTCGCCCATGAACGCGCCGTCGTCCGCCGCACCGGATATCAACGCCTGATCGAGCCCATCACCCCCGACACCTACCGAACCCCCGCTCCGGGCAGCCGTCGCGGCGAACTGCGCCTGTGACCGAAAGCCCACAAAAGCCGACAAAAGCCCACATCAAAGAAAAAAGCCCTCGCCCCTCCGGGGAGAGGGTCGGGTGAGGGGCGTTGGTTGAAAGCGGAGAACGAAAAAAGCGAGAGGACCGGATGGAAACTCAACCTCCCGGATCGGCGTGGGTGCGGGGCGCCACGCGGGCGACCCCGCCATCAATACCAGGCATCCGGCATTTCGGATTTCCTGCGCTCCATGAAATCCCGCAGCGCCTCGTCGACGGCTTCGTCGAGCGGCGGCGCCTGGTATTCCGCCAGCGCCTGCTTCCAGCGATGGTTGGCGCGGATCGCCGCGTCCTCGCTGCCGGCCGCCTCCCATTTCTCGAAGGGCTCGTTGTCCGCGACCTGGGAATCCCAGAAGGCCGTCTCGTAATTCGCCATGGTGTGGGCGCAGCCGAAGAAGTGGCTGCCCGGCCCGACCTCGCGGAAGGCGTCGAGCGCGAGGCTGTTGTCGTCGATCGTGACGCCGTCGAGATAGGTGTGCAGCGCGCCGCAGAAATCGGCGTCCATGACGAATTTCTCGTAGGACATCGAAAGCAGCCCGTCGAGGAAGCCGGCCGAGTGCAGGATGAAGTTGGCGCCGCAATGAATCGCCGCCAGCATCGACATCGTGCCCTCGTTCATCGCATGGGCGTCCGGCAGTTTCGAAGTGGTGAAATTGCCGGAGCAGCGGAGCGGCAGGTTGAGGCGTCGGGCCAGTTGCCCCACCACCATCGAGCCGATCGCCGGCTCCGGCGTTCCGAAGGTCGGCGAGCCGGATCGCAGCGACATCGAGGACAGGAAATTGCCGAAGATGACCGGCGCGCCCGGCCGTTCGAGCTGCGTCAGCGCGCAGCCGGCCATGGTTTCCGCCAGCGATTGCGCGATCGCGCCGGCATTCGTCACCGGCCCCATGGCGCCGCCCAGGATGAACGGCACGATCACCGCCGCCTGGTTGGCGCGCGCATAGGCGCGCAGCGCCGTCGTCATCGTCGCGTCCCACACCAGGGGCGAGTTGACGTTGACATTGCCCAGGATGACGCAGTTCCGGTCGACGAAGTCCGGGCCGAAGACGAGCCGCGCCATCTCGATCGAGTCCTCGGCGCGGCTTTCCGCGGTCACCGAGCCTATGAAGCCGCGGTCGGAATAGCGGATATGGCTGTAGATCATGTCCAGATGGCGCTTGTTCACCGGCACGTCGACCGGCTCGCAGATCGTGCCGCCGGAATGGTGCAGCCAGGGCGAGGATTGCGCCAGCTTCACGAAATTGCGGAAATCCTCGATCGTGCCGTAGCGCCGGCCCTTGTCGAGATCCATGACGAAGGGCGAGCCGTAGGCCGGCGAGAACACGACGTTGCCGCCGCCGATCGGCACTGAATTCGCCGGGTTCCGCGCGTGCTGGGTGAACTCGGCCGGCGCGGTTTTGAGAATCTCGCGCAGCATGCTCGGCTCGAACCTCACCCGCACGCCATCGACGCCGGCGCCCGCCCGCTTCCAATGGTCGAGCGCGACCGGATCGTCGCGGAACTCGATCCCGATCTCGGCCAGGATGCGGTCGGCCGTCGCCTCTATCCGCAGCAGGTTCTCTTCGGAAAGGATGTCGTAGGTCGGGATGTTGCGGACGATATAGGGCCGGCCGAGGCCCTGCTGGCCCTGCGACCGCTGATTGCGTCGGGCGCTGCGCCCGCCGCGCTCACGGCCCCGGCCGGGCCTGGCTGCTGGTTCGGAAGTCTGATCCATTTCGGTGGCTCCATTCGACACTTCGGAAAATCCCGTCCGCGCCGGCCCGGGACGGACACGCCTGAAGTGCTTCTGTGCATGAGCATCCGTTATGCGTTACAAGCGTCAAGGTCACTTTTTCGTTCGCTTTGCATGAGGCAGCCTCATGTCTGGATATCGCCGCCAGCTTCCGTCGATGACATCCCTGGTGGTCTTCGAAGCGGCCGCCCGGCACGGCAGTTTCACCAGGGCCGCCGGAGAGCTGGGGATCACGCAGGCCGCCGTCAGCCGGCAGGTGCAGGCGCTTGAAGAGACCCTGCATCTGCAACTCTTCCGCAGGCTCCATCGCTCGATCGAGCTGACGGCCGGCGGCCATAGCCTGTCCAAGGCGATGTCGGAGGCGCTGGGCCTTGTCGCCCGGACGGTGCGGGACATCACCGACCGGAGCAAACCGGCCGAACTGGTGATTTCGGCGTCGGTCGCCTTTTCGCATTTCTGGCTGCTGCCCAACATATCCGACTTCAGGCGCTCCAACCCCGACGTCAAGCTGACGATCGTGACCCAGGACAGCACGGCGAACCTGCTTCGGGAGGACATCGACATCGCCATACGCTACGGAAATGGAAACTGGCCGGACGGCAAGGCGATCCGGTTGTTCAGCGACGACATCTTTCCGGTGTGCAGCCCCGGCTACATCGAGGAACACGGGGCGCCGGATTGCGTGGCCGACCTGACGCGGCACAATCTCATCGCCAGCGGCTCCCCCGATCCCAACTGGACCGGATGGGATCAATGGATGGGAGCGTTCGGCTACAGCAGCGATCTTTGCAACATCACGCTGAGCTGCAACTTCTACACCGACGCCATCTATGCCGCCTTGCGGGGGGAGGGCGTGGTGCTCGGCTGGCGGCGGCTGGTCTCGGACCTTCTGAAGCATAAGCAGCTTATCCGCGTCGCCGCCGAATCCGTGCAGACCCGCCATGCCTATTTCGTCGTGCTGAAACCGGCGCCTAGCCGAAAACCCGCGGTGGAATCCTTCCTGGCCTGGATCCGTTCCGGGACGGGCGAGTCCGCCGCGGCGCCGAGGGGTTGCAAAATATAAACGCGACCTTCACATTACGCGAGGTTATGGCAACCATTCAAAGGAGTGTGGTTTACAAGCCCGTCCGCGAACGCAAATCATGACAATTCGGGAGGAACGGCATGATTAGAAAAAAAATCGATACGAATTCCGCGAAGCGACGCGTGGCCGCCAGATGCGCCCGGCGCTCTGGCCAAGCCTGTCCGTGATGCACGGCACATCGGGCGAAAGTCACATATCCACGAACTCGACATCGGCATCCAGGCGCATTGACGTCCAGGGCCTGAGCAAGGTCTTCGGCACGAATGTCGAGGAAGCCCTGTCGCTGAAAAGGAATGGTCTCTCCAGAGCCGAGATCCTTGAGCAGACGGGCGCGGTCGTCGCCATCGACGACGTTTCGTTTTCGGTGGACGCCGGCGAGATATTCGTCGTCATGGGCCTGTCCGGTTCGGGCAAGTCGACCCTGGTGCGTTGCCTTAACCGTCTGCACGAACCCTCCATCGGCCGGATCGAGATCGACGGCGAGGATGTCGTGACGGCGACCGACGAGAGGATTCGGGAACTCAGGCTGCAGAAGATCACCATGGTCTTTCAGCATTTCGCGTTGCTGCCGCACCGCACGGTCGCCGAAAACGTCGAATACGGCCTGAAGATGCGCGGTCTCGCGAAGCCGGAGCGCCGCGCCAAGGCTCTGAAGACCCTGGAAAATGTCGGCCTGGAAAGCTGGATCGACCGGCGTCCGTCCGACCTCAGCGGCGGCATGCAGCAGCGTGTGGGACTGGCGCGGGCGCTGGCGCTGGATCCGGAAATCCTGCTGATGGACGAACCGTTCAGCGCGCTTGATCCGCTTATCCGCCGCGATATGCAGAAAGAACTGATCGAGCTTCAGCGCCGCTATCGCACGACGATCATCTTCATCACCCATGATTTGAACGAAGCGCTGACGCTGGGCGATCGGGTGGCGGTGATGAAGGATGGCCGTTTCGCGCAGGTCGGGCGGCCGGCCGATATCGTGCTCAATCCGGCGGACGACTATGTCGCCGCCTTCACCCAGGACATCGATCGCGGCCGCGTCCTGCCGGTGCGCACCGCGATATCACGACCGCAGCCGGAGGAGGCGCGCCAGGCGCTGTCAAACGGGGCAGCCTCCATCGAAGGCGGCCGCCCGCTTCACGAGGTTTTCGCGCAAGTGTCCGACACGCCGACGCCGGTCGTGGTGGTCGATTCGGAAGGCCGTCCGGAGGGTTTCGTGACCGCTTCCGACGTTACGGCCGTGCTTGCCGGGCTGCCGGCGCAGCAGGGAGGGTCCTGACCATGGCGGCGGAGACTTTGAGTCCTCTTCAGGCGGTCGCCGATTTGGCCCGGCCGTCCAGCTACTGGGTCCTGCCTCTCGACGAGTGGATCGAGGCCGTCGTGAAGGACTGGCTCGTCCCCGCGCTGCGGCCGGTGTTCCGCGCGCTGGAGTGGCCGATCTCCCAGGTTCTCGACGGGCTGCAATGGCTGCTTCTGGCGATCCCTTTCGCCGTGATCGTCATTCTGGTCGTCCTGGCGGCCTGGCGCATCGCCGGGCGCGGCATCGCCATCATGACGTTCGTTTCCCTCGTGCTGCTGGACTGGATCAATCTCTGGCAGGAGACGATGATCACGCTGGCGATGATCATCACGGCGGTGACGTTCTGCATCGTCGTCGGAATCCCGATAGGCATCGCGGCCGCCCGCAGCGACCGCACGGCGGCGGTCCTTCGGCCGATTCTCGACGTGATGCAGACGATACCGTCCTTCGTCTATCTGGTTCCCATCGTCATGCTGTTCGGCGTCGGGGTGGTGCCGGCCGTCATCGCCACCATCATCTTCGCGCTTCCGCCTCTGGTGCGCCTGACCAATCTCGGCATTCGTCAGGTGCAGCAGGAACTCGTCGAGGCCGGACGCGCCTTCGGCTCCACCCCGCGGGAGATATTGTGGGAAATTCAGCTTCCGCTGGCGCTTCGCACCATCATGACGGGCGTCAACCAGACGCTGATGCTCGCCTTGTCGATGGCGGTGATCGGCGCGCTGATCGGCGCGGGCGGGCTGGGATTGACCGTCTATACCGGCCTCGGCCGGCTTGACGTCGGTTATGCCGGGATCGGGGGGCTTGGCATCGTGCTGATGGCCATTATCCTCGATCGGATCACCCAGGCGCTCGGCGAAGGTGGTGGCCGGCGCAAGAGCGCCGCCGATGAGACCGCTGAAGAGCCGGCACAGCGGACCGAGTCGGAAAAAGCCGCCTAGTGGCGGGTTTTCCGGAACAGAACTGAACTGAAACGAAAAAGGGAGGATTGAAATGGCCAGAAGCAAATTTCTTTTGGGGGTAGGCACGGCGTTGACGGCGATCGCGCTGAGCGCGGCTCCGGCCTGGGCGCAGTCGCTGCCGGGCGAGGGGACCACAGTCTCGATGGCGCAGCCGACCTGGGACACCGAATGGTTCCAGGCGCAGATCTACAAGAAGGCGATGGAGGCGCTCGGCTATGAGGTCGAGGGGCCGATCGCACTCGACAACCCGCCCTTCTACCAGGCGGTCGCGCAAGGCGACGTGGATTTCTGGGCGAGCGGCTGGTTCCCGCTGCACAACACCTATCTGGACGAGATGGAAGGAAAGGCCAGCGCCGTGGGCTATGTCGCCAGGGGCGGCGCGCTGCAAGGCTATCTGATCGACAAGAAGACCGCCGAAGAACACGACATTCGGTATCTGGAAGATTTCCAGAACCCTGAGGTCGCAGAGCTTTTCGACAGCAACGGAGACGGCAAGGCCGATCTCGTCGCCTGTCCTCCGGGATGGGGCTGCGAACTCACCATCACCCACCAGATGGAAGCGTACGAGCTTGGCGATACGGTCAACGCCATCCAGGCGGCCTATGCCGCCTCGATGGCCGACGCCATCAGCCGGTATGAGCAGGGCCAGCCGATCTTCTTCTACACCTGGACGCCCAACTGGACGGTCGGCATGCTGAAGCCGGGCGAGGACGTGGTGTGGCTGGAGGTCAAGGAGCCCTCCCTGCCGGAGGAACAGGCGGATATGGAGGATCAGACCGCCGTTTCCGGCGTGACGGGATGCGCCAGCGACCCCTGCCAGATGGGGTGGCCCGCCAACGACATCCGGGTGGTCGCGAACAATGAGTTCCTGGAGGAAAATCCGGCCGCCAGGACATTGTTCGAGGAGATGAGCATTCCGCTCGAAGACATCTTCGCCCAGAACGCGCAGATGTACGAGGGCGCGGACAGGCCCGAGGATCTGGAGCGTCAGGCGGAGGAATGGATCGCGGCGAACCAGGAGACCTTCGACGGCTGGATCGAGGCGGCGATGGCAGCCGCCGAATAAGCGATCCGCGCTCCCCTTATCGGGAATAGAGCCTGATCAGCGGCCAGACGGCTCTCCGTCTGGCCGCTTTACTATCTGATCGGGCGCTTCACAGATCCTTGGCGAGGCGCAGGCCGTCATAGATGGCCGCATGGGTGTTCCTCGCGGCGACCGCGTCGCCGATCCGGAACAGCTGGAAGGAACCTTCCGGATTGTCGGCGCGCGACTGGGGCCTTCCCGCGACAAGCTCCTCATGCGAAACCGCGCCGAGGTTCCGGGACATGGGCTTGAGCTCGAAATACAGCTCATCCAGCGGAATGGTCCCGTGATTGACCACGATCTGGTCGTACCTGCGCTCTTTCCGGACGCCGCCATAGTCGCTGCCGATCACGGCCAGGAGCTGGTTGCCGTCCTTCCGGACCTCCTGCAGCCGGAAGGTCACCGTGAAGATCGCATCGAGTTTCTGCAGCGACCGCATGTACGGCACCAGGTTCATCGCCATCACCTCCGGCGCGAACGATCGGTCCGGGGTCATGATTTCGACCCTGGCGCCGCTCCCGGCGATTATCTCGGCCGCCTGGAGGCCGGCATGGTCGCCCGCATCGTCATAGACCAGAACGTCGGACCCGGGCTTCAAATCTCCGGCGATGATGTCCCATGAGGACAAGACGAGCTCGTTGCCTGCCGTCAGGACTTCCGTGTGGGGCAATCCGCCCGACGCGACGATGACGACATCGGGCTCCTCGGCCAGCACGGCGTCGGATTCGGCCCAGCTATTGTAACGGATATCGACTCCCAGCTTCTCGCACTGCGCCAGCCGCCAGTCGATGATGCCTATCATCTCATGCCGGCGCGGACTCTGCGCCGTCAGCCTGACCTGGCCGCCGGCGGACCCTGCCGCCTCGAAGACGACGACCTCGTGACCGCGCTCGCCCGCCACGCGCGCCGCCTCAAGCCCGGCGGGGCCCGCGCCGACGATGACGATCTTGCGCTTCGTCTCCGCCCTGGCGATGTCATGCGGCATCGTCATCTCGCGGCCGGTGGCCGCGTTGTGGATGCAGTAGGCGGCGCCGCCCTGGTATATCCGGTCCAGGCAGTAGTTCGCGCCGACGCAGGGACGGATCTCGTCCTCGCGTTTCTCCATGATCTTGCGGACGATGTGCGGGTCGGTCATGTGGGCGCGCGTCATGCCCACCATGTCCACCTTGCCTGTCGCGATGGCATGGCGCGCCGTCGCGACATCGGCGATCTTCGCGGCATGGAAGGTGGGGAACCCGGTCGCGGCGCGGATCTCGCCGGCGAAATCCAGATGCGGCGCGCTCGCCATGCCCTGGATCGGGATGACGTCGGTCAGGCCGGCGTCGGTGTCGATATGGCCCCGTATGACGTTCAGGAAGTCGACAAGGCCGCTATCCTTCAGGCGCTTCGAGATCTCCAGGCCGTCGCCTTTCGAATTGCCGCCCGCAAGGACCTCGTCGGCGCTGTAGCGGACGCCGACGATGAAGTCCCGGCCCACCCGCTCCCGGATCGCGCCCAGCACATCGAACATGAACCGCGTGCGGTTCTCCAGCGCGCCGCCGTAAGGTTCCTCCAGAATGTTCGTCAGGGGTGAGTTGAACTGGTCCAGCAGGTGCCCGTAGGCCTCCAGCTCGATGCCGTCCATGCCCGCCGCCTTCATGCGCTCGGCGGCATCCGCGAAATCCTTGATGACGCGGGAAATGTCCCAGTCTTCCATCTTTTTCGGGAAGGCGCGGTGCGCCGCTTCCCGCTCATGCGACGGTGAGACGACCGGCAGCCAGTCGCCTTTATCCCACCGCGTGCGCCGCCCCAGATGCGTCAGTTGGATCATCACGGCGGCGCCGTGCTCATGGCAGGAATCGACCAGATCCCTGAGCCACGGCACGACCTCGTCCTTATAGGCCAGGATGTTGTTGAAAACGGGCGGGCTATCCAGCGACACCGCGGCGGAGCCCGCCGTCATGGTAAGCGCCACGCCGCCCCTGGCCCGCTCGACGTGATAGGCGCGATAGCGCTCCTTCGGCATCCCGTCCTCGGGATAGGCGGGCTCGTGGGAGGTGACGACGATCCTGTTGCGCAGGGTGAGATGCTTGAGCTGATAAGGCTGCAAGAGAGGGTCGTTCGACATGGGCCAGCCTGCCTGAATCGTCATGGAGCCGGGGATCGCCGCGCACTGTACATCGATGTCAAGATGCCGGATCGGAGGGCCGATCTCAATACATAAGTGTAGTGCTGTCATGAACCTTGTGTCAGGTTAATTGACATGATTGTACAGACAGCAGCACGGTCCGCCCGCGGAACACTAGGGAGGCGAGCTTGAACGAGACGGTCTGGCGAGGCTCCAGGGAGGTCTGGCTCACGGCCGCCTATGAGGCGCTGATCGATTCCGGCGTGGATGCGGTGCGCATCCTCCCGCTGGCGAAGAAGCTGAACCTGTCGCGCACCAGCTTCTACTGGTTCTTCGCCGACCGCGAGGCGCTGCTGGGCGCGCTGCTCCAGAGCTGGAAGGGCAGGAACACCGACGGGGTGCGCCGGCGATGCGAGGCCTACGCAGAGACCATCGCGGAAGCGATGCTGAACGTTTTCGACTGCTGGCTCGACCCCTCGCTGTTCGACTCGCAATTCGAATTCGCCGTCCGAAGTTGGGCGCTGCAATCGCCGGAGGTCGCGGCCGAGATCGAGGCCGCAGACAAGGCCAGGATCGCCGCGCTGAAGGAGATGTTCATCCGCTTCGGCTATTCTGAGCATCCAGCCGACGTGCGGGCGCGAACGATCTATCTCGTCCAGATCGGCTACATCTCCATGAATACGCGCGAGGATATCTCCGTTCGGATGAAGCGCATTCCCGAATATGTGGAAATCTTCACGGGGCAGGCCCCACGGCGGCGCGAGATGGAGAGGTTCGCCTCAAGGCACGGCTTTCCGCTCGCCGAAGCGGCTCAAACCGGCAAATCGCGGAAGAAACGATGAGTTAGGGGCTCCTGATTTCAGGCAGCGCCCTTCATGCCCAGGGTTTTCTCCAGCGCGGCGCTCAGGCCGGCGCGCACCGCATCCTGGAAACCGCTTGCCTGCATCGCCTCGATCGCCGCGGCGGTGACTCCGCGATAGTTCAGAAAGGAGGCCACAATGTCGGCCGGATCCTCGCCGGTCTTCTCGAAGATGCGCCCGGCTCCCACCATCACGCCGATGACCGCGCGGCGCGCCACCTCCCGGGAAATTCCATGCGCGATTGCATCCTGCATCATCGCCGCCGCCAGCAGCGCCGGATAGGCGGGTCCGGTCCCCGAATGTCCGGTCAGATAGTCGATGTCCGCTTCGCGCGGGACCTCGTCCTGCGTCCCGCACGCATCGAAGATACGCCGCACCAGCGCACGATCCGCATCGGTCAGGGCCGCCATCGCGGTCCAGGGCGTATACGATTTGCCGACATCCGCCGCAGCATTCGGCAGGGCGCGAACCACCCGCGCGGTCCCGAGCCGGTCGGCGATGTCGGCGAGCGGGACGCCAGCCATCACCGAGATGACGAGCTTACCGGCCGCCGAGATGCGAACCCGCGGCCAGTCCTGCGGACGAACGGACAGGATGACGACATCGACGCTGTCGGCGAGGGCCTGGTTGTCATGGGTCCAGACCGCTTCCGGAAGCCAGCCCGGCGGCGCGCTCCGGCAGGAGAGTGTCAGGCGCGCGGGCGCAAGGAAGCCGGTCCCGACCATGGCGCGGGCAAGCGCGCCCCCGATCCAGCCATTGCCGCCGATGATCCCGATCCGGCTGGATGTTTCCATGATGTTGTCCTTCATGTTCGGTTCAGTTGGCGGTGATCGGTGAAAGGTGCCTCGTCGTGGCCGAAACTGACCTGACCACCAGTGTTCGTCCAGCGGCAACCAAAGGTCGACAGTTGCCACCGCATACAGGTCCGACCCGAGTTATTTCCACATGAAAGGGATAGGGAGAACTGCCAGCATATGATAGGTTACATGTAACCTGCTGTGACGGAGAATGAATGCCCCCGGCATCGAAGCCCAAGCCCTCGCGCGTGAAGGTCGGCGAGCATCGCGCCCGGCTGCGCGCTCAAGGGCTCCGCCCGATCCAGATCTGGGTGCCGGACGTGCGCGCCGCTTCCTTCAAGGCGGAAGCGCATCGGCAGTCGCTTGCCGTGGCGAAAAGCGCCGGGGCAGCCGAGGATCAGGCGTTCATCGATGCCGTGTCGGACTGGGGCGATGAATGAGGCGTGGCGACATCCGGACCGTCACCGGCGGCAAGGATTATGCGGGGAAGCCGCGCCCCGTCGTCATCGTGCAGGATGACGGTTTCGACGCGACGGACTCCATCACCGTCTGCGCCTTCACCACGGACGAGACTGATGCGCCCCTGTTCCGGCTGCCGGTGGAGCCGAACGGGCGCAACGGACTCCGGGCATCATGCCGGTTGATGGTGGACAAGATCACGACCGTTCCGAAATCCAAGGTCGGAGCGCGGATCGGGCGGCTGGATGACGAGGATATCCTGCGCCTCAATCAGGCGATGCTCGTTTTCCTCGGTCTGGCCGTATCGCCGAGGGCGAAGTGACGGCCGAGTTTCCAAACGTCAATCTTGAAGTTTCCCCAAAATAGGTTATTTTTCCTATTTCCGTCATCGGCACAGGAACAGGAACCATGGCCCACACCGCTTCTCCCATCCCCGACATGCCGCCCAGGCAGGAGGCGTTCTGCCGCTCGGTTGCCCACGGCGCGTCGGCCGCCTCGGCGGCGCGGGCGGCGGGCTATTCCGTCGACAACGCCCGAGGACAGGCCGCCCGGCTGCTCGCGAAGCCCTATATCCGCAGGCGGATCGAGGATCTGCGCGACGGGTTGCTGGAAGCGCGCAACAGGGAGGTCGCGGACCTCGTCGCCATCGCGCGGGAGACGCTGGACAAGGCGCGGGAGGAAGGGAAGTTCGGGCTGGCGCTCCGCGCCGTCGAGCTGATCGCGAAGCTGAACGGCCATTTCGCCCGCCAGTTGCCCGAGATCGCCCACGCCGCCCTCCAGCCCACGGACGGGCTGCTCGACGCCGAGGAGGATGAGGACGACGACGGCGGCGATGATGGCGGTGACGGCGGGGAGGGGCCTATCCGCTTCCTGTCGGACGAGCCCGACGAGAAGGGCCGCTACCCGGAGGACGACCGGGCGATGAGCGATCCGGTCGCGATACCTGCCGCGCCGCTGCTGGCCGACGGCGTCGCTTGGGACGGGCTCGGTCGGCATCCCTGGGAGGAGGATCCGATCTATCTCGGCCTTGCCCCCGACGATCAGAACTGCCTGCTCTCCAACCAGCATCTCTGGGCGCGCGCCCGCGCCGCCGCCCGCCGCACCGGCCATGCCCACCTGATCGAGCGGCCGGACCGCACCACCTATCGCGAGCCCGGCCCCGGCCGCAGGCGCGCCGCCGCCGGCGGCCACCTCGCGCTCTGAAGCTCGAAAATGCCGACAAAAGCCCACATCGAAAAAAGCCCTCTCCCCTCGTGGGAGAGGGTTGGGTGAGGGGGGTTGGTTGGTTTGTTCGTCCGGTCGGCGCGAGCCCGAAGGATTTTCCCCTCACCCTCCCGCCCGCTTCGCGGTCGGGTCCCTCCCTCTCCCCAAAGGGGCGAGGGTGAGGTTGGTAGCCCTCGCCCCTCAGGGGAGAGGGTTGGGTGAGGGGAAACGACGGCCGAATGCGAGCAGGAAAGCAGCCGTGGAAGCTCCCTCAACCCCCCGTCAACCCGTCCACGATGATCTGCGGATGGGCGCGGGTGCAGGGCTCCACGCGGGCGGCGACATGGTAGATTTCGGCCAGCACCGCCGGGGTCAGCGCCTCCTCCGGCCGGCCGGCGGCGGCCAGCGCGCCCCGCGCCATCACCATCACCCGGTCGGCGTGCCGGGCGGCGAGGCTCAGATCGTGCAGCACCGCCACGGCGACGATGCCGCGCTCCCGCGCCACCTCGCGCAGCAGGGTCATGACCCCGAACTGGTGATGGAGGTCGAGCGCGCTCGTCGGTTCGTCCAGCAGCAGCACCGAAGGCTCCCGCGCCAGCGCCTGGGCCAGGCTGGCGAGCTGCCGCTGCCCGCCCGACAACTCGTCCAGCGAGGCGAGCGCCAGATCGCCGATGCCCAGCCGATCGAGCGTCGCCGCCGCCCGCCGTCGCGCCGCCGCCGCGTCACCCTCGATGCCGGGAACGGGAGAGGCCCTGAGCGCGCTGATCGTCGCCTCCAGCACGGTCAGCGCGACGCGTTGCGGCAGCGCCTGGGGCATGTAGGTCACGAAGGCGGCGTGCCGCGCGGCCGGCAGGCCCAGAAGCTCCCGCCCGTCCAGCGTGACGGAGCCCTTCGCAGGCAGCAGCCCGGCCAGCGCGCGCAGCAGCGTCGTCTTGCCCGCCGCGTTCGGCCCCACCAGCGCCGTCACATGGCCGGCCTCCACCTGAGGCAGGATCAGCCCCTCGATCACCGGCCGGCGGCGGTATCCGGCGGTCAGCGACCGGACGGCGAGGCCTCGGGAGGCGGCGTCGGCAGGGATGGGGGAGGGTGCGCCGGTCATACCCGCTCCCGCCGGCCGAGGATGAGCGCGAGGAAGAAGGGCACGCCGATCAGCGCGGTGACGATGCCCACCGGCAGCACCGCGCCGGGCACCAGCGCCTTGCTGGCGAGCGAGGCGAGCGACATCACCAGCGCTCCCGACAGCATGGAGGCCGGCAGGAAGAAGCGATGATCCTCGCCCACCAGAAGCCGCGCCATGTGCGGGCCGACCAGCCCGATGAAGCCGATCGTGCCGACGAAGGCGACGGCTGTCGCGGCCAGCACGCTGACCCGCAGCAGCGAGGCGAAGCGCAGCCGCGCGACGTTGATTCCGAAGGATCGCGCCCTGTCCTCGCCGAAGCGCAGCGCCGTCATCTTCCAGGCGGCGGCGACGGAGAAGGGGGCGACGCAGGCCAGCACCGCCGCCATCACGCCGATCGATTCGCCGTCCGCGCGCGACAGGCTGCCCATGCTCCAGAAGACGAGTTGCTGGAGCGCGTCCTGGCTCGCCACGAACTGCATCAGCGCGACCAGCGCGTTGAAGGTGAAGACCATGGCGATGCCGAACAGCACCAGCGTCTCCACCCCCGTCCCGCGCAGCCGCGCCAGCGCCTGGAGCATCAGCACCGATCCGAAGGCGAAGAGGAAGGCGTTGGCGGAGACGATCCAGCCCTGCGGCACGCCCGGCAGGCCGACATTCAGGACGATGGCGAGCGCCGCGCCCAGCGACGCGGCGGAGGAGACGCCGAGCGTGAACGGGCTGGCCAGCGGGTTGTTGAGGATCGTCTGCATCTCCGCCCCGGCCAGCGACAGGCCGGCCCCCACAAGCACCGCCATGGCGGCGTATGGCAGGCGCACGTCGCGGATGATGACGATGGCGGCTGGGCTCATCCCCTCCGGATCGAAAAGACCCTTGAGCGCATCCATCGCGCCGAGGCTCGACGGCCCGACCAGCAAATCCGCGAAGAAGGCCAGCACGACGCCGATGCCGAGCGCGGCGAGAACCAGCGCCCGGCGGCGTTGCAGCCGGTCATATTGGGCGAGCGTTCCCGCCGCCCCTTCGATGCTGGCGGACTCCGTCATCGCGGCCCCGGCGGGTCCAGGCTGATCCAGTACGTCCCCCGGAACGGCGCGGCGGAGAAGCGCTCGTTGATCTCCGCCAGCGTGGCGTGGGGGTCGATATCGCCGAACAAATCCGGGCGGATCCAGCCGGCCATCGCCTCGATCGCCAGGATGTTGAGCGGGCTGCCGTTGAAGAAGTTCCACAACCCGTGGACCCGTCCCTCGCTCGTGGCGGTGAGCGTCGCGAGGCCCGGCGCTTCGACCACCGCCTCCAGGCTGGCCCGCGCCGCGTCGGCCTCTACGCCGGACCCGACCTGCAACCCGTCCGCCGCCGCGCCGGCGACGCCGGTCGCGATATAGATTTCCGGGTCCTGCGTGATGACATATTCCAGGTTGAGCTGCCCGCCATTGGCCGTCGGGAACCTGTCCGCCCCGATATTGCGGCCGCCCACAAGCTCGATCGTCTCCCCGATCCCGCCTCCGCCGGCAGACCAGCAGCAGGGCCACAGACCGGGAAAGGCGTGCAGCAGCACGCTCGGCCGCTTGGCCGGCTCTTCGCCGAGGCGGTCGATGATGCGGGCCAGATGCTCCTCATAGAAGGACGTGAAGACCGCGACCCTTTCCTCCTGGCCCAGCGCCCGGCCCAGCAGCTCCAGGCTCCGGATCGTGTTGTCCAGCGGGTCCTGGTAGAAATCGACGAACAGCACCGGGATTCCCGCCGCCTCGAACGGCGCGGCCAGTTCGGCCGGATCGTCGGCAGCCTGCCACAGGCTGAACACGACCAGATCCGGACGGAGCGCCAGCGCCTGCTCGACGGAGAAGGTCTCGAAGCTGCCCAGCCCCACGGTCGGCAGCGCCTCCAGCGCCGGGAACGCTTCCGCGAACAGCGCGTAGGTGGCCGGGTCGAAGGATTTCAGGTCGCCGCCCCAGCCGGCCAGGCTGGCGACCGGATCGGAGGTCACGAAGCCCAGCGAGAGAAGCAGGAACCCTTCTCCCAGCAGGATGCGTTCCGGCTCTCGGGCGATCGTCACCTCCCGGCCCGCCAGGTCCGTCATCGTCTCCGGCCAGTCGGCACGCGCCGGGACGGCTGCCAGAACGAGCAAAAGGATGGCTGTCGCCAATGCCCTCATTGCAGCCATCCGAACTGCGCGTCGTGCAGGCGGCGATAGTTGCCGTTGGCGGCGACCAACTCCTGGTGGGGGCCTTCCTCGGCGACGCCGGTCTCGTCCAGCACGATGATGCGGTCGGCGTTGCGGACTGTCGCCAGCCGGTGGGCGATGACCAGCGTCGTCCGGCCTTCCGACAGCTTGGCCAGCGCGCGCTGGATCGCCTGCTCGGTTTCGCTGTCCAGCGCGGAGGTCGCCTCGTCCAGGATCAGGATCGGCGGGTTCTTCAGGAACATGCGCGCGATCGACAGGCGCTGCCTCTGCCCGCCGGACAGCTTCACCCCGCGCTCCCCGATGATGGTGTCCAGCCCGGCCGGCAGCCCGGCGATCACACCGTCCAGCCGCGCCCGCCGGGCGGCCTCCATGATCTCGTCTTCCCCGGAATCCAGCCGGCCATAGGCGATGTTGTCCCTGATGCTGCCGGGGAACAGGAACACGTCCTGCTGGACGATGCCGATCTGGCCGCGCAGCGACGCCATGGTCATCGCCCTGATGTCCATCCCGTCGATCGTGATCGCCCCATCCCCGATCTCGTAGAAGCGCGGCAGGAGGGAGCAGAGCGTTGTCTTCCCCGCGCCCGACGGGCCTACGAAGGCGACCGTCTCCCCGGCCTGGATGGCGAGGTCGATGTTACTCAGCACCAGCTTGTCCGGGCTGTAGCCGAAGCTGACATTCCGGTAGCGGATCTCGCCCGTGAGCCGGGGAACGGCGACGGCGTCCGGCCGGTCGACGATGTCGGGCGCGGTCTCCAGGAATTCGGTATAGCGCCGGAAACCAGCAATCCCCTTGGGATAGGTCTCCAGCACCGCGTTGATCTTCTCCACCGGCCGGAAGAACACCCCGACCAGCAGCAGGAAGCCGACGAAGCCGCCAGCGGTCAGGTCGCCGGTCAGCACGAAATAGCTGCCGGCGATCATGACGACCATCTGGGTCATCCGCATGCTGAGGTAGCTGAGCGACATGCTGGCCGCCAGGATGCGGTAGGCATCCAGCTTCGTCCGCCGGTAGCTCTGGTTGTCCGCCGCGAACAGCCGGCGCTCATGCGCCTCGTTGGCGAAGGCCTGCACCACGCGCATGCCGCCGACATTGGCCTCGATCCGCGCGTTGAAGTCGCCGACGCGGCCGAACAGCTCCTGCCAGGCCCGGGTCATCCGCCCGCCATAGCGGCTGGTCAGCCACGCCGTTGCCGGCACGATGGCCGCGGTGATCAGCGCAAGCTCCACATTGACCATGAACATCAGCGCGAAGGCGCCGATGAAGGTCATGACCGCGATGAACAGGTCCTCCGGCCCGTGATGGGCGACCTCGCCGATCTCCTCCAGATCCTTGGTCAGCCGGGCGACCAGATGGCCGGTCTTCTGGTTGTCGAAGAACCGGAAGGACAGCTTCTGAAGATGGTCGAACGCCTTGCGGCGCATGTCCGTCTCGATGTTGATGCCCAGCATGTGGCCCCAATAGGCGACCACGGCCATCAGCCCGGTATTGACGACATAGATCGCCAGCAGCCCGGCCGACGCCAGCAGGATCAGCCCCCAGTCATTGCCGGGCAGCAGCCGGTCGACGAACGCCTTCACCGCCAGCGGGAAGCCAAGCTCCAGCAGCCCCGCCGCCACCGCGCAGGAGAAGTCGAGGACGAACAGGGTCCGGTAGGGTCGGTAATAGGAAAAGAAGCGCTTGAGCATGTGAAACCGCGGCGTTGATTACCATGTGTAGCTGGCGCTCACCACCGCTGTCCGGGCCTGTCCGTAGTTGCAGACATTCTCGCCATTACAGCCGGCGACATAGTCCTCGTCGAACAGGTTCGTTACGTTGAGCGCCAGCCCCCAGTTCCCGACCTCATACCGGATCGCGGCGTCGAACACCACATAGCCGGGCACCTCCAGCGTGTTCGTCGTGTCGGCGAAGGACGAGCCGGCCATCCGGCTGCCGCCGCCGATGCTGAAGCCCTCCAGCATGCCCTCGCTGAAACGGTGGTCCACCCACAGGGACGCCATCACCTCCGGCATCAGGGTCGGCCGCTTGCCGACCAGCGTCGGGTCGGTGTCCTTCGTGATCTCCAGATCGTAGGCCGTGAAGGCGGCGATAAGCCGCGTGTTCTCCGTGATGTCGGCCGCGCCCTCGATCTCGACGCCGCGCGACCGCACCTCGCCGAGCTGGGCCTGGGCGAAGAGCGGATCGTCGGGGTCGTCGACCAGCACGTTCTGGCGCGTGAGCTCGAACACGGCCGCCGTGATCGTGGCGTCGGCGAAGGTCGGGCTGTATTTCAGGCCGGCCTCGTACTGCACGCCGATCGTGGGCTCGAAGGGCGTTCCGTCAGCGCCGGAGCCGATCTCCGGATCGAACGACCGGGCGACGCTGACATAGGGCGTCAGCCCGTTCTGGAATTCGTAGGCCAGCCCGAAGCGGCCGCTCAGTTCCCCGGTCTCCGCGTCGAACTCCGCGCTTCCCTCGCTCTCGGTCCACAGCCGGTCGTAGCGGCCGTTGAAGGTGGCGATCCAGCCTTCGCCGAACCGCACCTGGTCCTGGGCGTAGAAGCCCAACTGGTTCATCGTCAGGTCCTGGTCCAGATAGGGCGCGCCAAGCGGCGCTTGCGGCAGACCGTAGACCGGGTCGTTCACATTGATCGGCGTCGCCGGGCCGACCGCCTGGACATGGTCGATATTATAGTAGCGGTAGTCCACGCCGGTCAGCAGGGTGTGGTCCAGCGCGCCGGTCGCGAAGCTGACCTCCGCCTGATTGTCGATCGACGCCGTGTTGACCGAGGTGTCATGTCCGAAGTTGATCCGGCTCAACAGGCCTGTCGTCTCGTCGACATAGCCGATCGGATAGGGGCCTAGCTCCTCCGCCTCGACATTGGCGTAGCGGGCGTTCTGGCGGAAGGTCCAGCCGCTGTCGAATTCATGCTCGAACTCGTAGCCGACCATCGTCTGGTCGCGCTCCAGAGAATCGATATCCGGCTCGCCGTAGAAGAAGTCGCGGTCTATCCGGCCATAGGGCGCGTCCACCACCGTGCCGACATAGGGCAGGAAGCCCGTGCCGTGCATCATGTCCATCCGCTGGTAGGAGGCCAGCAGCGTCAGCGACGTGTCCTCGTTCGGACGCCAGAGCAGGCTGGGCGCGATGACGCCGCGGAAGCCGTCGGCGTGCTCGGTCTGCGTGTCGCCGCCGGCGATCCTGCCGACCAGCCGGTAGCTCCATTCGCCCTCCGGATCGACGCTGTCGCCGATGTCGAAGCCGGTGAAGGCCGTGCCCCAATTGTCGATGCCGGCCTCGACATACCGTATGCGCTCTCCGGTCGGCCGCTTGCTGACAAAATTGACGATGCCGCCCGTGGAGCTGCCGCCATAAAGCGCGGAGGCCGATCCTCTCAGCACCTCGATCCGCTCCAGCGTGAAGGGATCAATGGCGAAGGCGCCGAAGCCGTACTGGTAAAGCGGCAGGCCGTCCATGAAGACGCCGGTCTGCCCCGCGTCGAAGCCCCGGATGTAGAACCAGTCGGTGTCGGCATCGTGCCCGAAGGGCTGCGCCGTCACGCCGGCGACGTAGCGCAGCGCCTCGTCCACCTTCCGGACCTGCCGGTCGTCAAGCTGCTCCCGCCCGATGACGGTCAGCGATTGCGGGATCTCGTTGATCGGCGTGCCGGTCTTCGCGCCCGTCGCGCTCTGCGTCGCGACATAGCCCTGGACCGGGCCGGTCGCCGTCGCGCCTTGCCCTTCCACGACCAGCGGGTCGAGCGTCAGGGGCTGCGCCCCGTCCTCCTGGGCGGCGGCCTGACCGGCCAGCAGGGCGGCGGCCATGGCGGTCGTCGCGAAAAGGGACGAGGCCAAGGGAGACGGCGCGCCAATTCGCTTCGCCATGCGTCCTGCAATCGCGTTTTTCACTGTGTCCTCAGGCGGGTTTGGAGGGGGAATCGTAATAATGCGAGGCATTCTCATTATCATAAGATCGCCGATAATCCCGTTCTTTTTTGAAGCTCTCGCCGATTTTTCTGCGGGCATCGCCCTTGACGATCCAAACCGGCTGCGGAATCATGGTCGAGATGTCAGACCAATTTCCATTGCCCAAGGAAACAGCGACCGCCGACGCACGGCGGGAGCTGGCGTCCTGGCTGCGGCCGATCCGGCCGAAGGGGCGGGACGCCGCGGTGCTGGAGGCGCTGACCGGCCATATCGCCAACGCGGCGCTGAAGCCGGGCGACCGGCTGCCGCCCGAGCGCGACCTGGCGACGCTGCTGGGCGTCAGCCGCGCGACGGTGCGGGAGGCGCTGAAAAGGTGGCAGGGGCTCGGTGTCGTGGAGATGCGCAAGGGCAGCGGCACCTATCTGCGCACGCCGATAGAGCCGGGCAGCCTGCACGTTCCGCTGACGATCGCCGCCCACGCCGAAAACCTGATCCTGACGCTCCAGGTGCGCCGGGGGCTGGAATCCGAGGCGGCGGCCGTCGCGGCGCGGGAGGCGACGGCCGGGCAGATCGCGGTGATCGAGACGAAGCTGGACGCGATGGAGGCGATCCATCGCCGGTTCGGCGGCGCCGGCCAGCAGGATTGGGAGTTCCACCAGGCGATCTATCGCGCGGCGGGCAATCCTTTGCTGGAGCAGATCATCTCCCAGATGCACGATGCCTTCCACACGCTGTTCGAGAACCCGCTGAGGATGCCCGGCTTCGCCTCGCGCTCCTTCCCGCTGCACCGGGAATTGTTCGACGCGATCCGGGGCCGCCGGCCGGACGAGGCGCGGGACTTGGCGCGCAGGATCATCGACATCACAGAAGAGGACGTGCGGGAGGCCATGCGTGCCCGATAATCCCCAGCCTTCCGAAATGCCGATCCGGGGCGACGAAGATCCGTTCACGCTCCTGGCCCACGACGCGCCCTTCCCGGACGGCGCGGTGGTGCCGCCCATCTACCAGACCTCGCTCTTCACCTTCGCCGACTATGCGGCGCTGGAGGCGTCGTTCTCCGGCAATAACCGACGGCCGGTCTATTCGCGCGGCGACAACCCGACGGTGATGGAGTTCGAGCGGCGGGTCGCGGCGCTTGAGGGGGCGGAGGCGGCGCGCGGCTTCGCCAGCGGCATGGCGGCGATCAGCGCTGCGGTGCTGAGCCAGGTGGAGAGCGGCGGGCGCGTCGTCTGCGTCCGCCATGTCTATCCGGACGCCTACCGGCTGTTCCGCAAGCTGCTGCCACGCTTCGGCGTCACGGTCGATTTCGTCGATGGCGGCGATCCCGATGCGGTGGCGAAGGCGCTGCCCGGCGCCAGCGTCCTTTATCTGGAGAACCCGACGAGCTGGGTATTCGAGACGCAGGACCTTCCGGCCCTGACCGCGCTCGCCCGAAGGGAGGGCGTCTGCACCATCATCGACAACAGCTACGCCACGCCGCTCTACCAGAAGCCGATAAGTCACGGCGTCGATCTGGTGGTGCATTCGGCCTCGAAATATCTGAGCGGCCACAGCGACACGGTCGCCGGCATCGTCGCCGGTCGGGCCGACCTGATCGCCCGGATCAACGACCTGACCTACCCCTATCTGGGCGGCAAGCTGTCCCCCTTCGAGGCATGGCTGCTGGTGCGCGGGATGCGGACCCTGCCGCTCCGGCTCCAGCGCCATCAGGAAAGCGGGCTGGAGATCGCGCGCCGGCTGAAGGACCATCCGCTGGTCGCGCGGGTGCTGCACCCCGGGCTGAACCCGCCCGCCCTGACGACCCTCTCCGGCTATTCCGGCCTCTTCAGCTTCGAGGTGACGGAAGCCGTAGTTGTTCCTGTTTTCATTGACGCTCTTCGCCTCTTCAAGATCGGGGTGAGCTGGGGCGGACATGAAAGCCTGGTGATGCCGGCGCTGGCCGGCATCCGGCAGGCGGGCGGCCCCAGCTCGATGATCGATTTCGGCGTGTCGCCCCTCACGGTGCGGCTGCATGTCGGCCTGGAAGGCGTCTCCGACCTTTGGGCCGACCTTTCCCAGGCCCTGGAACGGGCGGCCGGCCCGTAGATCCGGCCCTTGGCAAACCCAAAGAACGAACGGGAGGAACGAACAATGAGAAAAAGATTGCTTTTCACCGCCACCGCGATGGGCATGGCGCTCGCCGCCGGGGCGGCGTCCGCGCAGACGCTTCAGGTGGTGGAGGTCATCACCAGCCCGCAGCGGACGGAATTCCTCCAGGGCCAGATCGACGCCTTCGAGGAAGCCAATTCCGGCGTCACCGTTGAACTGGTGTCGCTGCCCTGGGACCAGGCGTTCGAGAAGTTCCTGACCATGGTGCAGGGCGGGGAGACGCCGGACATCGTGGAGATGCCGGAACGCTGGCTCTCCCTCTATGCCGGCAACGGCCAGCTTGAGAGCCTGGAGCCCTGGCTGGCGGAGTGGGAGCATACCGACAGCCTGACCGACCGGACGCTCCAGTTCGCCCGCACGGTCGACGGCGAAGCCTACATGATCCCCTACGGCTTCTATATCCGCGCCCTGTTCTACAACAAGCGGCTGTTCGAGGAGGCCGGCATCGACGGCCCGCCGGAGACCATGGAGGAATTCATGGACGCCGCGCGGCGGATCACCGAACTGGGGGACGGCAAGTCCGGCTACTGCCTGCGCGGCAGCCGGGGCGGCTTCAATGGTTGGTACATGGCGATGGCCGCCATGAACGGCACCGGCGACTGGTTCAACGAGGACGGGACCTCGACCTTCAACGAGCCGGAAGCCATCGAGGGCATCCAGTTCCTGGTCGATCTCTACCAGGCCGGCTACGCCCCGCGCGACAGCGTGAACTGGGGCTTCAACGAGATCGTGGCCGGCTTCTATTCCGGCACCTGCGCGATGCTGGATCAGGACCCCGACGCGCTGATCGCGGTCGCCGAACGGATGCCGGCGGAAGATTTCGCGGTGGCCCCGATGCCGGTCGGCCCGTCCGGCAAGGCGTTCCCGACCATCGGCTTCGCCGGCTGGTCGATGTTCGCCGACAGCGAGCACAAGGACGAATCCTGGGATTTGATCGCCCATCTGACCTCGCCCGAATCCAGCCTGGAATGGGCGAAGTTCGTGGGCGTGATCCCGATCCATCAGGGCGCGCAGGACGATCCGCATTTCGCGACCGAGCAATATGCCGGATGGTTCACGGAGCTTAACGATCCGCGCTACGTGCTGACGCCGTTCCCCGCCCATCTTGAGGAGCTTGGCTACTTCTTCGACAACATCGCCGTCCAGACCTCGCAGGAAGCCCTGCTGGGCCAGCGGACGGCCGAAGACGTGGCGAATGAATGGGCGGCCTATCTGACGGAAGCACAGCAGAAATGGCTGGCGGAACAACAGTAAGCCGTCGGCGCGCGGCGGTCCCGGGCTTCACCCCGGGGCCGTCGCGGCGCGCCGCTTCGGTCATCCTGGAACCCTACCTCTATCTCAGCCCGGCCCTGATCCTGCTGGCGCTGACGATGTTCGTGCCGCTGGCGATCGGCCTCTCCTACGCCTTCCGCAACATCCGGCTGAACAACCCGTTCGACACCGGCTTCGTGGGGCTGGAGAATTTCGCCAGGCTGATCGAGGACGACAATTTCTGGCGGGCGCTGGGCAACACGGTGTGGTGGACCGGCGGCTCGCTGATCTTCCAGTTCTTCCTCGGCCTCGGCCTCGCGCTGCTGCTGAACCGGGCCTTCGCGGGACGGCGGCTGGTGCAGGCGCTGGTCTTCCTGCCCTGGGCCGTGCCGACCTTCCTGTCCGGCCTGACCTGGGCCTGGCTGTTCAACCCGGTGATCGGCCCGCTGCCGCACTGGATGGCCGCGCTGGGCATCCTGGAGGAGCCCTACAACATCCTGTCGAACCCCGCGATCGCGCTCTGGGGGCCGATTGTCGCCAATGTCTGGTTCGGCATCCCGTTCTTCGCCATCACGCTGCTGGCGGCCCTCCAGGCGATCCCGTTGGAACTCTATGAGGCGGCGGCCATCGACGGCGCCACGCCCTGGCAGCGCTTCACCCGCGTCACCCTGCCGTTCCTGGCGCCGACGATCGCGATCACCGTGCTGCTGCGGACGATCTGGATATCGAACTTCGCCGACCTGATCTGGGTGATGACCTCCGGCGGACCGGCCAACTCGACCCAGATCCTGGCGACCTATATCTTTTCAACCGCATATTCCCGGCTGGATTTCGGCTACGCCTCGGCCGTGGCGACCGTTCTTCTGGTGCTGCTGATGCTCTACGCCGCGATCCTGATCCGGATGCGCCGGACCCTGATGAGGAGGCGCTGAGATGACGGTCATCGGCCACAGCCCCGCGCGCCGCTTCTTCCTGTCCCTCGGCCATTACGGGGCCATCGGCGCTTACGTGCTGTTCGCGCTCTTCCCGCTCTTCTGGCTCCTGAAGATCGCCTTCACGCCGGACGATCTGCTCTATACCGAAGGCATCACCTTCTGGCCCTCGGAAACCACGCTGGCGAATTTCGACTTCGTCCTCTGGGGCAGCAATTTCCCGCGTTATTTCCTGAACAGCGTCATCGTCAGCCTGGGGACCGCGTTCTTCGTCACGCTGATCGCGGCGTCGGCCGGCTATGCCTTCTCCCGCTTCGACTTCCGGTTCAAGCCGGTGGTCGTCTTCGTGATGCTGCTGACCCAGATGTTCCCGCTGGTGATGGTGATCGCGCCGATCTACCGGCTGATGGCCCCGTTGGGCCTGACCGACAGCCTGACCGGCCTGATCATCATCTACACCGCCTTCAACGTGCCCTTTGCGACCTTCCTGATGCAGTCCTTCTTCGACGGCATCCCGAAGGATCTGGAGGAAGCGGCAATGATGGATGGCTGCACGCGGCTGATGGCGCTCCGTAAGGTCATCTTCCCGCTGACCCTGCCGGGCATGGGCGCGACGCTGGGCTTCGTCTTCACCGCGGCGTGGAGCGAGCTTCTGTTCGCGCTGATGCTCATCAACAGCGACAGCCAGAAGACCTTCGCGGTCGGCCTGCTGACCTTCGTCTCCAAGTTCGGCGTCGATTGGGGGCAGATGATGGCCGCCGCGGTGCTGGCGCTCATTCCGGCCTGCATCTTCTTCGCGCTGATCCAGCGCTATCTCGTCCAGGGACTGACCGCCGGCGCGGTCAAGGGGTAAGCCATGGCGTCCGTCACCATCCACGAAGTCCACAAGGCCTACGGGGCCGTCCATGTCCTCAAGGGCGTCGACCTCGCCATCGAGGATGGGGAGTTCGTCGTCCTGGTCGGCCCGTCCGGCTGCGGGAAATCCACGCTGCTGCGGATGATCGCGGGGCTTGAGGAGATCACCGGCGGAATCGTGCGCATCGGCGATCGCGTGGTCAACGACGTGGCCCCCAAGGATCGCGACATCGCCATGGTGTTCCAGTCCTACGCGCTCTACCCGCACATGTCGGTCAACCGCAATATGGGCTTCAGCCTGGAACTGCGGAAGCGTGCGCGGGACTTCATCCGGGAGCAGGTGGACAGGGCGGCGGGCATTCTCGGCCTGTCGGCGTTGCTGGAACGCCTGCCGAAGGAGCTTTCGGGCGGCCAGCGCCAGCGCGTCGCCATGGGCCGGGCGATCGTCCGCCAGCCCCAGGTCTTCCTGTTCGACGAGCCGCTGTCGAACCTGGACGCCAAGCTGCGCGTGCAGATGCGCACGGAGATCAAGTCGCTGCACCAGGAACTGCGGACGACCTCCGTCTACGTCACCCACGACCAGGTCGAAGCGATGACCATGGCCGACCGGATCGTCATCATGCATGACGGCGTCATCCAGCAGATCGGCACGCCGCTGGACCTCTACGACCGGCCGGTCAACCGCTTCGTCGCCGGCTTCATCGGCTCCCCCTCCATGAACTTCCTGACCGGCATGGCGGGCGAGGGCGGAGTGGGGCTGGACGAGGGCGTGACATTGCCTCTGGGCGCGGCGGCCGGCCTCAAGGGGGAGGAGATCGTCTACGGCATAAGGCCGGAGAACATCGCCCTCGACCCCTCCGGCCGGACGGGCGTTCCCGCGACCGTCGAGGTGGTGGAGCCGACCGGCCTCTCGACCCTCGTCTATTGTCGGGTCGCAGGCCATCAAATCTGCGTCTTCGCCATGAACCGCCCTGATGTCGAGCGAGGGCAGAGCGTCGGCCTCCTGCCCGACACGGGCAAGCTGCACCTGTTCGATCCCCACACCGGCGACCGGATCGAGACCTGACGGGTTCCCAACCCTCCGCCGATCGCCCAGGATGGGCCGGAATCGTTGAAGGACAGGAGGAAGCTATGTGCGGCATCGTCGCGCTCTGGAACGCGGGCTCGGAGGAGTTGGCCGCTTCGATGACGCGGAAGATCGCCCATCGCGGGCCTGACGAATTTGCGATCGGGCGGGTCGGCGACGGCCCCGGCATCCTCGGCCATTGCCGGCTTTCGATCATCGGCCCCGACAATGGCCGCCAGCCGATCCATCATGGCGGCGCGGCGCTGGTCGCCAACGGTGAGATCTATAATCACCTCGACCTGCGGGCCATCCTCGGCGCGGACCTCTTCCGGACGGACAGCGACAGCGAGACGATCATCCGTCTTTTCGATACCGCCAGTCGGGGGACCGGGGGCGGGCGCTGGATCGACCGGCTGGACGGCATGTTCGGCTTCGTGCTGTGCGACGGGGAAAAGCTGATCGCCGCCCGCGATCCTCTGGGCATCAAGCCGCTCTACATGGCGCGGCTGGGCGAGGGGCTGGCCTTCGCGTCTGAGGTCAAGGCGTTCGACGGCTTGGGCGTGGAGGATGTCGCCGCCATCCCGCCCGGCCATCTCTTCGATAGCCGCCACGGCCTGCGCCGCTGGCACCGGATGCCCCACGGCGCTGCCCTGCCGGAGCCGGGGCTGGACGTCGACGGTCTGGCGGCGGAGCTTCGGCTGGTGCTGGAGGATGCCGTCCGCAAATGGTCGATGAGCGACGTTGGCTTCGGCGCCTTCCTGTCCGGCGGGCTCGATTCCTCGATCATCGCCGCGCTGGCGAACCGGGTGCTCGGCGGCGGCCTCAGGACCTTCGCCGTCGGCGTCGAAGGCAGCCCCGACCTCGCCGCCGCGCGGCGGGTCGCCGACCATATCGGCAGCGACCATCATGAACTCCGCTTCACCGCGGATGATATCGCCGCGGCGTTCGAGGAGGTGATCTACCATCTGGAAAGCCCCGACGTGGACCTCGTCCGCAGCGCCGTGCCGACCCATTTCGCCGCCCTTCTGGCGCGCCGGCACGTCAAGGTGACGCTGACCGGGGAGGGGGCGGACGAGCTGTTCGCCGGCTACGCCTACCACAAACCCTATGCCGGCAACCCGGTCGCCCTGGCGCAGGAGATCACGCGCTCGCTCGGCACGATGCACAACATCAACCTCCAACGCGTCGACCGGCTGACCATGGCCCAGGGGCTGGAAGCGCGGACGCCCTTCCTCGACCGCGACCTGATCGCCTTCGCCCAGACCATCCCGGTCGACCTCAAGCTGAGACGGGAGCCGGACGGGCGGCTCGTCGAGAAATGGATATTGCGCAAGGCCTGCGAGGACCTGCTGCCCGACGACATCGTGTGGCGGGTGAAGGCCCAGTTCGACGAAGGCTCCGGCATGGTCGCCTCGCTCCAGCAGGCGCTGGCCATCGCCACGGGCCTCGACGGCGAAATCGACCGCGAACAGGAAGGCCGCTTCTACCGCTCCCTGGTGGAGAAACGCTACGCCGACCCCGCCCGCATCTTCGCCACCGCCGGCACCTGGTCCTCCGACCGCGTAGTCGCCTAGACAACACCGTCCGGACAGGATAGTATTCCTGCAACAGTCGCCCGAACTCCCACCCGTTCTCCCTCATGGTGAGCCTGTCGAACCATGCCGGCGCGGAACCAAAAGCCGACAAAAGCCCACACCAGAAAAAGCCCTGCGCCACGATCCAGTTGGTCATTCCGGCCCCCGAGCCACTGGTGTCCGGTTTAGAATATCGGGTTGTGTGCACCAGTCTCAGAGACTCTCTTAAGTCGTCAAAGGAGTGCCTGCCACCGTTGTTTCAGCGACTTTTGGCGGAGAAATCGCTTAAGGGAGTTGATCCTCGTCGGCCTTCGGCTCTGACGGGACGACTGGTGCGAGTGCGATAAGCCGTTTTTAATCGCATAGGTCGCGGAAAAATCTAAACCGGACACCAGTGGCCCCCGAGCCGGAATCCATGGGCCGGAGACGCCGCGCCGGTGGCGAAGGATCGGGTACGGTCGCGTCCGCCATCGACGCCCTATGGATGCCGGATCGGGGTCCGGCATGACGGCGATGGGGGACGGGCGGCGCTATTGTTCAGCAGGAAAAAGCCGACAAAAGCCAACACCAGAAAAAGCCTGCCACGCCCCAGTTGGTCATTCCGGCCCCCGAGCCGGAATCCATAGGCCGGCGACGCCGCGCCGGCGGTGAAGAACCGGATTCGGCCCTGCCCGCCATCGACGTCCCATGGATGCCGGATCGTGGTCCGGCATGACGATGGTGAGGAACGAGGCGCCCAAAATGACGACGAATGATGACAAATGATGACGCCCGGAAAAGCCTTCTCGCCGTTGAGGAGAGGGTTTGGTGAGGGGGTGGTTTCGCCCGGTGGTCGACGCGCGGCCGAAGGATTGTCCCCCTCACCCTCCCATCCGCTACGCGGACGGGTCCCTCCCTCTCCCCGGAGGGGCGAGGGCTTACTTTTTTGCCCTCGCCCCTCCGGGGAGAGGGTTGGGTGAGGGGCCTTGGTTGGTGAAGTTGGTTGTACCCCTATCCCTTCACCCCGCCGGCCGTTAGCCCGCTCACCACGCGCTCCTGGAAGACGACGATCAGGATGGTGATCGGCACCAGCGCCACGATCAGCGCCGCTGAAATGAGGGGCCAGGGGAAGGCGAACTCGCCCTGATAGAGGGTGATGCCGACCGAAACCGTCCTCATCTCCTGGCTGGACATGAAGGATAGCGCCAGCAGGAATTCGTCCCAGGCGTTGACGAAGGCCAGCAGCCCTGCCGTGAACACGCCGGGAGCCGACAGCGGGACGATGACCCGGAAGAGCGCGCCAAGCCTCGTGCAGCCGTCGATCATCGCTGCGTTCTCCAGGTCGCGCGGAATGCCGGAGAAGAAGCTGACCAGCACCAGCGTGCAGACCGGCATGCTGAGCACCGCATAGGGCAGGACCAGCGACGGGTAGGTGTTGAGCAGGCCGAGCGCACGCATGATCTCGAACAGCGGGACCATCAGGGTGATCAGCGGGAAGGTCGAGACGGCGACCATCCCGGCCAGGATCAGATTGCGGAAGGGCACCCGCAGCCGGGCGATGGCGTAAGCGGCGAGGCTGGAGACGAAGACCGCGAGCGCCGTCGACAGGCAGGCGACGACGAAGCTGTTGAGCAGGAAGCGCAGCAGCGGCTGTTCGCTGAAGGCGGTCATGTAATTGACGATGGTCGGATCGGCCGGCCAATAGGTGATCGGCAGGCTCGTCAGCTCCGATTCCGTCTTCAGCGATGTCAGGAAGATCCAGAGCGGCGGGAACAGGCCGTTCATCACCACGATCAGGGCTGCGAGCCGCAGCCAGACGCGGTGGTCGGCGAACAGGCGGTTGAAATTGTCCATCGTGGCGGTTCCCTACCCGTTCGATCCGTAGATGTGCTTCAGGTAGAAAACTGTCGCCAGCATCGACACGATGAACATCAGCACGGCCAGCGTGGACCCGTAGCCGAAATCCAGGAAGTCCAGCGTCGTGGTGTGGATGTACATCGCCAGCGTCTCCGTGGTGCGGCCAGGGCCGCCCCGCGTCATGGCGTAGGGGATGTCGAAGGTCTGGATCGCGGTGATGGTGCGGAAGATCATCGCGACCACGATCGCCGGCATCAGCATCGGCAGGGTGATGCGCCGGAAGCATTGCCAGCGCGATGCGCCGTCGACGGTTGCCGCCTCGTATAGGCTCTTGGGGATCGTCTGCAGCCCGGCCAGCAGAATCAGCGCGACGAAGCTGGAGGTCTTCCAGATGATGGCGATGCAGATGGCGGCGAAGGCCAGCGCCGGCTCGATCAGCCACAGGGGCGGCTCGAAGCCCAGCCGGGCGATGATGTCGTTGACGATGCCGTAGGTCGAATCGAAGAACCAGCGGAAGATCAGCCCCGCGAAGACCAGCGGCAGCGCCCAGGGCAGCAGCAGCGAAAGGCGGACCGGCCAGCGCGTGCGGAAGGGCAGGTTCGCCAGAAGCGCCAGCCCCAGCCCGACGATCATGGCGCCGGGCACGGTGATGAGCGTGTAGAGGACCGTGTTCCAGGTCACGTCCCAGAAGCGCGGATCGGAAAGCGCATCCCGGTAGTTCAGCAGCCCGACGAAGGGGCGGCCGATCCAGGGTTCCGCCAGCCGGATCGTGAAGAAGCTGGAATAGATCAGCCTTCCGACCGGATAGAGGACGATCAGGCTCAACAGCGCCGCCGCCGGCAGCAGCAGGAGCAGCCCCAGCGACCGTTCGCTGAGGTCGCCCAGCGAGAACCGCCTGCGGGTCGAAGGGATTGTGTCCGACGCGGTCATGGGGCCGCCTTCGTCTCCTGATGTGCGGAAAGGGCGGGGGAGGTGGACGCCTCCCCCGCTGCGGTTCAGCGCAGCACGCGCTGGAGGCGGGCCTCCATGTCGGCGATCGCGTCCTCAGGGGATTTGATGCCGGCCAGCACCGCGTTGGTATTGGTGCGGATCGTCTCCGACACCTCCGGATAGCGGGGGCTGACCGGACGCGACCGGGCGGTCTGGACGACCGGCAGCGCCTGGGCGAACCACGGGTTGGCCTCGAGCACCGCCGGGTCCTCGTAGACCGACGGGATCGCCGGCAGGTTCGACGCGTTGACCGCCAGATGGCTGGAGCCTTCGGGTCCGGAGAGGAAGCGGATCAGGTCGACCGCCTGCTCCTTGTTGTCGGAGAAGGCGCTGACCGCCCATTGCCAGCCGCCGATGCAGGTCGCCGGCTCGCCGCCCTCGAAGGAGGGCAGGGGGACGACGCCGACCTTGCCGGCCACGGCGCTGTCCTCGCCCTGGAACAGGTTCCAGCCATAGCCCCAGAGCTGGGCGAAGACGACGTTGCCGGACTGGAATTCCTGGCGGGTGGTGTCGGTCGCGACCTCGGCGATGTTCTCCTTGGTCACGCCCTGCTCGATGGTCGACAGTAGGAAGTCGAAGGCCTGCATGGCGGCCTCCTCGTCGATGTCGACCTCGCCTTCGGCGTTCAGGAGCTCGCCGCCGGCGCCCCAATAGGGGACGAGGAAGGTGCAGTTCGTGCCCTCGATCGGCGCGCCCTGATAGGAGAAGCCCTGGAGGTTCGGATCGCCTTCGCCTTCCAGGATCGTCTTCGCCTGGCTCATTAGCTCTGCCCAGGTTGTCGGCGGCTCAAACCCGTACTCCTCCAGAAGGTCTTTGCGGTAATAAAGGAAGAGGGCGTCGGCGAAGGCCGGCAGGCCGATCAACTCGCCGTCCACCTGGTTGGATTCGGCGTAGACCGGCAGGTACTGCTCCAGGATCGCGTCGCGCTCCTCGCCCAGATAGCTGTCCAGCGGCTCGGCCCAGCCGGCGGCGGCGTACTGCGCCGGGCGGACGACGTCGATCAGGAAGACGTCGATGGCGCTGTCGCCGCTGGTCAGCACCGTGGTCAGATATTGCTGTTGAAGTTCCGACGTCGCGCCGCCGACCTCAAGCTCGACATTCACGCCCGGGTTGGCTTCCTCATACCGCTCCAGAAGCGGCTCCATGACGTCGGGGCGCTGCTGGCCGCCGATGAACACGCGCAGATCCTGCGCCTGGGCCGTGGCGGAAGCGGCAAGGCCGATCGCGGTCAGTCCGCCCAGGATCAGATGGTGACGTTTGGTCATCGTTGTTTCCTCCCTTTTTGATGTTGAGTGATTGAAGGGTCTACGGACTCCCGATGGCCAGGGATTTCTCGCTGTCCGGATCGAACAGGTAGAAACGGTCCATGGCGAAGGCGATCGGGAAGCGGTCGCCGGTGCGCGGGGCGCTCTCCGGCGGCAGACGGGCGATTACGTCATGTCCGCCCAGGTCGAGGAAGGCCAGCGTGTCCGACCCAAGTGGCTCGATCACCTGGACGGGCAGGCTGAGCGTCGACAGGTCGCCCTCCCGGCCCGGCGCCAGATGCTCCGGCCTTATGCCGAACAGCAGCGGCCGGCCGATATGCGCCCGGCAGGCTTCCTCCCGCTCAGGCGGCACGGGGAGCCCGCCGGACTCGCCGAAGTCGAGGCGAAGCCCGCCGCCATCCTCCGTCAGCCGGCAGGCCGCGAAGTTCATCGGCGGCGATCCGGTGAAGCCGGCTACGAACTTGTTGGCCGGGCGGTTATAGATGTCGTCCGGCGTGCCGACCTGCTCGATCACGCCGTCGCGCAGCACGACGATCCGGTCGGCCAGCGTCATCGCCTCGACCTGGTCGTGGGTGACATAGATGATGGTGGCGCGCAGCTTGTCGTGGAGCTTCTTGATTTCGGTCCGCATCTCCGTCCGCAGCTTGGCGTCCAAATTGGACAGCGGCTCGTCGAACAGGAAGGCGACCGGGTCGCGGACGATGGCGCGGCCCATGGCGACCCGCTGGCGCTGGCCGCCGGAAAGCTCCCTCGGCTTGCGGTCCAGAAGGTGGCCGATCTGGAGGATATCGGCGGCCTCGTCGACCCGCCGGACGATGTCGCCGGCCGACGCCTTCCGCATCTTCAGACCGAAACCCATATTCTCGCGCACCGACATGTGCGGGTAGAGCGCGTAATCCTGGAACACCATGGCGATGTCGCGATGTCGCGGCGGCAGCGCGTTGACGGTGCGGCCGCCGATCTCGATCTCGCCGCCGCTGATCTCCTCAAGCCCCGCGATCATGCGAAGGAGCGTGGATTTGCCGCAACCCGAAGGGCCGACGAAGACCGCCAGTTCCTCCGCCTCGATCTCCAGGTCGACGCCGTGGATGACCTGGAGGTCGCCATACTTCTTCACGACATCGCGCAGGACCACGTTCGCCATTATCCGCTCCCCAATACCGTCCGCCACGATGACATCGCTTCACCCCGCCCGTCGACCGTCCATCTCCACGATCCGGATATCCTCACCAACACCTTCCAGCCGCCCGTCGACCACCTGGATTTCAATCCCCTCCGGCAAGACCGGCGGCCTTTCAACCGGGCCATAGAGCCTGATCTCCTCGATCCCGCCGGGGGAGGACAGCATGCCGGTATGGCTGACGATCGGCCCCAGCGCGACCAGGCTGCCCCGCCGGACGAAGACTGGAAGCCGGTCCAGCGGCACCGTCCGGCGCAGGCTTCGCCCGCCCTCATGGGCCTCGCCCGTCGCGAAATCCATCCAGTCGCCTTCGGGAAGGTAGAAGCGGATGTCCCCGCCCGGCTTCAGGACCGGCGCGACCAGCAGGTCGCGGCCGAACATGAACTGGTCCTCGAACGCCCAGGCGGCGCGATCGTCCGGGAAGGCCAGGACCATCGGCCGCTGGCAGGGCAGGCCGGTCGCAGAGGCTTCGGCCAGGACGCCCCTGATATAGGGCAGCAGCCGGTAGCGAAGCTCGATCCACTGGCGGACGATTGTCTCCGCCGCCTCGCCGAACGCCCAGGGCTCGCGCGGGCCGATGCCGTGGAAACGCATGTGGGAGGAGAAGACGGCCGCCTGCGTCCAGCGGATGAACAGCTCCGCGTCCGGCTGGTCGCCGTAGAAGCCGCCGATGTCCGTGGCGTAGCAGGGCCCGCCGGTCAGCCCCCAGGAAAGACCGCCGCGCAGGCTCGCCGCCATTCCCTGCCAGTCGCTCTGCGGATCGCCGCCCCACTGCATCGGATAACGCTGGCTGCCGGTCCATCCGGCGCGGCTGAAGACCATCGCCTCGCCGGGATAGGCCTGCTCGGTCGCCTCGAAGACGCATCGGTTGTAGAGCAGGGGATAGACATTGTGCAGCCGGCGTCCCGAATCGCCGTTGGCGGCCACCGCCGTCTCCGGCACCTGCTCGCCGAAATCCGGCTTCATCGCGTCGACGCCGGCCGCGAACAAATCGGCATGACGGTCGCGCCACCAGCCATAGGCCTCGGGATGGGTGAAATCGACGATACCGCTTTCCGGCAGCGGGGTCAGCACGCTGCCAAACGGTTCATGGTCCCAATGGTAGCGATGGGCCTCGCCGGTCTCCGGATCCTTCAGTAGCCAGCCCTTGGCCGCCATCTCATCGAACAGCGGGCTTCGGGTGGAGACGAGGGGGTATTCCCAGCAGCAGACCCGGAAGCCCAGCGCGTGAAGCTGGTCGATGAAGGATTTAGGGTCGTCATAGCGGCTTCGGTCCCACTCGAACGCGAAGCGGGTATCCGTGTCCTGCCACGCCCTGCCGTCCAGCAGCAGCACATCGGCCGGAAGGTTCCGGTCGCGCATGGTCCGCGCGGCGGCCAAGGCTTCCTCCGGCGTTCTGTAATAGGCCTTGCTGATCCAGGCGCCCAGGCCCCAGAGCGGCGGCATCGGCATCCGGCCGGTCAGGTGGGTGTAGCGCTCCAGCAGCGTCGCCGGGCTGTCGCCGACGAACAGGAACAGGTCCAGCGCATCGTCCTGCACGTCGATCCCGAAGGACCGGTGCGACCATGCTGGGTAGCCGACGCCGTGGCGGACGCGGGCCGGCGTGTGGACGAACAGGCCCCACCCCTCGGGGCTCCAGGCGAAGGGGCAGTTCTTGTAGGAACGCTCCCCGTTCACGCCCAGCGCGTCATGGGTCCAGCTATCGACGAACTGGCCGCGGCGGTTGAGCGGCCCCCATTTCTCGCCAAGCCCGTAGACCGGCTCTCCGCTGTCCAGAGAGAAGGCGACGAACCAGCCATCATCCGTCCGCGCCAGGCCCGGCAGTCTTTGCGGCCGGACGAAGTGGCGGTCGGTGACGCCGCTGAGGATGGGTTTGTCCTCGCGCTTCAGCTCGATGCGCGGCGGGTCGGGCCGGAAGGTGAGGGAGGCCGTTCCCTGGACGATCGTCCAGCCCGACCCGTCGCCGGAGACCGTGACGTTCTCCGGGGTGGGGGAGGCAGCCAGCATGCCGTAGTCGGGCCGGCCGGCGGCCTCGCCGACCTGCAGCCGGAAGATGCCGGGCGCGAAAGCGGAAAGGCGAATGGGGCCAAGATCGGAGTCGAGCCGGACGTCTGATCCGTCGCGGTCGATTTCCGCCACGCCGCGGACGGTGTCCAGCAGGTTCCAGAGCGGGTTTATCGGATCGATCATGGTATCGCCGCTCACGCCAGTATCTGGACCGGCAGGCCCAGCCGACCCGCCACGGCCGCCAAGGCCGCGCGATGGTCGCCATAGGTCAGAGAATAGTGGTGCTCCAGCCCCTCGCTCATGATCGCATCCAGCACCTGCCCGACCGGCCGGTCGAACCTCGCGACGCCCGACGTGCCGCCGAAGCTCTTCGGCGCGGACAGCATTTCGCCGCCGCCGATCACCATGCGCGGGACGTTGCCGGCCTGGGACAGGCGGGCGATCGTGATCCGGCCGGGCTTCAGCGCGAATTCGCCCAGCAGCGGCTTGCGGCGGTTGGAATGCACCGTCGCCCTCGGCCGCTCGCGCGGATCGGCCATGGAGACGGGGGCCAGCCCGCAATGCCAGAAGACCGCGCTGTCGCTTTCCGCATCCGCATCGACGAGATCGGCCATGAAGACCGGATCGTCGGTGAGTTGCTGGAGGATGAGGTTGGTCACGTCGCCATAGACGTCGGCCTCGCAGGCGCAGGGGATGCGGTCCTGGTTCAGCATCGCCATCGCGCCGCAGGCCGCGCAGCCATAGTCGGTGAAGAATTCCGGCCAGCAGCGAACGGCCAGCCCGTCGAACCGGCGGCTTCGGGCAAGGTCGGAGAGCGCGGCGTAGGTCCGCAGGCTCTTCTCCAGCGGTTCCTGCTCCACCGTATCGAGCTCGGCCAGATCGGCCTCCGCTCTAGTGCGAGCTTCGGCGATGCGGCTCGTTTCCGCTGATCGCGCGCTGGCGAAGATCGTCGGAAGCTCAACCGACTCCGCAATAACGCCGGTCAGCCTCCGCAGGGTTTCGGGGTCGTAGGCGCAGGTTTCGAACCCCTCCGGCCGGCCGCCGACGACGCCCAGTCGCATCGTCCCCAGCCGCGCGACGATCTCCTCCGCTTCCCTCGAACCGTCTGGTGCTGGATCGAGACGCGGAGGCGATGGTTCGGATGGCAGCGTGTCCAGCGCGCGGAGCAGGTCCGGTCCCGCTGCCTCGGGCGATGCGTAGACATACCCGCAGGCCCGGCCGCGCTTCCGCAGCGCATGGGCGGCCAGATTGATTCCGCACAGCGCATTGAGCCGCAGCCGGCCGCCCGTGCGCTCCTCCGGAAACGCCCACAGCAGCAGCGGCGCGTCGATGGCATCCGCCAGCGCCACCGCCGTCGCCGCGTCGGTGAAGGTGACCTGGAGCAGGATCAGCGCATCCAGCTTCTCAGCCCGCAGGCTTTCGATCGCATCCTGCGCGGTGTCGGCATCGAACAGCAGGTGCTCCGGTCCGACAAGATCGACGTCCAGGGCGCGTAGCGCGGCGAATGCCCCCCGCGCCGTTTCCTCCGCGAACGGCACGTCGAACGTCGCGCGGGCCAGGGCGGCGACGCCTATGCGGCGGCGGTCGGTCACGGCTTGCCCTCGAAGTCGGGATAGGTCTCTCGGAACCTGTCGCCTTTTCCGGCCAGCGCCGGAGCGTCGCCGAAGGCCGGGTGACGATGCCAGGGCGTCGCCATCCGGTCGGTCAGCGCGTTGAGGTCGGCCATGTAGGGCACGCCGTGACGGCGCAGCTCCTCGGCCATGCGCTTCATGTCCGGAAAGGCCTGAAATGCCTCCCACCAGATCGCGCGTCCGGCCAGATAGCCGCTCGCCCCGGCCTTGTAGGCATAGATCAGGACGCGCCGGAAGGCTTCCATGCCGGCCCCGGCCGACAGCATGACCCAGGGCCGCCCGGCCGTCCGGCCCAGCTCGTCGAACCATGCCTGCGCCGTGTCTGCGCCTTCCGCGCCCGGCTCCGGCAGGGAAGCGGCGGGTATCGGGCTTTCCAGCTTGAACAGGTCGACGCCGTATTTCGGATCGGCGAACTCCCGGACGCTTTCCAGCACCAGCTTGGGATGCTTGTCCCTGTGCTCGATATAGTCCTTGGTCTGATGATCGTCCGCCGCCAGCGGATAGACCAGCAGCTCGAACACGAAGGGAAGGTCGTAGCGTGCGCAGGCTTCGCCGATGCGCTGGACGAACTCCTGCTGGTGGCGCTTGACGGCCTCGCCGGCGTCCGGCCGGTACCAGGCCAGGACCTTCACCGCATCCGCCCCGATGCGCTTGATCTTGGCGACGCTCCAGTGATCGATCTCCGCGCTCTTCCGGCCGCCCTCGGTCTCCTCGAAGATCGAATCCTCAAGCGTCGCGATCACTCCCTGCGACGGGCTGACATGCTCGATCGCCTGCGGATAGGCGACATGGGGGTCCAGCAGCATGGCGGAGGAGTGCGGCGCAAGCTCCCGGGTCAGCAGCCTCTTCACGGCGGCGATATCGTCATAGGCGGCGGCCTCGACGCCACGCCGTTCCCGGATCAGGTTCTTGATCGGGGGGCGCTGGTCGACGGCGGTCATCTTGAACCGACCCTCGGAATCCGCAATGCGGCGCAGGCCCCAATATTTACCGGCCGAAAGGGTCATGCGGCGGCGTCCTTCAGAAAGTGTTCGATATCGGCCGCGACGGGGATGCCGTCCCGTCCGCCGAAGCGGGTGCATTTGATGGCGGCCGCTGCGGAAGCGAAGCGGAGGGCCTTGTCCGTGGCCTCTCCCCGGGCGATCGCCAGCGCGAACGCGCCATGGAAGACATCGCCCGCGCCCGTGGTATCGACCGTCCGAACAGGGAAGGCGGGCAGATGGCGAAGGCTGCCGCTCTCCAGCCAATAGACTCCATCCGCACCGCAGGTGACGCCGACCCAGCCGCCGATGCGGTTGGCGGCGATGGCGAGGGCGGCCGCGATATCCTCATCGCCCGACAGGGTCCGAAGGGCGGGCTGAGAGAAAAGAACATGCGTCGCCGCCATCATCGCCTCGACCGAGGCCACGTCGGGTGTCGTATCGGCGTCGAGAATGGCGGGAAGGGAGGAGGCCCTGGCCCGCGTAAGAGCGGCGATGGCGCCCTCCGGCCAGCGCAGATCCGCCAGCACGGCGCCTGCGCTGTCGACGTTTCCCAACGGCAGCCAGGACGGATCGCGATCAAGCCGAGGGTCGGCATGATTGACGATCATGCGCTCACCGTCGTCATCGACGATGATCGCGGAGACGCCGGAGACCGCGCCTTCTATACGTCGGATGCCGGAAACGTCGATATCTTCGCGCGCTAGGTCGCCGACGATCCTGACGCCGACCTCGTCCGACCCGACCCGCGCCCACAGCGCCGCCCGGCCGCCGAGACGGGCGATCGCCACCGCGCCGTTCGCCGCCGGCCCGCCGCCCGTCTCCCGGTAGCTCCCAGCAAAATGCTTGCCGGCCCCGGAGGGCAGGGTGGCGACGCCATAGATCTGGTCCAGCACGGCCGCCCCGACGCAAATGATCGGGCCGGTCATCTTGCGGACGCCCCCAGCGCCGCCAGGACCTTGTCGGCGATCATCGCGCTGACGCGGCGGTTGGATTCCACGGTGACGCCGGCGATGTGGGGCGTGGCGATCAGGTTCGGCGCGCCGGACAGGGATGTGCCTGCCGCCAGCGGTTCCTCGGCGAACACATCCAGCGCGGCTCCGCCCAGCCGACCGTCTCTCAGCGCTGTGGCCAGCGCCGACTCGTCCACGATTCCGCCGCGCGCAGTATTGACCAGCACTGCGCCGGACTTCATCCGCGCAAGCGCGGCGGAGCCGATCAGGTTGCGCGTTTCCTTGGTCAGCGGGACATGGAGGCTCAGCATGTCGCTGGCGGAGAGCAGCCGTTCGAAATCGACGCTCTCGACCCCATGTGCGCTCCAGGCGGGATCGTCGGCCGGGAGCATCGGATCATGGGCGATGGTCCTCATGCCCAGCGCGCGGGCGCGGGCGGCCACCTCCCGCGCTATCATGCCGAAACCCAGCAGGCCAAGCGTGCGTCCCTGCGCCTCCCCGCCGACGAGTCGGGTGCGGGGCCAGCCGCCGCCCAGCACTTCCTCCGTCGCTCCATAGGCGCCGCGCAGAAGGATCAGCGTCGTGGCGATCACATATTCCGCGACCGCCGCCGCATTCGCGCCGGTGGCGGGGATCACCTCGATCCCGCAGGCGACGCAGGCCTTCATGTCGATATTGTCCAGCCCGACGCCCAGCCGGCCGACGACCTTCAGGGAAGGCGCGGCCTCTATCATTTCCCCGCGAACCTGGGTGCGGTTGCGGACGATCAGCGCGTCGGCGTGTCGCAGCAGCGGGCGCAGCCTGTCCGGTTCGTCGACCAGCGAAGGATCATAGACAATCTCGGCCGCCGCCTTCAGCCGGTCGACAGCCTCATCATCCATGAACTCGCTGATGACGATCCGGCCGGTCATGCGAACCGTGTGAAGTCGATCGCGGCGTGACGGTCCAGCGTGCGGGAAACTGGCGGCAGCGGGTATTTCAGCCCGGTCGCGCAGTTGAACAACACGGCACGGTCGGTCTTTGCCACCCGCCCGTCGGCCAGGGCCTGCCGATAGGCGGCGTAGGTCGCCGCCCCTTCAGGACAGAGGAGGAAGCCTTCCGTCCGCGCAACGTCGGCCAGCGCTTCCTCGATCGCTCCGTCTTCAACCGCAATGGCGAAGCCGCCGCTCTCGCGCACGGCGCGCAGGATCAGGAAATCCCCCACCGCCTGGGGGACGCGGATGCCGGACGCGATGGTGTGGGCGTCCTCCCAGCGCGGGGCATGTTCCTCTCCGGTCTCGAACGCCTTGACCATTGGCGCGCAGCCGGCGGCCTGGACCGCCACCATGCGCGGCCGTTTCGACCCGATGAAACCGATATCCTCAAGCTCCTGGAATGCCTTCCACATGCCGATCAGGCCGGTGCCGCCGCCGGTGGGATAGAAGATGACGTCCGGAACCTCCCAGCCGAGCTGTTCGGCCAGTTCCAGCCCCATCGTCTTCTTGCCTTCGATCCGGTAGGGCTCCTTCAGGGTCGATACGTCGAACCAGCCGACCGTTTCCTTTCCCTGGCCGACCAGCTTCCCGCAATCGTCGATCAGCCCGTTGACCCGGTAGACATCGGAGCCCTGGATGTCGATCTCCGACACGTTCACCGGCGGTGTATCCTCCGGACAGAAGATCGTCGTCTTGATGCCGGCGCGGCTGCAATAGGCTGAGAGAGCGGCGCCCGCATTGCCGTTCGTCGGCATCGCCATGTGGCTGACGCCCAGCGCCTTGGCCATGGAGACGGCCATGACCAGCCCGCGCGCCTTGAAGGAGCCGGTCGGCAGGCGGCCTTCGTCCTTGACCAGTATTTCGCCGGTGACGCCCAGGCTTTCGGCCATGCGGGGCAGGGGAAGGATCGGCGTCACGACCTCTCCCAGGCTGACGATGTCCCCGGTTTCCCGGACCGGCAGCAATTCGCGGTAGCGCCACAGATCGGCGGGACGCGACGCCAGCTTTTCCTTCGTCAGCGCCTTGCCTACGCCCTCCAGGTCATAGCGGACCAGCAGCGGTTTTCCGGCCTTCGAAAGATTGTGCAGCCGGTCGGCCTCGTAGCGCTCGCCTGTATAGGAGCATTCCAGATGGGTGACGAAGGTCGGGCGGTCTTCGGTGAGGTTGAGGTCGTGGCGCATGTCTATCGGTTCAGCTTTCGGAGTGAAGGTCGGAGGCGATCATGTCGGTGAGCGCGGCTGCTCCCCGATCGATCAGGTCCATCATGGCGGCGAAGCCGTCGTCACCGCCATAGTAGGGATCGGGAATGTCGCCGCCACCCGCCGCTTCCAAAAAAAGGGTGATGTCCACGGTCGCGTCGGCCGGTCGTCTGGTCAGGAGGGCGTCGTGCGTCGCGGAATCCATCGCCAGGATCAGGTCAGACTGCCGGAAGTCCGGTTCAGCGATCTGTCGGCAGCGGAAGCCGTCCAAGGTCAGGCCCCGCGCAGTGCAGACGGCGACGGCGCGCGGATCGGCCGTATCGCCCACATGCTTGTCCTTGAGGCCGGCCGAGCCGACGGAGACGCGGCCGATAAGCCCGCGCGCTTCCAGCTTCGCCCGCATTGCCGCTTCGGCGGCGGGGGAACGGCAGTAATTGCCGGCATCGACGAACAGCAAGCGCATAATGGCCCCTCTGCGATCTTAGTCTTATATAAGACATAAGATCAAAAGGGCTGCAAGGGCCGTCTCAGTCGATGACGTTCAGGTAGGCGGCATGCCTGGTGTCCAACCGGGAGACGCGCCATTCGACCGGCTCATGATCGAAAGTGAACGCTTCGCGGTCGATCTCCAGAAGAGGTGAGTCGACCTCCACCTTCAGCAACGCGGAATCCTCCTCCGTCGCGGTCACGGCGCGCAACACCTCCGTCACCTGCCGGACGGTCACGTTGAAGCGAAACTGGTAGAGGTCGTAGAGCGTGTTCGGAAATTCCTCGGCATAACCTTCCATCTCCGGGAAGCGCCGGAGGGGCAGGGTCACCGTCTCCACCATCATGGGCGTTCCACGGCTGGCGCGCAGCCGGCGAATGCAGACCACGCGTTCCTTCGGGCCCAGTTTCAGCACGCGCCGCTCATCGGCGGTCGCGATGCGGATGAGGCGTGACAGTTCCCGGCTTTCCGGCATCATCGGGCGGCGGTCGTCGTCGACCAGCTTGAAGAAATGGAACAGCGCCGAATCCGACGTGGTGGTGGCGACGAAGGTCCCCCGGCCCTGGCGGCGCTGCACCAGCTTGTCGGACGTCATCTCGTCCAGCGCCTTCCGGACCGTGCCGGGGCTGACGCCAAGCTCTGCCGCCAGCTTGGGTTCCGACGGCAGCATGTCGCCCGGCCGCCAGTCGCCCTTGGCGATCCGCGCCACCAGGATCTCTTTCACCTGCCGGTAGAGCGGGGCGGCGGCGGGAGGATCGAACGGCAAGACCATGAAGAATATCCTAGCCGGGTTTCATCGCCGCGCGATGCGAATTTCCATTCAAGGCTCGTTCATGATTCATGCAAGAATATCGAACTAGTATTAATATTATCTCCTGATCGTGCGGAAGAAGTTGCGAGGTGGAGGGCAAGGGAAAGGAAGGAAGCGTTGATGTCGCCGTGGAAGCAGATGCTGATCCTGGCCGTCCTCGCGGGCGGCGGCTTCGGCGTCTGGCAGTTCGTGACCGACGACGGCAAGAACGCGGACGCTGCGATCCGCCAGGCTCCGCTGGAAATTCCGGTTGTCGTTGAGCCGGTGAGGGTGGGCGTCGCCTCCGAAACCGTGGACGCCATCGGCACCAGCCGGGCCAACGAGGCGGTGGCGCTGACCACGGAGGTTCAGGGCACGATCGAATCCATCGAGTTCGAAAACGGCGCGACCGTCGACGCAGGCGATGTGATCGTGACGCTGGATGCGGACGAGGCCGAAGCCGATCTCGCCAGCGCGGAAGCCGCGCTCTACAACTCCCAGCGGCTGGTCGAGAGGGCGCTGACCCTGCTGGGGTCCTCCAGCATCAGCCAGGCGCAGGTCGATCAATTGCAGGCTGGCCTGGCCGCCGTGGAGGCCGATGTCGCGGCTGCGACGGCGCGGCTCGCCGACACGAAGGTGACGGCGCCGTTCGGCGGCACGCTGGGTATCAGGCAGGTGAGTCTGGGCGCGCTGGTGTCGCCGGGCGATCTGATCGTGACGCTGGACGATTTGTCGCTGATCAAGGTGGATTTCGCCATTCCCGAGGTTCTTCTGTCCCAGGTAGCGCCCGGCCTGCCGGTGATGGTGACCAGCGACGCCTTCCCCGACCATGTCTTCGAAGGCGAGATCCAGACCATCGGGACCCGGGTCGATCCGGTCAACCGAACCATTGCGGCGGTGGCGGTCCTGGAGAACTCCGATGGTTTCCTGCGGCCGGGAATGTTCCTGACCGTCCGGGTGACCCTGGACGTTCGCTCCGATGCACTGCTGATCTCCGAGGAAGCGCTGGTGCCGCAGGGCGAGCGCCAGTTCGTCTACGTCGTCGGCGACGGGAAGGCGGAGCGCAGGGAGATCATGATCGGCGCGCGCTACGATGGTGATGTCGAGATCGCGTCCGGGCTTGAGGAAGGGGATATGGTGGTGATCCGCGGTGTCCAGCGTCTGCGCGACGGCGCGCCGGTCTCGGCTGAGGTCGAGCAGCCGGCCGCCCCCGTCGCCGACAGCTGATCGGGCGTCGACCCCATGGTCGTTTCAGACATCGCCATCCGCCGGCCGGTCTTCGCGATCGTCGTCAGCCTGCTGCTGATCGTGCTGGGACTGTTCGCCTTCATGGAACTGTCGGTCAGGGAATATCCCGATGTCGATCGGCCGGTGGTGTCCATCAGCACCAGCTATTCCGGCGCGTCGGCCCAGGTGATCGAGACGCAGATCACCCAAGTGGTAGAGGAGGCGGTCGCCGGCATCCAGGGCATCGACACCATCACCTCCTCCAGCCGCGCCGGGTCGTCGCGCGTCAGGTTGGAATTTGGGTTGGGCAAGTCGATCGACGAAGCGACGAACGACATCCGCGACGCCGTCGGTCGGGTGTCGCGGTCGCTGCCGGACGAAGCCGACGCGCCGGTCATCCGAAAGTCTGACAATGACGCCAGTCCCATTCTGTGGGCCACCATCACCAGCGACCGGCGCGACGCGCTGGAGCTAACGGACTATGCCAACCGCTTCATCGTCGATCGGGTGGCGACCGTGCCGGGCGTGGCGCAGGTCAGGCTCGGCGGCGAAAGGGAATATTCGATGCGCATCTGGCTCGATCGCAACGCCATGGCGGCGCGATCGATCACGGTCAGCGATATCGAGGAAGCGCTGGAGGCGGAGAATGTCGAACTGCCGGCCGGCCGGGTGGAGAGCGAGCAAAGGGAATTCACCGTTCGCACCGACACGCGTCTGCAGACGGCGGAGGAATTCCGGAACCTCGTCATCGCGCGGCAGGACGGCTATCTGGTCCGGCTGGGCGAGGTGGCGGAGGTGGAGGTTGCGCCGCGAGACGAACGCGGCGCCTTCCAGGTCAACGGAGTCGACGCCATCGGCCTTGGCGTCACCCGACAATCGACCGCCAACACGCTCGACGTCTCCGCCGGGGTGCGGCAGGCGCTGGAGGATGTCCGCGTCAACCTGCCCGACGATATCAGGATCGAGATATCTTCCGACGACAGCGTCTTCATCGAACAATCCATCTATGAGGTATTCCATGCGCTGGGCATCGCGCTGGCGCTGGTGGTGGCGGTCGTTTTCGTCTTCCTGCGCCGGCTGTCCGCGACGCTGATCCCGATCGTGACGGTTCCAATCTCCATCACCGCCTCCTTCATGGTGCTGGCGGCGATGGGCTATTCGATCAATGTGCTGACGCTGCTGGCTTTCGTGCTGGCGATCGGCCTTGTCGTCGACGACGCGATCATCGTCCTGGAGAACATCAGCCGGCGTATCGATCTGGGAGAAACGCCGCTGGTCGCCTCTTTCCTCGGCGCCCGGCAGATCGGCTTTGCCGTCATCGCGACGACGATGGTCCTCTGCGCCGTCTTCGTGCCGATATCCTTCCTGGACGGGGATGTCGGCCGGCTTTTCAGCGAGTTCGGCATCTCCGTCGCGGCGGCCGTCCTCTTCTCCAGCGTGGTCGCGCTGACACTGACGCCGATGATGTGTTCCCGGCTGTTGCGCCCGGCCTCCGCCGAGGGGCGGTTCCACGGGGCCACCGGCTGCGTCTTCGACGGCATGACCAGTCTCTATGGGCGGTTGCTGCGCCACGCGCTGGACGCGCCCCTGATCGTGCTCGGAATCGCCGTCGCCCTGTCGGCCGGGGCCTTCCTCCTGCTGGTCGAACTGCCCAAGGAGTTCGCGCCGACGGAGGATCGCGGCTCCATGTACATCTCCGCCACCGCGCCGGAAGGAGCGACGCTCGACTATACCGCCGCCGAGGCGGAGCGGATCCAGGCGATCCTGAGGCCCTATATCGAGAGCGGCGACCTACGGAGCGTGCTGTCGATCCTGTCGCCCGGATTCGGCGGCACGGGCGTCAACCGCGCCATCTTCATCGGCCGGCTGAAGCCCTGGGACGAACGGACGGTGACGCAGCAGGAGATCGTGACGCGGCTCAATGCGGAACTGTCGGAGATACCGGGAATCCGCGCTACGGCGATCAATCCGGGCGGGCTGGGCAGGAGAGGGACCAACAGCCCTGTCCGGTTCGTGCTGGGCGGCAGCACCTATGAGGAACTCCAGGCCTGGACCGACGACCTCCTGGCCCATTTCGCCACCTCCACCAACGTCACCAACCTGTCTTCGGACTATGACGAGACGAAACCGGAGCTTCGGGTGTCGATCGACCGGCAACGGGCGGCGGATCTCGGCATTTCCATCCGCGATATCGGGGAGACGCTCGAGACGATGTTCGGATCGCGGACCGTCACCCGCTATGTTCAGGGTGGGGAGGAATATGATGTCGTGCTGCAGGCGCAGGATTCCGACCGCGCCTCGCCGCGCGATCTTTCCAACGTCTTCGTCCGGGCGGAAAGCGGCACGCTCGTCCCGCTGATCAACCTCATCACGCTGACCGATGCGGCCGGGCCGACGGAACTCAACCGCTACAACCGGCTGAGGTCGATCACCATCAGCGGCTCCCTCGCGCCGGGCGCAACGCTTGACGAGGCGATCGCGGAGGTGGAGCAGGCGGTGAGAGAATTGCTGCCGGCTCACGCCCAGCTTTTCTTCGAAGGGGAGAGCCGGGAGTTCCTGGAATCCAGCGCCTCCCTCTACATCACCTTCGCCATCGCCTTCCTGATCGTCTTCCTGGTGCTGGCGGCGCAGTTCGAGAGCTTCGTCCATCCGGTCATCATCCTGCTGACCGTGCCGCTGGCCATCTTCGGTGCCCTGGGATCGGTGGCGCTCCTGGGCCTCAACGTGAATATCTATACGCAGATCGGCATGGTGATGCTGATCGGGCTGGTGGCGAAGAACGCCATCCTGATCGTGGAGTTCGCCAACCAGCTTCGCGACGAGGGCCGATCGATCCGGGAGGCGGTGGCCGAGGCGTCGGCGACCCGGCTGCGCCCCATCCTGATGACCAGCATCGCCACCGCCTTCGGCGCGCTGCCGCTGGCGCTGGCGACCGGGGCGGGGGCTGAAAGCCGGCAGGCGATCGGCATCATCGTGGTCGGCGGCGTCAGCTTCTCCACCCTGATGGCGATTTTCGTGGTGCCGGTGCTCTATGATCTGCTGGCCGGGTTCACCAGGCCGGCGGGCGCCACGGCGGCTAAGCTGAGGGCTGAGCTTCACGGCCATCCGGCGGAATGACGGGGCCGATTAACAAAGTGTAACCCCCGCCCACGCCGCAATCATGTCATAGTGGCGTTCTACCTATCGGCACCGCCATTTTGGAGGCGGAATTAACATTCGTTGTTGCGGCGGCGGGAGCGGCGGCCGTGAATGGCGAAGAACGAGAACAGGGACACGACCATGACCGACCCCTCGACACGGATCGTCCGTCACATACCGCTGCTCCGGCGGTATGCGCGTGCACTGGTGGGCGCGCAGGACCGGGGGGACGCCTATGTGCGTATCTGTCTTGAGACCCTGCTGGAAGAGCCCGAAAGGCTGGCGCCGGACGGCGACCTCAGGCTCCAGCTCTACGCCCTGTTCCACGATATCTGGACGATCGTCTCGGCCGACGGCAGTTCGCCGTTCGATTCCGGCGTCGACGCGCTGAACGGCAATCCGCTGGAACGCGGGCTGGCCGCCTTGCCACCGGTGGAACGGCAGGTACTGCTGCTGGTCTCCATGGAAGGATTCACCTTCGACGAAGTGTCCTTCATCCTGAAGATCGAGGAGTCGGAGGTTCGCGACCATCTGGATCATGCGCGCGGCGAAATCGCGGCCCAGGTGCCGGCGCGCGTGCTCATCATCGAAGACGAGCCGCTGATCGCGCTCGATCTCGCCCGATTGCTGGGTGAGATGGGGCATGAGGTTTGCGGATCGGCGGCCCGTCATGAGGATGCCGTCGCCATCGCCTCCCGCGAGCGGCCGCAGCTCGTGCTGGCCGATATCCAGCTTCGCGGCGGCGACAACGGTATCGACGCGGTGCAGGACATCCTGAAGGTCGTTGACGTGCCCGTGATCTTCGTAACGGGCTATCCCGAAAAGCTGCTGACAGGACAGCGGCCGGAGCCGACCTACGTACTCAGCAAGCCTTATGAGCCTGAAATCCTGAAAACGGCGATAGGGCACGCGCTGTCCATCCATCCTCCGCAAGCAGTTTAAGAAATCACTTCAGCAGACGCGGCCATTCTCTTGATATAGCGCTATAACCTGCTGAATCCGTCAGGCCCATAAGAGATAGCCGCTGGTCGACCCGCCGAGCCGCATTGGCGTCCCGATCCTCGACCGTCACCTCCGCTATCGATCGCAGGCCGCGTGGCGCCAGCGCGTGAAGCGGCACCGACAGGCGCACCGAGGGATGGAACCGGTCCGCGCCGTCATTCAAACCCAGCACCGCCCCGACGACCACACCATTCGGGAAGCGGCGGGCAAGTCCGATCTCCGCCCCAAACTCCCCGCCGGTAAAGCGGCCAAATGACAGCCGCGTCTCCAGTCCGTCGATCGACGGGCGGTAGTGCAGGTCAAGAAAGCCGCTTGCCACCGCCTCCCGCTCCAGCGCGAGCGCATGGCCTTCCGCCCTGCGGGCGATCATCCCGATAGAGCCGCCGATGGCCCAGCGGGCGCGGTAGGGGCGGTAGAGAACTTCCGTCTCAAGGCCCGCATGATACTCGTCGAACCAGCCGGCGCTGATGCGGCCGAACAGATTTCGTCCGACGGGACGGAGCCAGGAGATATCCAGCCGCTCGACATCGAGCGATCGTTGTCGCTGGTCGGTATAGGCCGCCCGCGCCGCCGCGCCCAGAACGATGCCGGTGCGGTGATGGTATTCCGCCTCGGCAACGAGCCCGGCGCGATGGCCGTCGCCGTCGGGATCGAGGTCCAGGAACGGATACAGCCCAAAGCCGAGGCCGGAGGGCGGGGACGGATTGCCGAACGGTCGCGGATCGGCGGTCCGCCACATCTCTTCCGCGCTGACGGCGTGACGGGCCGTCCGCTCGATATCGTCGCGGTAGAGGGTGACTTCGCTGACGCCGAGCCCACGGTTCGACATGCCGATATCGAAGGCCCGGACGGGTGCTCCGGCATAGCGGGTCGCGACGCGGGCGGCCCGGCCTGCCGTGGTCGGAAGCGCCTCTCCCGGACGATGCTCGACGGCGATCGCCAGCGTTCCCTCCGCCGGTTCGGCGACGGATGCTGCAATCCCCTCCGACCGCAGGGCCTGCTCCAGCGCCGTGACATCGGTCGCGGCGGGAGCCTGTTCTCTCGGCACGGGAACCGGCGGAACGCTTGAGGGTCGGGCGGTAGGGATGTCGTTCGCGCCGAGACGGAAGGTCGCCCGCACCCCGACCCGTCCCTCGACATCCCAACTCGCACCCGCCTGAAACCAGCTTGTCGGTTGCCAAGCCAATCCGACGCGCAATGCGGAGGTTTGGTCTCCGGTCGAAAGCGGTCCCCTCTCCAGTATGGCGGTCACGCCGGGGATCGGCGTATCGGCGGCGATTCCGGCCATGATCCCGATCTCCGGCCCGGAGAGGGCGGCGTTCCAGACATGGTCGCCCGATGACCGCGCCTCGCCAAAGCCGGAACCGAGCGCGCGGAGCGGATTGGGCAGGTCGCCATCGCCCGCGAAGCGTCCCCAGCCGACGCCGAGATGGAAGTCAAATCCGCCGAACCGCTTGGCCAGGACAAGATATTCTCCCTCGGTCCCGCTCTCCGAGCCGAGACCGCTGAAGCCGAAGGCGAGGGCGGGTTGGTAGCGCCCCTCGTCCAGCAACGCGATCTTCGCGTCCAGCACGGTTGTTCCGCCGTTCGTCGCGGCAGGCTCGTTCCGCCGCAGCACCAGTTCCGCCCAGGGCAGCGGCTGGAATCCGGCGTAGAAGACGGTCCTGTCTTGATCCATACCGGCGCCGGCCCAGAGATCTCCTTCGTCGAAGGTCCGGACGCTGGGCCACACCGCCAGCCCCGCCCCGCCATCTTCGGTGACGGGCTGGGCGAAGGATGGAAAGGATGCGAACAGGATGGAGAGAAGAAGGAGAGGGCGATGCATGGATGGTGACGTGACGGAACCGATGCCCCTGTCGGGCAGTGGACTGTCGCCGTCGTCGCTTGTCGATGCAACCCTCGGATGATCTCAGGCTGCCAATCGTTCCTTCTTTTTGACGGTGTGTGCGGTAGCCCAGATCCCGTCGCGAGGGCGCAACGTGATCATCGGCTCCGGCGTCACGGGGCGGCCGGGGACTAGGTCCAGGCGGAAACGCTGCGCGGTCATGGCGAGGATGAGGCAGCTTTCCATCTGCGCGAACCTGTTGCCGAGGCAGGTCCGGGGGCCGCCGCCGAACGGGAAGTAGGCATACCGCTCCCGTGCCTCGATCCGGTCGGGCAGGAACCGCGTCGGATCGAAGCCTTCCGGATTTTCCCAAAGCGACGGGTTCCGGTGAACGGCGTAGGCGCAGGCCATTACCGTCTGCCCGGCCTTGACGGTGACCCCGTCCATGGAATCGTCCGCCAGCGCCCGGCGGGAGATCGTCCACACCGGCGGGTAGAGTCTCATCGATTCCTCGAAGACCATCCGGCAATAGGGCAGGGATTTGAGATCGGCATAGTTCGGCGGCCGGCCCTCCAGCACGCGATCGACCTCTTCAGTCAGCCGCCGTGCGACGTCCGGGTTTCTTGACAGAAGCGCGAAGACCCAGCCGAGCGCGATGGCGGTGGTCTCATGGCCGGAAAGGATGATCGACAGCACCTGGTCCCGCAGCAGGCGCTGGTTCGTAGCATCGTCCGGTCCGTCGCCCTCATGAGTCCTCACCAGATGCGTCAGCAGATCGTCGGGCGGATCGGCCATCGCCCGACGATCGGCGATGACCTGGCCCGTAACCTCGTCCAGAATGCGCAGCGATTTCAGCCCGCGCCGGTCGAACACGTCCAGGATTCGCGGCGGCAGGGGCGTCCAGACCCGTCTCTCCGCCCGGCGCAGGAGGGCGGTCAACGCGCCGTAGATCGCCCTATGATCGTCCTCCAGCCGGATGCTCAACAGCGCGCGGACGGCGCAATCCAGCGCCAGCCGCATCATCTCCATCGACAGGTCGAAGGCCGTGCCGGCTCGCGCATAATCCTCCCAACGGTCCAGCGTCTCGTCCGTAGCGGCCACGATATCCCGCGCCATGCGCTCGAACTGGGCGCCGGCGAAGGCCGGGCTGGCGGATCGCCGCTGCGCCAGCCACTCATCCCCTTCGGAAAGGAAGATGCCGTTCCCCAGGATCGGCCTCAGCGGCTCATAGAAGCGGCTCTTGACGTAGTTCCGGTGGTTGTCCTGGAGAACGTGGCGGATCAGCCGCGGCGCGTTCAGCATCACCACCCGGTCCAAGCCTATATCGTATGAGACGGCGTCCTCGTGCCGCCGCATCATCTCCACGAAATGGCGGAGCGGATCGCGGCGGATGTCCAGCAGGTCGCCCAGCACCGATTTCCGGCGACGAGCAAGCGGGTCGGGCAGGACCTGCTGGAATGTCGTTTCGGCAAGGCTCGTCATGAATCCGCTCCTCGGATGACCAGTCCGGGGAGACGGCGGCGGATCCTACCCCGCCGGGACGGCGCGGTTTCTCCTCAGCAGGTCGTCTTTCCCGGCGTGAAGGCGATTACATTGTCGTCGGAAGGCTGGTCGTCGGCGATGTCGCGCACCGCTTCCGCCGCTGCGCCGACCAGTGCGGCGGCAAGGGCGAAGCCGGCGCGGGACGTCTCCATCTGCAGATAGTCCAGGCAGTGGAGCAGCGTCTCCGCCGATGCCGGCGCGTCAGGGCGGTCGCCCGCGGCATGGGGCCGTATAGGAAAACCGAACACATTCATCACTTCGCTCCCGATAGGGGCGGCGGCGGAATTTTCCGCCTCCGGATATCGGAAGCATTGGACTGCATGCGCATGCATTCGGCAGTCCCCCAAAAAGGGGGGAGTGGACGGAAATCATGCGGCCTGACCTTTCCGCCAGGGCGCGTGCCCGACGACGCTGCCCGATATGCCGGTCGCCTCCCTTATGGCGGCCAGCATCGCCGGGCCGGCATCGAACAGGCCGGCATGGGTCGGGACGCCGCCGATCGGCATCGGTCCGACGGTCCATAATGGATGGCAGCCCACGCGCGGCAGCAGCCGGGCGATCCGCCGATCGTACACGGTCAGGATCTCCTCGATTCCTTCCGCCATGCAATGTTCGACAAGACCGTGGAACAGCTCCGCTGTGATCTGGCCGACCGCCGCCAGCCCGCCGTCGCTGCCCGACCCCATATCGACGGCGAAGCGGCTGGCTTCCCACAACCGTGGCCTGCGCGGCGCTTCGCCATCCTTCAACAGCGGGTGGAAAGCCTCGGTATCCTTCATCATATAGGGGCCGGTCGTCGGCAGGAGCCGCCATGATCCGGCCACCGCCCCTGTCGGACCGAACGCCAGCAGATAGGTCGGATCCAGATCGTCGAAAGCGTCACGCTCGCGGCCGTCGCGGCAATCGACCTCCCAGCCCAACCGATCCTTGAAAACCCGGCCGCGCAGCAGGTGCATCGCGTCGAAATCCTCCGCCCGCGCCCTGCGGTCGACATTCGTCAAGATGTCGATCACCCCGTCCTCCGTCATCCATGGCGATGACGGAATTCGACCGCTAAAAGGTGCGCGCGGCACTTCCCCCCGAAAGGGGGCAGGCCGATGCGATGATATGCGAGGTCGAGGCTAGTTCGGCGGCGGCTTCAGGGTGAAGTCGCCCCGGCGGATGCGATCCGGCAGATCGTCCATCAATCGGGCGATGGCCTCTTCCCCATGCTCCTCCACCATGTCGGTGAGGGCGGTATAGATGGCCGTGGTCGCCAGAAGCTCCGGCGCCACGCCCTGCCGCAAGGCAGCGTCCCAGGCGTCCAGAAGCAGGTTCAGCGCGATCCGCTTCTGTTCCGCCGGATCCCGCGTCAAGACCGGCATCCGAAAGCGATGAAGTCCGTATTCTCGAATCCCGGCTTGCCGTAGTGGAGCGGCGCGCCGTCCTCGGTCTCCACCGATCCGCCGGCTGCATTCAGCACCGCGTGTCCCGCGGCCGTATCCCACTCCATCGTCCGGCCGAAGCGGGGATAGATATCCGCTTCGCCCGCCGCGATCAGGCAGAATTTGAGGGAGGAGCCGACGCATTTCTCCTCCGCGACCGGCATGTCGGCCAGGAAGGCGCGCAGCCTGTCGGCGTCGCCATGGCGGCGGCTCGCCACCACCACGGCGCCCGCCGCCGGCGGCGGGCGGGCGGCGATGGTCCGGGTCGGCTGGTCGGAATCATCCAGCATGGCGCCGCCGCCGACGCGGCCGCAGAAGGTCCGGCCCAGCGCCGGCGCATGGACGACGCCCAGCACCGGGCGGCCATGCTCCACCAGGGCGATGTTGACCGTGAACTCCCCGCTGCGGTTCAGGAACTCTCGTGTGCCGTCCAGCGGGTCGACCAACCAGAACCGATCTCCCCCCGAAGCGGGGCAGCAGCCGGCGCTGTGCGCTTCCTCCGCGATCACCGGGATGCCGGGCGTAAGGTCGCGCAGCCCCTTCAGGATGATCGCTTCAGCCGCCGCGTCCGCCGCCGTCACCGGGCTGCCGTCATCTTTGATCGTGGCGGCAAGGTCGTCGCCGCCATAGATCTGCAGGATCGCGCGGCCGGCTTCTATGGCCAGCACGCGGACGGCGCTGCGCAGCCGCTCATCCTCGGATATCGCCGTAACGACCGTCATGGCTGAGCCGCTCCGCGTTCGGAGATAAGGGTCCATAGAGCCTCCGGCGTCGCCGGCATGTCGACATGGGCGACGCCATGATCCGACAGGGCATCGACCACCGCATTGATGACCGCCGGCGGCGCGCCGATCGCGCCGGCCTCGCCCGCGCCTTTCACACCCATGGGATTGGTCTTGCAGGGTACGACGTTGGTGCGAAAGGTGAGGAACGGCAGATTGTCCGCCCGGGGAAGGGCGTAATCCATCAGCGATCCGCTGAGCAACTGCCCGTTCTCGTCATAGACGGTGCGTTCATGCAGCGCCTGACCGATCCCCTGGGCCACGCCTCCGTGGACCTGGCCTTCCAGCAGCAGGGGATTCAGCACCACGCCGAAATCATCGACTACCGTATAGGCGACGATCTCCGTCGCGCCGGTGTCGGGATCGATCTCCAGTTCGCATACATGGGCGCCGTTGGGAAAGGTGGCGGCGGGCGGTTTGAAGTCGCCGCCCTCGTCGAAGGCGATGTCTTCCGCGCTGGCCTTCGCCACCTCGACAAAGGCGATCGATCGGTCGGTGCCGACGATGGTGAAGATTCCGTCGGAGATCTCGATATCCGCCGTCGCCGCTTCCAGCATGTCGGCCGCCTTCACCTTCGCGGTCTCCAGGATCGCCTCCGACGCGCTGGATATCGCCATGCCGCCGACCGGGATGGAGCGTGATCCGCCCGTGCCCGTGCCGGTCCTGATTCGCGCGGTGTCGCCCTGGACCACCGTCACCGCCTCCGGCGACAGGCCGAGGCGGCTGGCGACGATCTGCTTATAGGCGGTTTCGTGCCCTTGGCCGTTCGACTGTGTACCGGCATAGACCGTCGCCTCGCCCGATTTCTCCACGACGATGCGAGCGGCCTCCGCCGGGCCGCCGGCACATGCCTCGATATAGGTGGAGAGCCCGAGACCGCGCAGTTTGCCTCGCCTGCGTGCCTCCCGCCGCCGGTCCTCGAAACCGGCCTGGTCGGCGATCTCCAGCGCGTCGGTCATGTTCTTGTCGAACGCGCCGCTGTCATAGGTGAGGCCCAGCGCCGTGTCGTAGGGCATGGCATCCTCCGGGATGAAGTTGCGGCGCCGCAGTTCCCAGGGCGGGATGCCGATCTCCCGCGCGGCTGCGTCGACCAGCCGTTCGACCAGATAGGCCGCCTCTGGACGCCCGGCCCCGCGATAGGCGTCGACCGGTTGGGTGTTGGTGTATGCGCCCCGGACGGAGACGTGGACAGCAGGCATCCGGTAAAGCCCCGTCAGCATCCGGCAACCGGCCATCGTCGGAATGAAGGGGCCAGCGGCGGAGAGATACCCGCCCATATTGGCGACCGTCTCCACCTTCAGGCCCAGGAACTTCCCATCGGCATCCAGCGCCAGTTCGGCGTTCGTGACATGATCGCGGCCGTGATCGTCGCTGATGAAGGCTTCCGACCGTTCCGAGGCCCATCTCACAGGCCGTCCGAACTTCCGCGCGGCGTAGAGGGTGCAGACATATTCGGGATAGAGGAAAAGCTTCATCCCGAAGCCGCCGCCGACATCCGGCGTGATGACGTGGAACCGGTCGTGCGGCAGGCGGAAGATATCGCCGGCCAGCGTGTCGCGCATGTCGTGCGCGCCCTGGCTGGAGACGTAGAAAGTGAACTTCCCGTCGCTATAGTCGGCCACGCAGGCGCGCGCCTCCATCGGGTTGGCGACCACCCGGTTGTTGACCAGCTTCAGGCTGACGGTGCGGTCGGCGCGCGCCAGCGCGTCGGCGACTTTGCCGGAATCTCCCAACTCCCAGTCGAAGGCCAGATTTCCCGGAATCTCGTCCCACAGCGCGGGTGCCCCGCCTTCCAGGGCTTTGACAGGATCGGCCACGGCGGGGAGCATGTCGTAGTCGATGTCGATCAGTTCGGCCGCGTCGCGGGCGATCTCCAGCGTTTCCGCGACGATCAGTGCCAACGGCTCCCCGACATGGCGTATCCGGCTGCGGGCCAGCGCGGGACGCGGCGGCTTTGTCAGATCGCTGCCGTCGCGGTTGTTCAGCCCCACCTCGCATGGCAGCGTTCCAATCCCGTCGGCGTCCAGATCGGCGGCGGTGACGATTCCGATGACGCCCTCCACTGCCAGGGCCTCGGACGTTTCGATCGCGCCGATGGTCGCATGGGCGACCGGCGACCGCAGGAAATAGCCGTGGGCTTGCCCGGGCAGGACGACATCGTCGGTATAGCGTCCGCGGCCGGTCAGCAGCCTCGGATCCTCGCTGCGGCGGATCGCTTGGCCTATTCCGAACTTCGCGGCGGCGGTTTCTGCCGTCATGGGCGGGGGCTCCGATGGCTTTGGGGGAGGGCAGGGAAGATCGTTCTAACATCGCCATGCGAAGGGGAACGGTCAACTCGGCGTTAAGCAAAAGGCAACCCGGCTCTGGTACGCTCCCTCTCCCATGCGTTGGATCCTTTCTTCCCTGCTTCTCGCTGTATCGTTCCTGCCGGCCGGCCCTTCGTCGGCGCAAAGCCAGTTCGATCCATACGAGGAGATCACCGGCCTGACCCAGGTGCTGGAAGGCGATCTCCTGTCCGTGAACGGGATGATCGTCAGGCTCTACGGCATAGACGCGCCGGAGCTGGGCCAGTTCTGCGAAACCCGCGACGGCCGCCCCTATGATTGCGGCCTGGCCGCGAAGAACGTCCTGACCCGCCTGCTGAACGGCCGCGATGCGAGTTGCACCCTGTTCGCCGCGCTGCCTTCGACCAACCGTTCGGGCGTCTGCCGGCTTGAAAACGTCGACCTGGGCGGCGTCATGGTGCTGAAAGGCTGGGCCTTCTCCTATCGCGGCCTGTCGAACCGCTATGAGCCCCATGAGGCGCGGGCGCAGGCGACGGGCCAGGGCATGTGGTCGGGCCGGGCGCAGCGCCCATGGGTCTGGCGGCAGGAGCAGGCGGAGCTTCGGAGCGCCGGCTAGTACCGGCTAGCGTCGGAGCTTGTCGATCACGCCGATGATCGCCGAAACCCGGCCGCTATCGTCGACGAAGGGGCAATCCACCGATTCGAAGGCGATGTGGCTCCGGTCGAACATGCTGAGCGTACCCGTGCAGATGCGGCATCGCCGCTCGGTGACCACGGTGGTGTAATAGGCGTGGAGCGCGTGGCCGTATTCGCTGCCGTCCCCGGGCATCACCAGATTGCCGGTATTGTTGCGCCCGAACATCCGGATCACCTCTTCGCCATGAAGCTTCAGCAGGAAGTTCCCGTCATTCTGGGCCTCCACGAGGAACAGCTTGCCCACGACGCCCTTGTGTTCGGTCACGTCGAACAGGCGGCGGTTTGGCGGCAAACCATCGGCCGCCTCCAGCCACCATCGATAAAAGCTGCCCACCGCCCGGCTTTGGAAGTCCGTGTCTCCGTCGACTGGCGTGTCGCGCAGATCCAGAACCTGACTGAAGGCTGAGGGACGGGATAGCATCGCTCACCATTCCAGAAATCGTCGCGACACGGGTTCTAACGTGTCGGCATCGTCTTCGTTCGCGATTTGACGATCTTCGATGGATTATTGCAACGTGCGGCCTTCCTGCCGGGGCAGCGCCCATGGCGCCGTCCGGGGAATGGAAATCTCATGCCAGTCGCCATGCTCCAGGCTAAGATGGACCGCGCAGCAGATCAGCATGTCGACCTCCACGCCGTCCATGGACAAGGGCGCGACCAGCCCCACGGTCCTCTTCATCGCCTGCGGCTCGACCGCGAAATGATCGGCGATCTCGATCGGCTGATGGAGCGTGAGGCATCGTCTGAAATCCTGGGCCAGACCTGAGATGAGGGGATTCTCCCGGATCATCTCCTTGAGCCGGCGTCCCCGAGGATGAGGGCCATAATCATACACCAAATTCTCGCCGCGCAGCCGGCACAGGAAATCGTCGCCATCGCCGATCACCTGCCATAGCGATACGTTGGCCAGGATGGCGCCCAAATCCTCCGGGACGATGTCGGCCTTCGCGGGAAGCAGCCCGTCATGGCAGCGCGACCGCCAGTAGGCCCCGAACCTGATCACCTTCTCATGCGTAACCTGCATGGCCGCCTCGCCATCGCTCCCGCACATTGCCTAAACCGTACAGCCGGAAAAGGACGGCGGAGAAGCTGGGAACAAGGGGCTTATCCCAAAGGCGTACACCTGCGCTTTGGCGTCAGGGCACGGCGGAAAGGATCGCGGCGGCCGCGGCCTCGTCGGTGATCAGGCCGGTGAGCAGGCGACCTTTCAGCGCCGCCCGGATGGCCGGCGCCCTGTTCTCGCCTGCAGCGATGCCGATGGTGAGGTTGCCGGGCGGCTGGTGCGGGGGCAGGGCGGTCACCCGGTCGTTCGTGCCGCCCTCGACGATCCGCCCGTCCGTGTCATAGGCCCAGCCCGCGATCTCTCCGACAGCGCCCAACTCGATCAGCTCCGCCAGTTCGGCGTCCTTGATGAAGCCGTCGATATGCAGGGGAGCGTTCCATCCGATCGGGCCGACACCGAAGAAGGAGACTTTCGCGGCCGAGGCCATCTCCATCACCACTTCCGCCCAATGCTGGGCGTGGAGGAAGGTCCGTTGCTCGCGACTTTCGGCGATCAGCGGCATGGGCAGGGGGAAACATTGCGCGCCGACCCTGTCGGCCAACCGGATGACGACATCGTAGGGCGTCGCCCTGCCGTCGCGGGTCAGGTTGCCGACGACGGAGACAACCTTGTGCTGCGGCTGGTCGGTCGGCGACACCTCCCGGATCGTGGCGCGGAGCGTCCGGCCGGTGCCGAAGGTGAGGATCTGGGGGGCGCGTTCGGAAAGATAGCGGTCGATCACCACCGACGCCGCGGCGGCCAGCCCGGCCACATGACCGGGCTTTGCGGGGTCGCTGGGCACCACCTCGCAATAATCCAGCTTGAACCGCTCCGTCAGCCGTTCCGCCAGTTCCATGCAGGCGACGATCGGATGGTCGATCCTGAAGCGGATCAGCTTCTCCGTCTGCGCCAGCGCGATCAGGCGTTGAGCGCCGGGACGGGAGAGGCCCAGCTTCGTCGCGATCTCATCCTGGGTGTTGCCCGCGATGTAGTAGAGCCAGGCGGCCCTCGCCGCCTGATCCAACCGCCTAGTACCCGCAGGAGCGATCTCGCTCTTGATCGGATCGGTCATCCTGGCCCTTTCCCGCCACACAAACGCTCATTGCTTCTTAGAGTGCCCATCGGCGTCCTTTCAAGCATTTGCGCGCCGCTTGGCTATATTGCGCTGCAATAATAGATCGTCATGCCTATGCGCATCTTGACATAAATTCCATCAAGAGTGAGCATATGATTGCCAATTGAGCGAATGCTCAAACAAGCAGGTGCCTCGTCAAGGGCATCTCGGACCATCAAAGACAGGAGGAGGCGCACATGTCGGTATCCCGCTATGCCTTTCTCGCGACGGGACTTCTGTTCTGCGCGACGGGGACGGCCGCCGCGCAGGAGACGTTGACGATCGCCACCGTCAACAACGCGGACATGATCATCATGCAGCGCCTGTCCCCTCAGTTCGAGGAGGAGACGGGCATCGACCTGGAGTGGGTCGTGCTGGAGGAGAACGTGCTGCGTCAGCGCGTGACGACGGATATCGCGACGCGCGGCGGCCAGTTCGACATCGTCACCATCGGCGCGTACGAGACGCCGATCTGGGGCGCCCAGGGCTGGCTGCTGCCGGTCGACGATCTGGGCGAGGAATACGACTACGACGACATATTCGACCCGGTGAAGAACGGCTTGTCCCATGACGGGACGCTCTACGCCGTGCCCTTCTACGCTGAAAGCTCCTTCACCTACTATCGCACCGACCTCTTCGAGGAAGCCGGGCTGACCATGCCCGAGGAGCCGTCCTACGAGGACATCCGCGGCTTCGCCGAAACTCTTCACGATCCGGAGAATGACATCTACGGCATCTGCCTGCGCGGCAAGCCGGGCTGGGGCGAGAACATGGCCTATGTCGGCACGCTGGTGAACACCTTCGGCGGCCGCTGGTTCGACATGGAATGGCAGCCGCAGCTAACCAGCCCGGAATGGACTGAGGCGATCAATTTCTATGTCGACCTGTTGGGCAATTATGGCCCGCCGGGCGCCAGCTCCAACGGCCATAACGAAAATCGGGCGCTGTTCGCCTCGGGCAATTGCGCGATGTGGATCGACGCCACTTCGGCCGCCGGATACATCTACAATCCGAATGAAAGCCAGGTCGCCGACGTGACGGGGGTTGCAGCCGCGCCGGTCGCGGTGACGCCCAACGGTTCGGCCTGGTCCTGGTCATGGGCGCTGGCCGTCCCGGCCTCGTCCTCGAAGGAGGAGGCGGCCAAGCAGTTCCTCGCCTGGGCGACCTCCAAGGAGTACATCGCGCTGGTCGGCGAGACGGAAGGGTGGGTGGCCGCTCCTCCCGGCACCCGGCAGTCGACCTACGACAATCCGGCCTATCAGGAAGCCGCGCCCTTCGCCGATCGGGTGCTGAACGCCATCCTGACCGCCGATCCGTCCAACCCGACGCGCGACCCGGTTCCTTATACCGGCGTCCAGTTCGTGGCGATTCCCGAATTCCAGGGTATCGGCACGCAGGTCGGGCAGGTGATCGCCGCGGCGCTGGCCGGCAATATCAGCGTCGAGGAAGCGTTGCAGTCGGCGCAGGAGGCGACCGAACGGACGATGCAGCAGGCGGGCTACATCGACTGACGAAGGATCGGCCGGGGCGAGGGTGCAGGCTCTCGCCCCGGCCCTCCGCTCGTACCCCTCCAGCATCGGGAATGCGCTCATGGCGATCAACCGCTTCATGCAGCAGCGCCGGCGGGTGAACACGCTGCCGCTCGTCGCGCCTTCGGTTCTCGTCCTCCTGGTCTGGATGATCGTGCCGCTGGCGATGACGCTCTGGTTCTCCGTCCAGCGCTATAACCTGCTGAACCCGACGCTGACCGGCTTCGCCGGGCTCGACAACTATGTCTATCTGCTGAACGACCCGGCGCTCTGGCGGGCGATGTGGAACACGCTGGTCCTGGTCGGTTCGGTGCTGGCCATCACGGTCGTCTTCGGCACCCTCCTGGCCGTGCTGTTCGATCAGCATTTCCCCGGCCGGTGGGCAGCGCGGCTGCTCATCATCGCGCCCTTCTTCATCATGCCGACGGTCGGGGCGCTGATCTGGAAGAACATGCTGATGCACCCGGTGAACGGCATTTTCGCCTGGATCACGGATTTATTCGGCCTGCCTCCTGTCGACTGGTTCGCCAACCTGCCGATGCTCTCGGTCATCATCATCGTCTCATGGCAATGGATTCCCTTCGCGCTGCTGATCCTGCTAACCGCTATCCAGTCGCTGGATAATGAGCAGAAGGAAGCCGCGCGCATCGACGGGGCGGGGCCGGTGCAGATGTTTTTCTACATCATCCTGCCCCACCTTCGCCGGTCGATCTCCGTCGTGGTGATGATCGAGACGATCTTCTTCCTGACCATCTTCGCGGAGATCTATGTCACCACCTCCGGCGGTCCCGGCCTCGCCACCACGAACCTCGCCTTCCTGATCTATATCAAGGCGCTGCTGCAGTTCGACATCGGAGCGGGATCGGCCGGCGGCGTCATCGCGATCGTGCTGGCCAACATCGTCGCCATCTTCCTGATGCGCACAGTCGCGCGAACCATGGATTCGTGAGGCCGCGATGCGTGAGAAACCGCACACAAGGGCGCTGACAGTCATCCTGGGCTGGGCCGCCGCGCTGATCATGTTCTTCCCGATCCTGTGGATGATCCTGACCGGCTTCAAGACGGAGATCGACGCCGTCGCCACGCCGCCGACCTTCTTCTTCGATCCGACCCTGTCCAGCTATGAGGAGGTGTTCAGGCGGGCGGACTATCTGAAGTTCGCGATCAACAGCGTCGTCGTCTCCATCGGAGCGACGGCGCTGGGCCTGCTGATCGGCATTCCGGCCGCCTACGCCATGGCGTTCTTCCCGACCCACCGGACCAAGGGCACGCTTCTCTGGATGCTGTCGACCAAGATGCTGCCGCCGGTCGGCGTGCTGGTGCCGATCTACCTGCTGTTCCGGGACCTGTCGCTGCTGGACACGCGGACGGGCCTCATCCTGATCTACACGCTCATCAACCTGCCGATCCTGGTCTGGATGCTCTATTCCTTCTTCAAGGAGGTGCCGTCGGAGATCCTGGAAGCCGGCAGGATGGACGGCGCCACGCCCCGGCAGGAGATGTGGTTCCTGCTGATGCCGCTGGCGCTGCCGGGCGTCGCGTCGACCGCGCTCCTGTCGGTGATCCTGAGCTGGAACGAGGCATTCTGGAGCCTCAACCTCACGACCTTCGACGCCGCGCCTCTGACGACCTACATCGCCTCCTTCTCCAGCCCCGAAGGCCTCTTCTGGGCAAAGCTCTCCGCCGCCTCGACGCTCGCCGTCGCGCCGATCCTGGTCTGCGGCTGGCTCAGCCAGCGCCAGCTCGTGCGCGGCCTGACCTTCGGCGCGGTCAAATAGTTCCGTTTTCGCTCAAGGACTAACCTTCATGTATCTCGAAAAATACGATCTTTCCGGACGGGTGGCGGTGGTCACGGGCGGCGGCCGCGCCATCGGGCTGGCCTGCGTGCAGGCGCTGGCCGAGGCCGGGGCGTCGGTGGTGATCGCCGATGTCGATCGGGCGGCCGCGGCCGAAGGCAAGGCGACCGTGGAGGCCGCCATCGGGAAGTCCGTCCATACCGTCCAGCTCGACGTCACGGACCCCGATCAGGTGACGGAGGTCGCAGGCCGGCTGGAGAAGGAGCACGGGAAGGTCGACATCCTCGTCTGCAATGCCGGCATCGCGCGCAGCGACACGCCGGCGGAGGAGGTCGCCGACGAACATTGGCGTAACGTGATCGACGTCAATCTGAACGGCGTCTTCTGGTGCTGCCGTGCCTTCGGCGGCGCGATGCTGAAGCGGGGGCAGGGCGCGATCGTCAATGTCGGCTCCATGTCCGGCTTCATCGTCAACAAGCCGCAGCCGCAGGCCTACTACAACGCCTCCAAGGCCGCCGTTCATCACCTGACCCGGTCCCTGGCGGCGGAGTGGGGCGCGCGCGGCGTCCGTGTCAACGCGGTGGCGCCGACCTATATCGAAACCCCGCTCACCCGCTTCGGCATGCAGGACCAGCGGATGTACCCGGTCTGGCTGGAAAGCACGCCGATGGGCCGTGTCGGCCAGCCCGAGGAGATCGCGTCGGTCGCTCTTTTCCTGGCGTCGGACGCTTCCAGCCTGATGACCGGCTCCATCGTGCTGGCCGACGGCGGCTATACCTGCTGGTAGGGGAGGCGGCATGGTCGACCTTTCAACGCGACGACGGCTCGGCGGATCGGATGTCGAGGTCGCGCCCCTCGGGTTCGGCGGCAACGTGCTGGGGAACCTCTATGCCGAGGTGCCGGAGGAGGAGGCGCTGGACACGGTCGTTGCCGCCTATGAGACCGGAATCCGCTTCTTCGATACTGCGCCGCTCTACGGCCACGGCCTCAGCGAGCATCGGATGGGCCATGTGCTGCGCCGCTATCCACGCGACAGCTACGTGTTGTCGACCAAGGTCGGGCGTCTGCTGAAGCCCCACGGAAAGGTCCCGCCGCCGCGCCTGCCGGCCAGCCAGGGCGGCATCTTCACCGGCGAACTGCCGTTCCAGCCGGTGTTCGACTTCACCTACGACGCCATCATTCGGTCGGTGGAGGACAGCCTTCAGCGGCTGGGGACCAACAGGCTGGACGTGGTCTTGATCCATGACGCCGACGAATGGACCCATGGGGCCGGGATCGGCGAACGGCTGGAGGAGGTCCGGACCGGTGCGCTCCCGGCGCTGAACCGGCTGCGGGACGAAGGGGTGATCCGCGCCTTCGGCGCGGGCGTCAACCAGGCGGAGGCGTGCGAGTGCCTGCTGGATATCGGTCCGTTCGACTGCTTCCTGCTGGCCGGACGCTATACGCTGCTGGAGCAGGGGGCGCTGGACGGGCTACTGCCCCGATGCGAGCGGGAGCAGGTTTCGATCATCCTGGGCGCGCCGTTCAATTCCGGCATCCTGGCGACCGGCGCGGTTCCTGACGCGCGCTACAACTATCAGCCGGCGCCGGAGGAGGTGAAGGACCACGTGAGGCGGATCGAGGAGATCTGCCTGGCCCATAAGGTCAGCCTTCCGGCCGCCGCGCTCCAGTTCCCGCTGGGTCATCCCGCCGTCGCCACCGTCATTCCCGGAGCCAAATCGCGGGCGGAGGCGGAAAGCAATGCGAGGCTCATGACGGCCGCCATCCCGCCCGCCTTCTGGCGTGACCTGAAGACCGGCGGCCTCAGCCGCGAGGATGCGCCGACGCCGGAATAGGCGGTCGCCCTGAATCATGACAGGGTGAATTTTCCAGGGGCTGGACGGGTGGCGATCCTGATGGCGGCAAGGCTGGTGATCTTCGATTGCGACGGCGTTCTGGTCGACAGCGAACCGATCGCCCTTGCCTGCTTCCGCGACGCCCTCGCCGGAATCGGGCTGGATCTGACCCTTGATGAGACGACACGACGGTTCCTCGGCCGAAGCGCAGCCGATTGCCGACGGCGCATAGAAGATCTCACCGGCCGGCTGCTGCCGAAGGATTTCCAGGAGAGGTTCCACGAAACCCTTTTCGATGTGCTTGAGCGCGAATTGCGGCCAATGGTGGGGATCGAGCAGCTTCTGGACGGGCTCGACGCGCCGGTCGCCGTCGCCTCCAGCAGCGCGCCGGACCGGCTACGCCATACGCTGAAGGTTGCCGGACTTCTGAACAGGTTCGAAGGCCGCCTGTTCAGCGCGACTATGGTGCCGAACGGCAAGCCCGCCCCCGACCTGTTCCTTCACGCCGCCACCGTGATGGGTTTCGATCCTGCCGATTGCATCGTCGTGGAGGACACGCGACCCGGCGTCGAGGCGGCGAGGAACGCCGGAATGCCTTGCATCGGCTTTCTCGGGGGCGGCCATCACGCCCTGACCGGATCTCCGCTCGAAGCCGACTGGCTGGCGCGGACCGCCGAAGACCTCGCGGCGATCCTCCGCGACCTTCTGGACGTTCGCGTCGCGGCCCGGCCAGCGGCAAAAATCGCGGAGGACGCAGCGCCCGCATAGCGGCCGGTCATGGGTGCAGACCGTCTGGCTGTGGATCTTCACGAGGCAATGCCAGGAATCGATCGCCGCCGTATCCCAGCTTTTCGGGATGAGGTCGTTCAGCAGCCGGTCCGCCTTTCGGTCGTCCGCTCTCGCGGGGATCAGGCCGAGCCTCGCCGCGACCCGATGGCCATGCGTATCCACCGGCAGGACCGGGCGCGCCAGGGTGCTGAAGCAGAGGGTTGACGCGCTGATCTTCGGCCCGACGCCCGGAAGGCTTTCAAGCCATGCCCTGGCCTCCGGTACCGGCGGTCGGTCGAGGAAATCGAGATCGAGAGAGCCCCGCCGCTCCATGACCGCGTTAAGCGACGCCTGCACGAACCGCGCCTTGTCCAACGGCCATGTGGTGCGGGACAGGATATCGGCGAGAAGGGCGGTCGGCGCGCGCCGCGCCTCATCCCAATTTTCGAACCGTCGAACCAGCACGTCGAACGCCGCTCCCGATTCCTCGTCCTTCGTGCGGCAGGAGATCAGCGAAAGGACCATCTGACTCAGCGGGTCGAGCCGCCGCCGTGGCGGGAGGTCGCCATGAGCGGCGCGAAGCCGCCTCATGATCCCGTCCATCGGCCCGTCGAACAGGGGAAGCGTGCCGGTCATACAGCATGATAGAACAAAACAGGAACATATAGGAAGGGTCTAATGCAGCCGGCGCTGTCCCGGCACCGGCACGGCGGCGAGAAGCTGGCGGGTATAGTCATGCGCCGGGCTGGCGAACAGCTTCTCCCTCGGCGCATGCTCGACCAACTCGCCGAAATACATCACCGCCACCTCGTCGCACAGACTCTCCACCACCGCCAGGTCGTGGGAGATGAAGAGGTAGGTGAGGCCCAGCTCCGCCTGGAGTTCCCGCAGCAGCTTCAGGACCTGCGCCTGGATGGAGACGTCGAGCGCCGATACCGGCTCGTCCAGCACCAGGATTGGCGGCTGCGCGGCCAGCGCGCGGGCGATGCCGATCCGCTGGCACTGACCGCCGGAGAATTCGTGCGGGTAGCGATCGATGAATTCGGGACGCAGGCCAACGATGTCCATCAGCTCCGCCACCCGCGCCTTCCGCGCCGCGCCATCCAGATCGGTCAGCGCCCTCAGCGGGGCCTCCAGCGCCTCCCGCACCGTCTTGCGCGGGTTGAGGGAGGAGAGCGGGTCCTGGAACACCATCTGTATCTTCCGGTGGAAGGCGCGCTTGTCCTTGCCGGAGAGCGCGGCGACATCCTCACCGTCCAGGCGGATGCTGCCCTCCGTCGGCTCCAGCAGGCCGACGACCATCCGGGCCAGCGTGGACTTTCCGCAGCCGCTTTCGCCGACGATGCCCAGCGTTCTGCCCCGCGCGATCGACAGGGAAACGTCCTTGACCGCCCGGATCACGGGTTTCTTCCCGCCGGTGATGGTCCGCCCGCCGCCGAAATCGCGGGAGAGATTGCAAATATCGACGACGATGTCGCTCACAGCTTGCCCTCCCGGCGCAGATCCTCGGTCCTGATGCATCGCGCGCGATGGCCCTCTTCGACGAGATCGAGCGGGATGACGCCCTGCCGGCATGCGTCGATCGAATAGGGGCAGCGGGGTGCAAAGGAGCATCCCGGCGGCAGCCGGTTGACCGCCGGGGGCAGTCCCGGAATGGCGTCGATGGATCGTTCCGGCTGGCCCAGCACCGGCACGCAATCCATCAGCCTGCTGGTGTAGGGATGGCCCGGCCGGTCGAACAGGGTGGCGACGGGGCCGCTCTCAACGATCCGCCCGGCATACATCACCAGGACGCGGTCGCAGACCTCCGACACCACGCCGAAATCATGGGTGATGAAGATCAGCGCCGCGCCCTGTTCCCGCCGCAGCTCGTCCAGAAGCGTCAGCACCTGGGCCTGCGTCGTCACGTCCAGAGCAGTCGTCGGCTCGTCGGCGATGATGATTTCCGGATCGTTGGCCAGCGCCATGGCGATCACCACGCGCTGTCTCTGGCCGCCCGAAAGCTCGTGGGGATAGGCGTCCGCCTTCTCCGCCGCCGAAGGGATCCGGACCTGGTCCAGCAGTTCCACCGCCCGTTTCATCGCCGCCCCGCGATCCGTCCCCTGATGCCGGCGCAGCGTCTCGGCGATCTGCTCCCCGATCGGGAAGAGGGGATTCAGCGTCGTCAGCGGGTCCTGGAAGATATAGGCGATCCGGTTGCCCCTGATGTCCTGGAGCCGCTTCAGATCCGCACCGACCAGATCCTCCCCGCGATAGAGCACCTGGCCGGAGACAATCCGCCCCGGCGGCGTCGGCGCCAGCCCCAGGATCGACAGCGCGGTCACCGACTTGCCCGATCCGCTCTCCCCGACGATGCCCAACGCCTCTCCGGCCCTGAGGTCGAAGCTGACATCGTTCACCGCACGGTAGGTCTCCGACCCGATCGTGAAATGGGTGGACAGGTTCCGCACCGACAGCACGGTCTCCGACTCCGCCGGATCGTCGCCGATTCCGCGTTCGGCGGCTGGCGCGGCGTCGGTCATGGCGACGGGACGGGAGAGGGCGCCGGATTTCAGGCGCGGGTCCAGCACGTCGCGCAGCCCGTCGCCCACCAGGTTGATGCCGACCACCAGCACCAGGATCAGCACCCCCGGCACCACCGCGACATGGGGCGCCAAAGTTATAAGGCTGCGCCCGTCGCCCAGCATGTTGCCCAGATCGGCCTGCGGCGGCTGCGCCCCCAGCCCCAGGAAGCTGAGCCCCGCCGTCTCCAGGATCATCCAGCCGACGGTCGTCGACATGGTGATGACGATGATCGGCAGGACGTTGGGAAAGATCTCGCTGGTGATGATGCGCGTGTTGCTGAGGCCGTTCAGCCTCGCGGCGTCGATGAATTCCCGATTGACCAGCGACAGCGTCGCCCCGCGCACCGCCCTGGCGAAGAACGGGATGTTGACGATTGCGATCGCCAGCAGCGCGTTGAACAGGCCCGGCCCCAGCACGGCGACGATCGCCAGCGCCAGCAGCAGATAGGGGAAGGCCATCAGCATGTCGATGCCGCGCATCAGGATGTTGTCGATCACCTTGCCGTAGAAGGCGGCGATCAGGCCGATCAGCGATCCGATGATGGCGGCGACCAGCGTCGCGGCGACCCCGACGGCGAGGCTGATGCGCGTTCCCCAGACCAGCCGGGAAAGGATGTCCCGGCCCAGCGGATCGGTCCCCAGCCAGTGCCCTTCGCTCAGCGGCGGCAGCAGGCGGTCGGCCGGCGCGGTGGCGTTCGGGTCCTGCAGAGGCAGGATCGGCGCCAGCAGCGCCACCGTCACGATCACCGCCAGCAGGCAGAGGCCGAAGACAGCCAGATGATTGCGCGACAGCCGCGCCCAGGCGCCGGGGCGGCTGCTCTTGCGGGGCGTCGTCGCGCCTTCTTCGGCGACGGCGGTCATCGGCCCCTCACGCGCGGGTCGATCATGCTCTGGACCACGTCGGCCGCCAGATTGATCAGCACATAGGCCGTCGCCACCACCAGCACCCCACCCTGGACCAGCAGGATGTCGCGCTGGCCGATGGCGTCGACCAGCATTCGGCCGATGCCGGGCCACTGGAACACGCTTTCGATATAGACCGCGCCGCCCAGCACGAAGCCTGCCTGGATGCCGATGATCGGGATGATGTTGACCAGCGCGTTCTTGAAGGCGTGCTTGTAGATCACGGTCCCCTCGCGCAGCCCCTTGGCCCGCGCGGTGCGGACATAGTCCTGCCGCAGCACCTCCAGCATGTTCGATCGGGTCAGGCGCGCCACCACGCCCGTCGCCACCACGGCCAGCGCCGTCGCCGGCAGGACCAGATGGTAGAGCAGGTCGAGGATGCCGCGATCGCCGAACAGATCGTACATGCCGCTGGTCGGGAACCAGTCCAACCTGACCGCGAACCACAGGATCAGCAGGATGCCCAGGAAGAAGGAGGGGGTGGAGATGCCGATCAGGACCAGGAGGGTGATCAGCTTGTCCTGCCAGCCATATTGCTTGACCGCCGCGACCACGCCGGCCAGCACGCCGAAGATGGTGCACAGTAGAAGTGATGCTCCGGCCAGGATCAGCGTCGGCCCCAGCCTCTCCCCGACCTCCGCCGCCACCGGACGGTTGAGCGCGTATGACCGCCCCAGATCGCCCTGAAGGACTCCCGTCAGCCAGGAGATGAACTGGACCGGCAGCGGCCGGTCGAGCCCCAGTTCCGCATTCAGCCGGGCGGCGTTCTCCTCGGTGTAATAGCCGCCCAGGATGGCCAGCGCCGGGTCGCCCGGGATCAGGGAGATCACCAGGAACACAATGACGGAGATTCCCAGCAGCACCGGGATGACCAGCAGCAGCCGTCGGGCGATGTAGGAGATCATCTTGGGCCTTCCGGAGCCCTACCCCCACCCCGACCCTCCCCCGCCTTGCGGGGGAGGGAGTCTAATAGCCCCCTCTCCTGCTTGCGGGAGAGGGGGTTGGGGGTGAGGGTGGTTCGGCTCACTCCGCCGGGGCCTTGGTCACGTCGTGGAGGAGCAGCAGGAAGGAGGGCTGCAGTTCGAAGTTCTGGACCTCGTCCGTTGAGACGGCGTTCTGCTGCCAGCTCGCGATGAAGGCCCAGGGGGCGTCCTCGTAGACGATCTCCTGCATCTCCTTGTAGAGACGGGCGCGCTCCTCCTGGTCGGTGGAGGTGCGGGCCTGCTCCAGCAGGGCGTCGACCTCCGGATTGGAGTAGTAGCCGGAGTTGAAGCCGCCATCCTCCGGCATCGCCTCGGACCGGAGCGCCAGGAAGGGCAGGGTGTCTGGATCGTTGGTCATCCAGGACATCTCCGCCATGTCGGCCTTGCCCTCCAGACCGGAGTTCACCTCCGCCAGGAAGGTGTTCCACTCGTATGTCTCGATCTCCGCATTGATGCCGACCTCCGCCAGATCGGCCTGAATGGCCGTGCCCATGGCGACGGGATCGAGCATGCCGGAGCCGCCTTCCGTGACGTAGAAGGTGACGTCCACGCCGTCGCCATAGCCCGCCTCCTCGATAAGCTGTCGAGCCTTCTCCGGATCATAAGGGTAGGGCTCCAGCTCCTCGTTGAACGCCCATTCGAAGGCGGCCGGCACCGGGCCGGTGGCGACCGTCGCCGTCCCCTGGAGGATTTCGTTGACCAGCGCTTCCTTGTCGATGGCGTAGTTGACCGCCTGCCGCATCAGCTTGTTGTCGAACGGCTCCTCCCGCATGTTGAGGATCAGGAACCAGAGATGCGGGCCCGCCTGCTCGTAGACGATGTAGTCGGGATTGTCGCGGAAGGCGGCGACCTGGTCGGGCGGCACCTCGACCATCAGGTCGATGTCGCCGGCCAGCAGGGCGCTGACCCGGGCGTTGGCGTCGGTCAGAGGGCGGAAGACCACGCCGCGCAGTTCCGGCGCGCCGTCCCAGTAATCCTCGTTCGCCTCCACCGCGACCTGCGTGTTGCTGTCCCAGCGGGCGAACTTGTAGGCGCCGGTGCCGGAAGGATTCCGGCCATAATCCTGGCCGTACTCCTCCACCGCTGAGGGGGAGACGATCAGGCCGGTCGGATAGGCGAGGTTCGACAGCAGGGGGGCGAACGGTTCGGTCAGATGGAAGCGGACGGTCAGCTCGTCCACCACCTCCGTCTCCTCGATCACGGAGAAGAAGAAGGCCAGCGGGAACGGCCCCGTGTCGTGATAGGGGTGGTTCTCGTCCAGCATCCGGTCGAAGTTGAACTTCACCGCTTCCGCATTGAAGGGCGAACCGTCATGGAAGGTGACGCCGTCGCGCAGGTGGAAGGTGTAGGTCTTGCCGTCCTCGCTGATCTCCCAGCTTTCGGCCAGCGCGGGCTCCACCTCCAGCGTGCCGTCGGCGAACCGGACCAGCCCGTCATAGATATTGACCAGGATGCGGAAGTCGTTGACCGCCGTGACCGTGTGCGGATCCAGGGATTTGGGTTCGGCGATCTGTCCCACGACCAGGACGTCCGGCGGGGTTTCCGCCTGGGCGGGGGCCATCCCCACCGTGAGGGCGCCGAGCGAGAGGCTGGCGGCCAGAGCTGTGGCGAGCGTGGCGCCCTTGAAAGCGCGTCCCATCCAGGTCATCGGGGAAACCTCCATGTCTTGTCGTTCATGGGCCGGATTCGGCCGCGAGCTTCGCGTTCCTCTCGAAAAATCCAGGACCCAGCCTGTCACAACAAACTGTCGAGTCATACCCCTAGCCTGTCAAGGTTTATCATGATAAACCGCATAAACATGATTGAATCGAACCCGCCGACGGCCCGCCGTTCGCCGCCCCGCAAGCGGTCGGATCTGGTCGCGGATCAGATGAAGGGCTGGATCATGAGCCGGGGTCTGGCGCCGGGGGACCGGCTGCCGCCGGAGCGGGATCTGATCGATCTGTTCGGCGTGTCGAAAAGCACGGCGCGGGAGGCGCTGAGGTCGCTGGAGGTCCAGGGACTCGTCCGCATCTCCACCGGCCCGCCGGGCGGCGCGATCGTCACCGCGGTGACAGAGGGCAGGGCGCTCAGCCTGCTCGGCAACTATTTCTATTTCAGCAATCTCGGCCTCGGCGACATCTATGCGGTGCGGCGGGTTCTGGAGCCCGAACTGGCGGCGTCGGTCGCGGGACGGCTGGACGAGGCGCAACTCGACCGGCTGGAGGCGCTGAACGAGGAATGCAGCCATCAGCCGTCGACGCGCGCGGAGGAACACCGGCAGCGCCTGGTCGAACTGGAATTCCACGATTTGCTTGCCGAGGCGACCGAGAACCGACTGCTGGGCTTCCAGTGCCGGTTCATCAACGCCGTGCTGCGCGACTGCATCGTCTACCGCAAGCTTTACGGGCCGGAGGAGGACCGTCAGGCGCCGACCGACGAGGTGCGGCCGATGGCGGAGTCCGGACTAGACCATCACCAGAAGCTCATGGCCGCCTTCCGCGAAGGCGACGCCGAGCAGGCGCGATCGGTGATGGCCGAACACATGGCGGAGGCCCAGTCTCATATGGAGCGGCTGGAGGCGGTCATCGAAGCCCTGATCGTCGACGAACCCAGCGGCGTCACCTGGCTCGCGCCCCATCGCCGGACCGGCGCATGACCTTCTCCATCCTCGCTGTGGAGCCCGACCGCCGCCGGATCGGCCTCGCCATCGCCAGCCGTTTCCTCGCCGTCGGTTCCTACTGCCTCTACGCGCGCGGCGGCGTCGGGGCGGTCGTGACCCAGGGGCTGGGCAATCCGGTGCTGGGCGTGCGGGGGCTGGAACTGTTGGGCAGGGGAGAAGCGCCCGCCGCCGCTCTGGACGCGCTGCTTGCGGATGATGCGCAGGCGGACTGGCGTCAGACCATGATCGCCTCCATCGATGGCCGCATCGCTGCGCGCACCGGCTCGCAGTGTGGCGCATGGGCCGGGGAGGCGGTGGACGGGACGGTCGCCGTCGCGGGAAACCTGCTTAATGGCCCTTCGGTGGTGGAGCGCGTGCTGGAAGCCTTTCGCGCCTCTCCGTCTTCGACATTGGCGGATAGGCTTATGGACGCGCTGTCAGCGGGGCAGTCGGAGGGCGGCGACTGGCGGGGGATGCAGGCGGCCGCTCTTCAGATCTGGCCGGACGAATGCTATCCGGAGGTCGATCTCAGGGTCGACGACCATCCCGATCCGATCGCCGAGCTTCGCCGCCTCCACCGCCGGCACCTGTCGGAGGACGTCCAGCAGGTCCGCGCCACCATGCCGACCAATACCAACTCGACGCCGTCCTATCCGCCCGTCGGCGATATCTCGGCGAGTCTTAAGACCAATCAGGAGCTAGAGGAATGACCGGTTTTGCGCTGCCCGAAATCCAGGCGATAGGGGCGGAGATCATGGCCCGTGCCGAGACTCTGGGCGCGATCAGCGAGGGCGGCCCTGGCGTCACCCGCCTGACCTGCACGCCGGAGCATCGGCGGGCCTTTGAGGTCATCCACGGCTGGATGGCGGAGGCCGGCATGACCAGCCATGTCGACGCTGTCGGCAATCTGGTCGGCCGTTACGACGGAGCTGAGCCGGGCGCGCCGGCCCTTATGTCCGGATCGCACCAGGACACCGTCCGGCAGGGCGGCAAGTATGACGGGATGCTGGGTTTCCTCGTGCCGTTGAGCGGCGTCGCCGCGCTCCACAAGGCCGGAATCCGGTTCCCCTTCGCGATCGAGATTCCGATCTTCTCCGACGAGGAAGGCGTGCGCTACGGCACCAGCCTGTTTGGGTCGAAGGCGCTGGCCGGCACCTTCGACTTGGCGGAACTGGAGCGTGTGGACGCCAACGGAATCACGCTGCGCCAGGCGCTGGTCGATTTCGGCTGCGATCCCGATGCCATCCCGGCCATCGCCCGCCGGCCGGAGGACGTGTTGGCTTTCCTTGAGGTCCACATTGAGCAGGGCCCCGTCCTGGAGGCGGAAGGGCTGCCGATCGGCGTGGTCGACGCCTTCGCCGGCGGCGACCGGATCAGGGTCACGGTGACAGGGGACGCCGGTCATGCCGGCACGGTTCCGATGGGTCGTCGGAAGGATGCGCTGACAGCGGCGTCGGAGATGGTGCTGGCGGTGGAGGAGATGGCCGCCGCCGACGGGCTCGTCGGCACGGTCGGCTGGCTGGAGGTCAAGCCGGGCGCGATCAACGTCATTCCCGGATCGGTCGCCTTCACGATCGATCTGCGTGGACCGGATGATGGAGAGCGGCGTCGCGTGCGGGGGCTGCTGCTGGAGAGGCTGTCGGAGATCGCGGCCCGGCGCGGCGTTTCGGCGGAGATGGAGAACATCTACGAGATCCTGGCGCAGCGCTGCACGCCCTGGATGGTCCGGCAGGCCGAGGCGGCCGTGCGGGCGGAAGGGGTGGAGCCGCTGACCCTCTATTCCGGGGCCGGCCATGACGCCATGGCGATGGCCGACCTGACGGCGATCGCCATGCTGTTCGTCCGCTGCCTCAGGGGCGTCAGCCACAATCCGGCGGAATCGATCACGACCGAGGACGCCGGGACGGCGGCGCGGACCTGGCTGCGCTTCGTTCAAGATTTCAGGCCGGAGCCGATCAGCGACCGGTAGATCGGCTTCGCCAGCGCGGGCAGGACATAGATCGGCACCTGGGCGACGGCGAGGTAGAGCAGCAGATCCTCCCCGCCCAATCCGCCGGCCAGCGCGAAGATCAGCGCCATGTTCCTGTTGCCGGACATGAGCGCGATGCTGGCCGCCATACGACGCCCGGCCATCCAGAACAGCCCCAGCGCCGCCGCCTGGAGGCCGACATTGGCGAGGATGGCGACGGCGAGGAACAGCAGCACCGTCGCCGGATCGGCCAGCAGCCGGGCCATCATGCCGTCCATGACCGCGATGGCGAAGACCAGAAGCGCGATGACGGTCGCTCCGGCGATCGCGTCGTCATGGCGGGCAAGCGTCGCTTCGCTCGCAATCCGCCGTATGATGATGGCGGCGGCGAAGGGAAGGGCGATGAACCAGCCAACCCGCGCGGCGAAGGCGGCCGGGGACACCGCCATCTCCAGGTCGATCAGCCAGTAGGCGAGCGGCGGGATGGTCAGCGGCAGCAGCAGCGTGCCGATGACGACCACCACAATCGACAGCGGCGCGTCGAGGTCCAGAAGCTGCGCGAAGGCGGCCGACGACATGATGGGGGAGGCCGCAGCGTTGAGCGTCAGCGCGACCAGCAGCCCCGCCGGCAGGCCGACCGCCGCGCCGATCGCGTAGGCCAGGACGGGCGACAGCAGCAATTGCCAGCCGACCGCCAGCCCGACGATGCCCGGCCGTCGTGCCTGCGCGGCCACCGCCCGCCAGTCCAGCCGGACGAGCGCCAGGGTCAGCATGGCGATGATGGACGGCAGCAGCAGCGGCTGGAGCATCGAAGCCAGCGGCGGCGCCAGCAGTCCAGCGAAAATGCCGATGGCGAGCGCAGGCGTGGCGATTCGGGCGAGCGCGGGCAGGGCGCGTGACGGCATCGAATCCCGCGCCGGCTCAGGCCGCGATCAGGCCGGTCGTGTCGCCGTCCAGAACCAGTATCTTCATCAATCCATCCTTGTTGCCCGGAAAATGGGCGCTCGCGGCCGCCGTTCGTCAACCCCTCCATGGTTGGCCATGCATGGTTGGCAGGACGCCGAAAATTGTTCAGCATGAGGGAATCAACCGGGACAACCCGGAACTTCAAGGAATGGGGAGGGTGCGAGATGCGTTTCGGGACCACGATGGCGGCGAGCGCCGCGTTCCTGCTGACGGCGGGAACGGCGGCGGCGGAGAACTGGGACCTTCCGGCGGCTTATCCGGCGAGCAACTACCACACCGAAATCCTCGAAAGCTTCGCCGATTCGGTGGAGGAGAATACCGGCGGCGAAATCACCATCACCGTCCACGCCAACGGCTCGCTCTACAAGGGCGACGAGATCAAGCGCGCGGTCCAGACCGGGCAGGCGCAGATCGGCGAACGGCTGATCTCCGCCCTGGCGAACGAGGACCCGCTGTTCGGGCTGGACGCCGTGCCGTTCCTGGCCTCGGACTTCGACAGTGCGCGCCGCCTCTACGAAGCTTCCAAGCCGGCGCTGGTCGACCTCCTGGCTGAACAGAACCTGCATTTCCTCTATGCGATCCCCTGGCCGCCGCAGGGCCTCTACACCCAGCAACCGATCAATTCGGCCTCCGACATGGAGGGCGTGACCTTCCGCGCCTATAACCCGGCGACGGCCCGGCTGGCTGAGCTGACCGGCGCGGTGCCGACCCAGATCGAGGCCGCGGAAGTCACGCAGGCCTTCGCCACCGGCACGGTCGAAAGCATGATCTCCTCCGGCGCCACCGGCTACGACACTAAGCTGTGGGAGCATGCGGAGTATTTCTACGACGTGCAGGCCTGGCTGCCGAAGAACATGGTGTTCGTGAACGCCGATGTCTGGGAAGGGCTGACCGACGACCAGCGTTCGGCGATCGAGGCCGCGGCGGCGGAGGCCGAGACGGCCGGCTGGGCCAAGGCCGAGGAACTGGCCCAATGGTACAAGGACGAGCTGGCGGCCAACGGCATGACGGTCGAGGCGCCCAGTGAAGAGCTCAAGGCCGACCTGACCGCCATCGGCGAGACGATGACGGAGGAATGGCTGGCGAGCGCCGGGGAGACCGGGCGGGAGATCATTGACGCCTACCGGGGGAACTGACCTGGCTTCCTTCCGTCCGGCGACGGGGCGCGGTCGCCGATGACCTCGCCCCTTTCGCCCCTCTACCGAATCTGCGGCGGGCTTGCCGCCTTCTTCCTGGTGATGATCGCGGTCTTGACCGGGCTCTCCATCGTCTCCCGGCTGATGGGCTTCACCGTCCTGGGGCTGACTGCCTATGCCGGCTACTGCATGGCCGCCTCCAGCTTTCTCGCGCTGGCCTATACTTTCGGCCATGGCGGCCACATCCGGGTCAGCCTGCTGCTCACCCGGCTGAAGGGCAGAGCGCGGTATTGGGCCGAACTCTGGTGCCTCGCCGCCGCAACGTTCTTCGCCGGCTATCTCGCCTGGTACTCCATCCGCATGGTCCAGGTGTCGCTCAAGATCAACGACATCAGCCAGGGGACCGACGCCACGCCGCTCTGGATACCGCAGATCGGCATGGCGGCGGGATCGACCGTCCTGGCGATAGCCATCCTCGACCGGCTGATCCAGGTGGCCCGCGGCGCGCCGATCGTCGACGACGATCCGGAACTCCAAAGCGAATGACGGACGGGAGATTTCGTTTTGGATGAATTCCTGCTGATCGGCGTCTTCCTCGCCGTCCTCTTCTTCTTCCTGGGCAGCGGCATCTGGGTTGGCCTGTCGCTGCTTGGCGTGGCGCTGGTGGGGATGGAGATGTTCACCTCCCGTCCGGCCGGCGACGCGATGGTGACCACCATCTGGACGGCAAGCTCCTCCTGGACGCTGACGGCGCTGCCGATGTTCATCTGGATGGGGGAGATCCTGTTCCGCACGCGCCTCAGCGAGGATCTGTTCCGGGGGCTCTCCCCCTGGCTCAGCCGGCTGCCGGGCGGACTGCTCCACGTCAATATCGCCGGCTGCACCCTGTTCGCCGCCATCTCCGGCTCCTCCGCCGCGACGGTGGCGACGGTCGGCAAGATGGCGATCCCTGAACTTCGCCGGCGGAATTATCCCGAAGGCCTCATCATCGGCACGCTGGCCGGGGCGGGTACGCTGGGCCTTCTGATCCCGCCCTCGATCATCCTGATCGTCTATGGCGTGACGGTGAACCAGTCGATCGCGCAGCTTTTCATCGCCGGCATCCTGCCGGGGGTCATGCTGGCCAGCCTGTTCATGGGCTACATCCTGTTCGCCGCCCTCCGCCGGCCGGACCAGATGCCATCGATCGAACATTCCGGTTCCTGGCGGCAGCGATTCCGGGAATCGGTCTTCCTGCTACCCGTCCTCCTGCTGATCGGCGCGGTGCTGGGATCGATCTATACCGGCGTCGCCACTGCGACGGAGGCCGCGGCCATCGGCGTCGCCGGCGCGCTCCTCCTTTCGGCCTTCCAGGGGTCGCTCACGCGCGAAAGCTTCATCGCGAGCCTGATGGGCGCGACCCGCACCTCCTGCATGATCGCGCTGATCCTCGCGGGATCCGCCTTCCTGACGCTGGCGATGGGCTTCACCGGCCTGCCGCGCCATCTGGCGGGGGCGATCGCGGCGATGGAGTTGTCGCCGCTCACCCTCATCATCGCGCTCACCATCTTCTACATCGTTCTCGGCTGCTTCCTGGATGGTATCTCGTCGGTCGTGCTGACCATGGCCGTCGTGGAGCCCATCGTCCGCGCCGCGGGGATCGACCTCATCTGGTTCGGCATCTTCGTCGTGCTGGTGGTGGAGATGGCGCAGATCACGCCGCCGGTCGGCTTCAACCTGTTCGTGCTCCAGGGGATGACCGGCCACCAGATCACCTACATCGCGAAGGTCGCCTTCCCTATGTTCCTGGTGATGTGCCTGGCGGTCGCGCTCATCATCATGGTGCCCGAGATCGCGACCTGGCTGCCGGCTCATATGTAGCGGTCCTACTCTTTTGCGGACGCTAGCGAAGGTCGGGGCAACCGCGCTCCTGGATCCCGGATCAAGTCCGGGATGATGTTGTTTTTGTTGGTCATTCCGGACTTGATCCGGAATCCATAAACCCTCGCTACCCGCTGGCGGGCCGTCATTCAGGCCGGAAAGCTGATCTTCTTCCCGTCGTTTACGACAGGGCTAGCACCTCGTAGACATCCTCCGCCGGCATGGCGACGAGCCTGCCGGCCATTTCCTGCTTCAGTTCGACAAGCCGGGCCTCCTCGGCCTCGTCCAGGCCAATCGCGGCCTTCTGGCGCAGGATGTCTATGAATTCCTGCCGCACCAGCCCCGGCTTCGCGCCCAGATCGATCGTGCGGCCCTCATGGCCGATGCGGAAGAAATAGCGGCCGCTCGGCGCTTCCGGAACGGAAGGGGCCTCGAAGCCGGTATCGACCGTGTAGCGGCCGGCGGTGACGGCGCGGGTGACCATCTCGATCGCGTCGCGCGCGCCGGGGCCGGGGAAGGCGGTGAAGACCGTGAAGGTGCCGCGCCGCGGCGGCCGGTCGGGCGACAGGGCGGAGAATGCCCGCTGCAGCATCTTCAGCCCGTGCGCCACGCCGCCGATCGAATGGCGGCCGTGATATTTCAGCAAATCGTCGAAGGTGATGCGCAGGATGTCGCCACGGTCGGCAACCTCGATCCAGTCGGTCATCGGGAATCCAATAGGTTAAGCGAAAAATCTCAGGCGATGGTGTCGCGCAGCCAGGGCAGGAAGCGGTCCAGGAACCGCGTCGCCGCCGGCATGAAGAAGCTGCCATGGTGGTAGCAGGGGTCCAGCGTCGTGGCGAGCAGCCGGCCGCCGAAATTCGCCCGGTCCTCCAGCAGGATGGAGCCGCCCTCCTGGCAGTCGACGATGGAGGTGACACCGTCCGCCGGGGTGAAGTAGCCATGATAATGCCAGGTCGCGTCGCGAAGCGTCATGTGCTCCATCAGGGGATGATCCGGCGCGGGATTGGCCAGGTTCAGACTCGCGCCCGGCTCCAGCCACCACCAGAAGTTCGCGTCCGTATGGGTCCAGGTCAACGGCAGCCAGGTATGGGCCTCGCATTCGCCCATCACGACCAGCGTGCCGCCATCCTCCAGATAGCGGCGGAGGCGCGTCTCATGCCGGCGCAGCAGGTTGGGGTTGGAGCGGCTGGTGACGTAGAGCGCCTCCGTCCGATCCAGCGGTTCCTGATCGAAATCCGGCAGATAGATGACCCGGTCGAAATAGCGCCCGAACCGCGCGCCCCGCAGGGTTTCGTCGTGATAGTAGGTGCCATCGTCCAGCGCGGTCAGCCGGGTCATGCCGACAGCCTCTCCGACGGCGCGGGGCGGGTTTCCAGCCAGTCCAGGAGCTGAGCCGCGATCCGGCTGACTGTGGAGTTCTCCCGCGCATACATCCAGAGATCGTTGCCGCCATGGGCCAGCAGGACTCCGCCGCGCGGCCGCTGCCACAGCCAGTCGATCGGCGCCTTGTCGCCGGCCAGCCTGTTCAGCACGACCGATCCCGGCGGAGGCGGGTTGTGGCCGCGCCCGTAGAAGCCCGCGACGCCCCGACGAAGGAGCATGTCGCCTTCCTCTACGCCCTCGAACACGGGGTGCGCGGCGACGCGGATCACCGCCAGGTCCTTCGGGCCGGGCTTGTCTAGCGGCACGAACCGCCGGAGGTCGGGCAGGAAGAAATGGGCGACATGGCCGTTGAAGACGATCGTCCCGCCTCGATCCATATAGCCTTCCAGCACATCCCGGCATCGAAGGAGGTGGCGCTGGTCGGCATGCATGGAGATGAGCAGGCCGCGACAATCGTCGAGGTCGAGCGTCGCCAGATCATAGATCGTTTCAGCCCGCACCCGGCTCTGAGCGGCGGGGAGATCGAGGAATGCCGGCCGATCGGAAGGTCCGCGCGCCAGATAGATTATGCTTTCGGTCACGCGAACACCGGCAGGACGGCGCGCAGCGTCTGCCCCTCATGGTCCAGATCGATCGCGCGGACAGGAACGCCGTAGAGCCTGGCCAGCTTCGCTTCGGTCATGATCGCATCCCGGGGGCCGATCTCGTAGTCATCCACGTCATGCATCAGCATCACCTTGTCCGCTACCTGCTGGGCGTGCTGGGGCATGTGCGTCGAGAAGATAACCGTCAGGCCGCCATCCGCCAAGGTGCGGAGCGTCCTGAGAAGCGTGTGCTGATGCCGGAAATCCAGCGCCGAGGCCGGCTCGTCCAGCATCAGGATATCGCAGCCGGCGGCTAGGGCACGGGCGATCAGCACCCGTTGCCGTTCCCCGCCCGACAGCGCCGCCATCGTTCGCTGGGCCAGGTGCAGGCCATCCAGTTGCGCCAGAGCCTGGCGCGCGGCGTCGAAATCGGCGCGGCCGGGAGATCTGAACAACCCCAGATGCCGGGCGCGGCCCATCACCACCATGTCCAGCACGCGATAGGGGAAGGGGGTTTCACCGGTCTGCGGCACATATCCCGTCTCGCCGTCCAGCCTGACGGTTCCGCGCGCCGGCGTCGCCAGCCCCAGCAGGCATTTGATCAGCGTCGTCTTGCCCCGCCCGTTGGGGCCGAGGATCGTGAGGATTTCGCCCTTGCCGAGGCTGAGGCCATGCCCGCGAAACACCCAGCCGCCGTCGCCATAGCGGAACGACAGATCCTCCGCCAGGACGCGCTGCCCCATCATCGCCACCCCCGCCCATGGGACCGGCGCAGCAGCCAGGCGAAGACCGGCGCGCCGATGATCGCGGTCAGCACGCCCAGCGGGATTTCCGCCGCCGACGCGCTGCGCGCCACCGTGTCGACGACGATGACGTAGCCCGCCCCCAGCAGCGCGGACGCCGGCAGCAGGGCGCGGTGATCGGGGCCGACCATCATCCGAGCGATGTGGGGCACCACGAGGCCCACCCAGCTCACGATGCCGGCGACCGCCACCGAAGCGGCCGTGATGGCGGTGACGCATAGCAGCACCAGCCAGCGCGTCCGCTCCACGCGCACGCCGATCGCCGAGGCTTCCTCGTCGCCCAGCGACAGGACGTTGACGCGGAACCGCATCAGCATCAGCGGAACACCGCCCAGGAATAGGGCAAGGGAGAAGATACCCAGCTTGCCGTAATCGGCGCTGGAGAAGCTGCCCATCAGCCAATAGACGATAGCCGGCAGGGCGTCCTCCGGATCGGCGACGTATGTGACGAGCGAGACCATGGCGGAGAAGAAGGATCCCGTCACCACGCCCGCCAGCACCAGCATCAGCACCGGGGCGGAGCCGCCGACCCGCGCCAGCCCGTAGGCGATCACCATGCCGGCAAGGCCGAAGAAGAACGCACCGCCCAGCAGCGCCGTGCTTCCCGCCGCCAGCATGATCGCCAGCGCCCCGCCGAACGCCGCCCCGGCGGAGACGCCGACGATGTCCGGGCCGACCAGCGGGTTGCGGAAGATGCCCTGCAACGCGGCGCCGGAAAGCGCCAGCCCCGCGCCGGCAAGGCCGGCGAGCGCGATTCGCGGCACGCGGATCAGTTCCACCACCCGCCGCTCAACGTCGGTCCAGACGGGGTCGATCGGCAGCAGGTTGCTGCCCAGGATGCCCAGCACGTGGCCCGGCGGCACGGCGTACCGGCCGAGACCGATCGCGATCACCGCCACGGCCAGGACGGCCAGCACCAGTAGCGGCCAGAACAGCGCCGCCCGCAGGCGGCCGCCCTCTCGCTCGATCTGTTCCGTGACGATGGCGCTCATGATCCGGCAGTCAGCCTTCGAACCGTTCGTAGCCGGCGGACTGCCCGTTCATGTCGACGCGCAGGATCTCGTCGATCTGCTCCTCCGTCGGCGTCTGGCCGTAGATCCAGCCATAGCTTTCCCTGATCTCCTCCCGGATCGGATAGTCGACCGCGTCGCCATGGATGATCATGGCCAGCCAGTGCCAGGAGAGAGGGGATTCGTGGCTGGGCGGATCCCAGCGATAGCCGCCCAAAGGCATCATATAGACCCGCCGGTTCTCCACCGCGGAGATGCCGGCCATCTGCGGATCGTCATAGACATCCTGCGGGTCCAGCCCTTCCTCGAAATTGTTCAGCAGGATGACGTCGGGATTCCAGGCCAGGACCTGCTCGATATTGACGGCGGTCCAGCCGGAGAGGTCCGCGGCCGGATTGACGCCGCCGGCGGCCTCGACCGCCCAGGCCTGATAGGTGCCGGTCCCCGGCGCCCTCAGTTCGGAGAGGAAGCGGCCCAGATAAAGCACTGTCGGACGGTCTTCTTTCGCGATCTCCTCGACCGTTGACTGAAGCTCGGCAAGCGTCGTCCGGTGCCAGTCGATGAGGCGGTTCGCCTTCTCCTCCTCTCCGGCGACCTCGCCCATGATGCGCATCCACTCCTCGGCCTCCTCCTGGCTGCCATAGGTGAGGCCAATGACGTTGAGCCCGACATCGGTCATCGGGCTGATGACGTCCGCGCCCCGGTTCGCCCACTGGAAGACCAGGTCCGGATTGACGGCCAGCATCTCTTCCACGTTCGGGGCGAACTGCGTGCCGATCATGTCCGTCGGCACGTCCAGCGCGCCGGGGAAGAAGTCTCCGAGGATGCCTTCCGCGATCGCCGCCTTCGACTGCTGGTGCATTCCGGCCAGCCGGTCCGCCGATCCGTCGATGGCTATGAACATGGCCGCCGCCGGCATCGGCACCGTGACGACCCGCTCGGCCGGCCCGTCCAGGACGATTTCCGCGCCCGTCTGATCCGTGACGGTCACCGGCTCCTGCGCGTGGGCGACGCCGAGGATCGTCATCGGCGCGAGGATCGCGGTCGCCAGGAATCTTGCCGTCATCATAATCGATCCCGCTGTTTGAGAATGGCCCCGCATCTAGCGCGCCCGCCCCATCCTTTGCAAGTCATTCGCAATCTCACATTTCGAGGCACGAAACCGCCGACGCGGTGCCTTCACAGCGGCCCGGCGGCTGGGTAGTGTGCCGAAGGTCGCGAGGGCGGCCCAATCGCCGCGCCGCGACGCGCGGGATCAGGTCCGAACAGGGGGAGTAAGAGGGATGATCGATCTGGCGCGCCGCCCGATGCTGGCGCTGATGGGCATGGCTGTGGCGGCGACGATGGCGCCGGCGGTGTCGTTTGCCCAGGAGGATGACAAGGTTTCGGTCGCGGCGGTCTACACCGTGCCGATCGAGCAGCAATGGGTGAGCCGCATCCATCTGGCGCTGAACGCTGCCGAGGAACGCGGCGACATCGACTACGTCTATTCGGAGAACACGGCCAACACCGACTATGAGCGCGTGATGCGCGAATATGCGGAGCAGGGCGCGGAACTGATCATCGGGGAAGCCTTCGGCGTGGAGCGCGGGGCGCGGGAGGTCGCGTCACAATATCCGGAGATCGCCTTCCTCATGGGCTCCAGCTTGCCGCCGCAGGAGCCGAACTTCTCCGTCTTCGACAACTATATCCATGAGCCCGCCTACCTGACCGGCCTCGTCGCCGGATCGATCACGGAAAGCGGGATCATCGGCATGGTCGGCGGTTATCCGATCCCGGAGGTCAACCGGCTGATGAACGCCTTCATGGCCGGCGCGCGGGAAGTCCGGCCGGACGTGGAATTCGCCGTCACCTTCATCGGCTCCTGGTACGATCCGCCGAAGGCCAAGGAAGCCGCCTTCGCCATGATCGACGCGGGCGCGGACGTGCTCTACGCTGAACGGTTCGGCGTTTCGGATGCCGCCAAGGAGCGCGGCGTTTACGCCATCGGCAACGTGATCGACACGGCCGACGAATATCCCGGCACCGTCGTCGCCAGCGCCCTCTGGCATATGGAGCCGACGATCGACCGCGCGATCGAGGCGGTGCGCGAGGGCACATTCACGGCGGAGGATTACGGCGTCTACAGCCATATGGAATATGGCGGCGGCTCGCTCGCGCCCATGGACGCTTCGATCATCGGTCAGGACACCATCGATCTGGTGGAGCAGAAGAAGCAGGAGATCCTGGACGGCACGCTGGAGGTCGAGATCGACGACAGCGAACCCGTATCCTCCATGTAAGCACCCAAATCGCCATCCCCTCCCATCTGCACGGCGGGAGGGGGCGGCGACGGGTTTCGCCCATGTCCTCATCCTCCCTCACGGAAAATCTCGTCCTCCGGCTCTCCGGCATCACCCGCCGCTTCGGTCCCGTCGTCGCCAATGAAGGCGTCGATCTGGAGCTTCGGCGCGGCGAGGTGCTGGCGTTGCTGGGCGAGAACGGCGCCGGCAAGACGACGCTGATGAACATCCTGTTCGGCCACTACGTGGCGGATTCCGGGATGATCGAAGTGGCGCGGCCGGATGGCGGGCTGACGCCGTTGTCTCCAGGGAATCCCCGGGCGGCTTTGGCGGCCGGTATCGGCATGGTCCATCAGCATTTCACCCTGGCCGACAATCTGACGGTGCTGGACAACATCCTGGTCGGCGCGGAATCCCTGTGGCGTCTGCGTTCGGACAGGGGCGGCGCGCGGGACAGGCTGACGGCGCTGATCGACCGGTCGGGCCTGTCGGTCGACCTGGACTCCCCGGTCAGCCGCCTGTCGGTCGGGGAGCGCCAGCGGGTGGAGATCCTGAAGGCCCTCTACCGGGACGCCCGGATCCTGATCCTCGACGAACCCACCGCCGTTCTGACCCCGCAGGAGACGGAGGGGCTGTTCGCGGTGCTGCGCCGGCTGGTCGCCGACGGCCTGTCCGTCGTCTTCATCAGCCACAAGCTGGCGGAGGTGATGGCGATCAGCGACCGGGTGACCGTGCTGCGCGGTGGCCGCGTTGTGCTGAACGTCGACACGGCGGAAACGGACCGCGCCCGGCTGGCCGAGGCGATGGTCGGGCGGCCCGTGCCGCCCAGCATCCGAACCGAACGGGAAGCGGGCCCGCCGGTCCTGTCGATCCGAAACGCCGCCGTGGGCGATCGTCTGCACATCGACGAGCTGACGATCCATGGCGGAGAGATCGTCGGGATCGCGGGCGTTTCCGGCAACGGCCAGCGCGCGCTGTCGGACCTGCTGGCCGGGCTGGAGCGGCCGACGGCGGGGGAGATCGCGCTGTTCGACCGTCCGGTTCGCCGGGAAACGCCGGCCGGCATGGTCGCGCACGGCGTCGGGCGGGTGCCGGAGGACCGGCACCGCGAGGGCGTCGTGGGGGAGATGACGCTGTGGGAGAATTTGATCCTGGAGGATTACCGGTCGAAGGATTCCCAGCGCGCCGGTTTCCTGAGGCGCGGAGCGGCGCGCGACCGGGCCGCCCGTGTGATTGAGGACTATGACGTGCGCTGCCCGGGTCCGGACGCGGAGATCAGGCTGCTCTCCGGCGGCAATATGCAGAAGCTGATCCTGGGCCGGGCACTCGGCCGCGCGCCGGGTTTCGTGCTGGCCAACCAGCCGACCCGCGGCCTCGATATCGGCGCGGTCACGGAGGTCCATCGCCGTCTTCTCCAGGCGCGCGGCGACGGCGCCGGCATCCTTCTCATCTCCGAGGATCTGGATGAACTTCTGGCGCTATCCGACCGTCTTTCGGTCATTTACCAGGGCAGGTTGACCCGAACCATGAAGACGGAGGATGTCACCATCCGCGATCTCGGGCTGATGATGGCCGGGCAGGGCGCCGATGCGGCTTGAACCCAGGGAAGGGGCCTCGCTGGCCCTGACGATCGGCGCGCCGGCCGCGGCGATCCTGCTTTCGCTCGGCCTCGCCATCATCCCGCTCGTCGCCGCCGGTGCGCCGGTCGGGCAGGCGTTCGTGGAGATGATCGACGGCGCGCTCGGCTCCCGCTTCGCGCTGACGGAGACGCTGGCCCGCGCCACGCCGCTGATCCTCACCGGTCTCGCCGCCGTCGTCGCCTTCCGGGCGAAGCTGTGGAACATCGGCGCGGAGGGGCAGCTCTATGCCGGCGCGCTGGCGGCCGTCATGGTGGGATCGGGCGCCATAGTCGCGCCGCCGATCGTGATGATCCCGACGGTGCTCATTGCGGGCGCGCTTGCCGGTGCGCTGCTGATGCTCGTCCCCACGCTGCTGAAGATACGGCTGGGCGTGGACGAGGTGGTGACGACGCTCCTGCTCAACTTCGTGGTGCTGCTGTTCGTCCAGATGATGCTGGAAGGCCCGATGCAGGACCCGATGAGTCTGGGCTGGCCGCAATCCGCGCCGATCATCGACCAGGCGACGCTGCCCACCCTCCTGGCCCGCACGCGGGTCCATGCGGGGCTGATCGTGGCAATCGTCGCCGCAATCCTTGTCTGGGTGATGATCGAGCGCACGGTCTGGGGCTATGAGGTACGCGCGACCGGCGCCAATCCCGACGCGGCGCGCTTCGCGGGAATGAGGATCGGCCGGATCATGATCCGGGTCGGCCTTCTCTCCGGCGCGCTGGCCGGGCTGGCGGGCGTGGGGGAGGTGGCCGGGCTGAAAGGCTACCTGACGCGCGACCTGTCGCCGGGGTTCGGCTATAGCGGGATCGCGGTGGCGATGCTGGCCCAGCTCAACCCGCTGGGCGTCCTGGCCGCCGCCTTCTTCGTCGCCGCCGTCTTTGTCGGCGCGGACAGTATGGGCCGGGCGCTCGGTGTTTCCAGCTACATCGCCGACCTGATCGTCGCGACGGCGCTGCTCTCGATGCTGCTGGCGGGACTCTTCACCCGCTACCGGCTGCGCTGGCGGTAGGGGGCGTCATGGGCGACATCCTCGACATCCTGCTGACCGCCACCTTCTGGGCCGCCGCCGTCCGGATCGCGACGCCGCTGATCCTCGGCACGCTGGGAGAGCTGATCTGCGAACGAGCGGGGGTCCTCAACCTCGGCATCGAGGGCATCATGACCGCCGGCGCGCTGACCGGCTGGCTCGCCGTCTATCTGGGGGCGGACCTCTGGACCGGCGTGCTGGTCGCGGCGCTGGTCGGCGCGCTGTTCGGCCTGCTGCATGGAGTTTTCACCGTGCCGCTCGGCCTCAGCCAGCATGTGACCGGCATCGGCATCACGCTGCTCGCCACCAGCCTCTCCTATTTCGTCTACCGCATCGTCCTGCCGGACGTCAGCAGCCCACCCCGGATCGAGGCGTTTGCGCCGGTCGCGGAAGGCTTGGCCGACATGCCGATCCTGGGGCCGATCCTGTTCCAGCAGACGGCTCTCACCTGGCTTGCCTTTATCGCGGTCGGCGTCGTCGCCTGGGCGCTCTACCGGACGCCGGTGGGATTGGCCGTCCGGACGGTCGGCGAGAATCCGGCGGCGGCGGAGGCGCAGGGGATCGACGTGGTCGCGGTGCGAGTCGGCGCGGTCATGGTCGGCAGCGCGCTGATGGCCGTGGGCGGCGCCTTCCTCACCATGTCCACCTTCAACGCCTTCTTCTTCGAGATGGTGGCCGGCCGCGGCTGGATATGCATCGCGCTGGTCGTCTTCTCTTCCTGGCGGCCGAGCAAGGCGCTCCTGGGCGCACTCCTGTTCGGCGTGTTCGACGCCTATCAGGTGCGCCTCCAGCAATCGGTCGGCGCGCTGCTGCCCTATCAGCTCTTCCTGATGCTTCCCTATGTCCTTTCCATCCTCGCCCTGATCGTGATGTCGCGGCGCGCGGCATATCCCCAGGCGCTGATGGTTCCCTACCGCAAGGGTGAACGATGAGCTTCGACCTGCTGCTGCGCGGCGCAAATCTTCCCGACGGCCGCACCGGCATCGATATCGGCATCTCTGACGGCCGGATCGCGGCCGTGGAGCCGGGCATAGAGGCGGAGGCCGGTCGGGAGATCGACGTGACCGGCCGGCTCGTCTCCTCGCCCTTCATCGACCCCCACTTCCACATGGACGCTACCCTGTCGCTCGGCCTGCCCCGGCTCAACCGGTCGGGCACGCTGCTGGAGGGGATCGCTCTGTGGGGGGAGTTGAAGCCGCGACTGACCCATGAGGCTGTGGTCGCGCGGGCGCTCGCCTATTGCGACATGGCGGTCGCCCAGGGCATCGGCGCGATCCGCAGCCATGTCGATATCTGCGACGACCGGCTGCTGGCGGTCGACGCGCTGCTGGAGGTCAGGCAGAAGGTCGCGCCCTATCTGGACCTCCAGCTTGTGGCGTTCCCCCAGGACGGGCTCTACCGGTCCCCGAACGCGGAGTCGAACCTGCTGCGCGCACTGGATAAGGGCGTCGACGTGGTCGGCGGCATCCCGCATTTCGAGCGGACGATGGAGGATGGCGCCCGGTCGGTCCGCCGGCTCTGCGAGATCGCGGCCGAACGCGGCCTGCCGGTGGACATGCATTGCGACGAGACCGACGATCCGCTCTCCCGCCATGTCGAGACGCTGACCGCGGAAACGCAGCGCCTCGGCCTCGGCGGCCGGGTCGCGGGGTCGCACCTCACCTCCATGCATTCCATGGACAACTACTACGTTTCCAAGCTGATCCCGCTGATGGCGGAATCCGGCATCGCGGCGATCCCCAACCCGCTTATCAACATCACCATCCAGGGACGCCACGACAGCTATCCCAAACGGCGCGGCATGACCCGCGTGCCGGAGCTGATGGCGGCCGGCGTGCCGGTGGCGTTCGGTCATGATTGCGTGATGGACCCGTGGTACTCGCTCGGCTCCGGCGACATGCTGGAGGTGGCGCACATGGCAGTCCATGTGGCGCAGATGACGGGGATCGATGCGATGCGGTCTTGCTTCGCCTCGGTGACGGAAACGTCGGCGCGCATCCTCGGCCTGGACGGCTACGGCATCGCGCCGGGCTGCCACGCCGACCTGGTCGTCCTTCAGGCGGCCGACCCGATGGAGGCCATCCGCCTCAAACCGACGCGCCTCATGGTCTTCCGACGCGGCCGGCTGGTGGCGGAGACGCCGGCGAAGCGCACGCGGCTCGACCTCGACGGCCGGCCGGCGGAGGTGGAGTTGACGTTCACGCCCGGCTCCATTCAATGACCGCTTTGGCGGGACGGGCATTTTGAAGTAGCGTTCAAGGGCACAACAAAACGATCGGCGGCGGAGCCTGCCGGCAAAGGGACGGGGAAGGGGAGCATCATGATATCGAACAGGTTTGCGGCGCTGGGCGCGGCGGCGGCTCTGGCGCTGGGGACGGCTGCGCCTGCTTCGGCGGCGGACGAAATCCGCATCGGCATGATCACCACGCTGTCGGGATCCGGCGCTGGCCTCGGCATCGACATCCGCGACGGGTTTGCGCTGGCGCTGGAACAGCTCGGCGGGTCGCTCGGCGGACTGCCGGCAACGGTGATCGAGGGTGATGACGAGCGGAAGCCGGACGTCGCGGTCCAACTCGCGAGCCGGATGATCGAGCGCGACGAGGTCGACGTGGTCACCGGCATCGTCTGGTCGAACCTGGCGCTCGCCCTGATGCCGACCGTGCAGCGGAACGAGGTTTTCTTCCTCAGCCCCAACGCCGGCCCGTCGCAGCTCGCCGGCGCGCAATGTAGCCCCTGGTTCTTCAACGTCGCCTTCCAGAATGACGGCCAGCACGAGGCGATGGGCCAGCATGTGCAGGATGCCGGCTATGAGAGCGTCTATCTCTTGGCTCCGAACTATCCGGCCGGCCAGGATTCGCTGACCGGCTTCAAGCGGTATTACGAGGGCGAAATCGTCGGGGAGGTCTATACCCAGATCGGCCAGCTCGACTACGCGGCGGAGATCGCAGCGCTTCGGGCTGCCGATCCGGACGCCGTGTTCTTCTTCTATCCCGGCGGCATGGGGATCAACTTCGTCAAGCAATACGCCCAGGCGGGCCTGAAGGGGGAGATCCCGCTGTTCGGCCCCGGCTTCTCCTTCAGCCAGGACATCCTGGCCGCCGTCGGGGAAGCCGCACTCGGCGTCGCCAACAGCGCGCAATGGAGCCCAGACCTGGATATTCCGGAGAACCGGGAATTCGTCGCCTCGTTCGAGGAGAAATACGGCCGCCTGCCGTCGCTCTACGCCGCCCAGGGCTACGAGGCCGCCTTGCTGCTGGACAGCGCCGTGGCCGCCGTGGAAGGCGCGATCGAGGACAAGGACGCCTTCCGCGCCGCCCTCCAGGCCGCCGACTTCACCAGCGTCCGGGGCGATTTCAGCTTCGGGAACAACCACTACCCGATCCAGGACTACTATCTGCGCGAAGTGGTCCAGGACGATGAAGGGCGGATCACCAACAGGCTGGTCTCCACCATCTTCGAAGACCATGTCGACGCCTACGCCGCCGACTGCCCGCTTTGATCACGACCGCCGCTGCCTGCATTCCATGGGCGGCGGCGGATCGAGGCTAAGTCGATGGATGTCTTCCTTCTCCTCGAACAGGCGCTGAACGGGCTGCAGCTCGGCGTGATGCTGTTCCTTATGGCGGCGGGGCTGACGCTCGTCTTCGGCATCATGGACATGATCAATCTCGCCCACGGCTCCTTCTACATGATCGGCGCCTATCTGACGGCGACCTTCACGAACCTGTTCGGGAACTTCTTCCTGGCGCTGCTTGTCGCCGTGCCGCTGGCGGCGATGGTCGGGCTGGTGGTGGAGGCGGTCGCGCTTCGCACCCTCTATCGCCGCGACCATCTGGACCAGGTGCTGGCGACCTTCGGCCTGATCCTGTTCTTCAACGAACTGGTCAGCCTGATCTGGGGTCCGGTGCCGATCTTCCTCAGCCCGCCGGACATTCTCTCCGGCACTGTGGAGATCGTGCCCGGCGCGGCCTATCCGGCGTTCCGGCTGGCGATCATCGCGGTCGGCCTCGCGGTCGCGCTCTTCCTCTGGTTCCTGATCCGCCGGACGCGCGTCGGCATGCTGATCCGGGCGGGCGCCAGCAACCGGGAGATGGCGACGGCGCTGGGGGTCGATATCCGCCTGCTGTTCACGCTGGTCTTCGCACTGGGCGCGGGGCTGGCGGCGCTGGCCGGCGCGATGGCGGGACCGGTCCTGGCGGTGCAGGTCGGAATGGGAGAGCAGATATTGATCCTGACCTTCGTCGTCATCGTCATCGGCGGCCTGGGGTCGGTCCGTGGGGCCTTTGTCGGCGCGCTTCTGGTCGGCTTCGTCGACACCTTCGCGCGGGTGCTGCTGCCGGGCCTGTTCGGTCTGGCCATGACGCGATCCGCCGCCGATGCGGCCGGGGCGTCCGTCGCTTCCATGTCGATCTACATCCTGATGGCGATCGTCCTCTCCTTCCGGCCGCGCGGGTTGTTCCCGGCCCATGGGTAACCGCCCCTTCACCCGTGGACGGCTGGTCGTTCTGGCGTTGCTGGCGCTGCTGCTGTTCCTGCCGCCGCTGGCCGAGGCGATCGACCGGAGCTTCTATGTCGGCGTCGCGACCCGCATCCTGATCTTCGCCATCGCGGCGGTGAGTCTGGATCTGATCCTCGGATATGGCGGGATGGTCAGCTTCGGCCATGCCGCCTTCCTGGGCATCGGCGCCTATGTCGTCGGCATCCTCTTCACCCATCAGTTCAACGGTACGACCATCCTGGGGCTGCCGGGAACGGTGAACGGCTTCATCGTCCTGCCGCTGGCCGCCCTGGTCGGCGGGCTGTTCGCGCTGGTCATAGGGGCGATCTGCCTGCGCACCGACGGCATCTATTTCATCATGATCACGCTCGCCTTCGCGCAGATGCTGTACTTTCTGTTCACCGGCCTGCGCGCCTATGGCGGGGCGGACGGCATCGCGCTCTGGACGCCGTCGCAGTTCGCGGGGGTCGTCGACCTCAACGACCGCTGGCACTTCTACTACCTGACGCTCGCCCTGCTGCTGGGCTTCCTCTATCTCTGCCGGCGGCTGGTCGGATCGCGCTTCGGCCGGGTCATCCGGGGATCGAAGGAGAACGACCGCCGGATGCGGGCCTTGGGTTACCCGACATACCGCTACAAGCTGGCGGCGTTCGCGCTGTCCGGCGCGGCGGCGGGCCTGGCGGGGGCGCTCCTCGCCAACGCGACCCTCTTCGTCGGGCCGTCCTACCTCGCCTGGACCCGGTCGGGGGATTTGATCGTGATGGTCGTGCTGGGCGGCATGGGCACTCTTGCGGGGCCGGTGTTCGGGGCCGCCGCCTTCCTGCTGCTGGAGGAATTCCTGCCTCAACTTCTGGACGGGCTGTGGGACGGGCTCGGCGATCATTGGAAGCTGTTCCTGGGGCCGATCCTGATCCTGATCGTCCTCTTCGCCCGGCGCGGGCTCTATGGCCTTGTCGAAGGCCGGAGGGGCGGCGCGCGATGACCCGTCCTCTGCTCCATGTCGAAGGGCTGGTGAAGCGCTTCGGCGGCCTCGTCGCCAATGGCGGCGTCGACCTTGAGGTCGAAGCCGGGGAGATCCATGCCGTCATCGGCCCCAACGGCGCGGGCAAGACGACGCTGGTCGCCCAGCTTGCCGGCGACTTGCGGCCAGATAGCGGCCGGATCGTCTTCGACGGGCGGGAGATCACGCGCTTGGCCTCCCACCGGCGGGCGCTGCTGGGCCTGGCGCGCAGCTTCCAGATCACCTCGATCCTCCCGGGCTTCTCGGCGGCGGAGAATGTCGGCATCGCGCTCCAGCCCCATGCCGGCCACAGCTTCCGCTTCTGGCGGCGCGCCGACGACGACCCGGCCCTCGCCGCCCCGGCGCTGGAGCTTCTGGCCCGCGTCGGGCTGGAGGATCGCGCCGCGACGCCGGCCGGAATCCTCGCTCATGGAGAGAAGCGGCAGCTCGAACTCGCCATGGCGCTCGCCGGGAAGCCCCGGCTGCTGCTGCTGGACGAGCCCATGGCCGGCATGGGGCTGGAGGAATCCGCCCGCATGGTCGCCTTTCTCCGCACGCTGAAGGGCGGGCCGGCGATCCTGCTGGTCGAACATGACATGGACGCCGTCTTTGCCCTGGGCGACCGCATCACCGTGCTGGTCGACGGACGGGCGCTCGCGACCGGTGCGCCCGAGGCGATCCGCAGCCATCCGGAGGTCCGGGCCGCCTATCTGGGGGAAGCCGCATGACCCCGCTTCTGGAGATCGAGGGGCTGGAGGCCGGCTATGGCGACACGGCCGTCCTGTTCGCCGTCGGCTTCACGGTCGGACAAGGGGAGGTCGCGACCCTGCTGGGCCGCAACGGCATGGGCAAGACCACGACCGTCCGCGCGCTGATGGGGCTGATTCCCCTCCGGAGCGGGAGCGTCCGTTTCGACGGCCGGCCTCTTGCCGGCGCGCCCGCCCATCGCATCGCGCGGGCCGGGCTGGGGCTCGCGCCGGAAGGCCGCCAGATCTTCCCAAACCTCACCGTGCGGGAGAATCTGGTCGCCACGGCGGGAAACCGGACCGGCCGTGACGATCCCTGGACGCTGGACCGGGTGATGGCGCTTTTCCCGTCCTTGAGCGCGCGCGCTGGCCATTACGGCAACCAGCTTTCCGGCGGGGAGCAGCAGATGCTCGCGATCGGCCGGGCGCTCATGACCAACCCGCGCCTGCTGATCCTGGACGAGGCGACGGAGGGGCTTGCGCCGCTCGTCCGGCAGGAGATCTGGTCCTGCATCGCGCGGCTGCGGGAGGATGGCCAGTCGATCCTCCTGATCGACAAGAATCTCGACGCGCTGCTGGATCTGGCGGACCGGCACACGATCCTGGAGAAGGGCAGGGTGGTCTGGTCCGGCCCGACGGAAGCCTTCCGCGCCGAACCCGATTTGCACCATCGCTATCTGGGCGTCTAGCCGCCGCTGTACGGATGCCGGGCGATCCAGTGCCGCGCGATATCCATCCGGCGCGGCACCCAGACCTTCTCCTTCCCGCCGATATAATTCAGGAAACGGGCCAGCGCCGCGGCGCGGCCGGGCCGACCGGCGAGGCGGCAATGGAGGCCGACGGACATCATCCTCGGCCGATCCTCGCCCTCCGCATGGAGCGTGTCGAACGTGTCGCGCAGATAGGCGAAGAACTGGTCGCCGCTGTTGAAGCCCTGGGCCGTGGCGAACCGCATGTCGTTGGCGTCCAGCGTGTAGGGCACGATCAGTTGCGGCCGACCATGGCTCGCATCCCAGTAGGGCAGATCGTCGGCGTAGGAGTCTGAATCGTAGAGGAAGCCGCCATCCTCCGCCACCAGCCGCCTGGTGTTCGGGCTGCACCGGCCGAGATACCAGCCCAGCGGACGTTCGCCGGTCAGCCTCGTAAGAGAGTCGATCGCCAGCCGCATATGCTCGCGCTCCATTGCTTCCGGTACGTGCTGATAGTCGATCCAGCGCCAGCCATGACAGGCGATCTCATGCCCGGCCTCCATCATCGCGGCGGCCGCTTCGGGATTGCGCTCAAGGGCCATGCCGACCGCGAAGCAGGTGTAGGGCAGCCCGCGCTGCCCGAACATCCGGTGCAGCCGCCAGAAGCCGGCGCGCGAGCCGTACTCGTAGATCGATTCCATGTTGACGTGCCGCGCCCCCGGGATCGGCTGGGCGCCCACGATCTCCGACAGGAAGGCCTCCGACGCCGGATCGCCATGCAGGGTGCAGTTCTCCCCGCCTTCCTCATAGTTCACGACGAACTGCACGGCGACGCGCGCGCCGCCGGGCCAGTCGGCGTGGGGCGGCGTCCGGCCGTAGCCGATCATGTCGCGAGGATAGGCGTCGGTCATGAGGGCATGTCCGCCATAAGCGAAAGATGTTCGACGAGGCTAGGCACGATCCGGACGGATAGCTACTCTTGCCGCCATCCGTAACGAAAGAATGTGGCCGGCGAAAGCGCCGGCGGGCACCGATAGGGGAAGATCATGCCGCTCGATCAGCGCGCCAACCCAAAATTCGACAAGTCGAGAATGCCCAGCCGACATGTCTCGGTCGGGCCGGACAAGGCGCCGCACCGATCCTACTACTACGCCATGGGGCTGACGGAGGAGGAGATCGCGCGGCCCTTCATCGGCGTCGCCACCTGCTGGAACGAGGCCGCGCCCTGCAACATCGCGCTCAGCCGGCAGGCGCAGGCGGTCAAGATCGGCGTGAAGGAGGGCGGCGGCACCCCCCGAGAGTTCACTACCATCACCGTCACCGACGGCCTCGCCATGGGGCATCAGGGGATGAAGTCCTCCCTGGCGAGCCGTGAGGCGATCGCCGATTCGGTCGAACTGACCATGCGCGGCCACTGCTATGACGGCATCGTCGGCCTCGCGGGCTGCGACAAGTCGCTGCCGGGCATGATGATGGCGATGGTCCGGCTGAACGTGCCGGCCGTCTTCATGTATGGCGGGTCAATCCTTCCGGGCCGCTTCAAAGGCCGCGACGTGACGGTCCAGGACGTGTTCGAGGCGGTGGGTGCTCATTCCTCCGGCAAGATGTCGGACGAGGATCTGCATGAGCTGGAATGCGTCGCCTGCCCCTCGGCCGGTTCGTGCGGCGGTCAGTTCACCGCCAACACCATGGCCTGCGTGTCGGAAGCCATCGGCCTGGCCGTCCCCGGCTCCGCCGGCGCGCCCGCGCCCTATGAGACGCGGGACGAATACGCCGCCGCGTCCGGTCGCGTAGTGATGGAGGCTCTGGCGCTCGGCATCCGGCCGCGCGACATCGTCACCCGCAAGGCGCTTGAGAACGCCGCCACCGTTGTCGCGGCGTCGGGCGGGTCGACCAACGCGGCCCTGCATCTGCCGGCCATCGCCCATGAGTGCGGCATCGATTTCGACCTGCATGCGGTCGCGGAGATCTTCAAGCGCACCCCATACATCGCGGACCTGAAGCCCGGCGGACGGTACGTCGCCAAGGACATGTTCGAGATCGGCGGCGTGCCGGTGCTGATGAAGGCGCTGCTGGATGGCGGCTATCTCCATGGCGACTGCATCACGGTCACCGGCAAGACCATCGCGGAGACTCTGACCGACGTTGTCTTCCCGACCGATCAGGACGTGATCCGGCCGACCTCCGACCCGATCACGCCGACCGGCGGCGTCGTCGGCCTGCGGGGCAATCTGGCGCCCGGCGGCGCGATCGTGAAGGTCGCCGGCATGAAGACTCTGAAATTCACCGGTCCGGCCCGCTGCTTCGACAGCGAGGAGGAGGCGTTCGCCGCCGTGCAGCAGCGCTCCTACAAGGAGGGCGAGGTCATCGTCATCCGCTATGAAGGCCCGCGCGGCGGTCCTGGAATGCGGGAGATGCTGGCGACCACCGCCGCGCTCTACGGCCAGGGCGTCGGGGACAAGATGGCGCTCATCACCGACGGCCGGTTCTCCGGCGCGACGCGCGGCTTCTGCATCGGCCATGTCGGGCCGGAGGCCGCCGTGGGCGGGCCGATCGGCCTGCTGGAGGATGGCGACGTCATTACCATCGACGCCGTTAGCGGCGAGCTGTCGGTCGACCTTTCCGAAGCGGAGCTGGCGGAACGGCGCAAGGCATGGAAGCCCCGCGAGACGGACTACCAGTCCGGCGCGATCTGGAAGTACGCCCAGCTTGTCGGCGACGCGGAGAAGGGGGCGGTGACGCATCCCGGCGGCGCGGCTGAAACCCATGTGTATGCGGATATCTGAAGGACGGACGGAAGATGAAGGTTCAACTCATAGCGGCCCTGGCGGCCGTCGCTCTCGCTCCCGCGCTGGCGGAGGCCGGTGAAACCCTCGATCGGGTCACCAGCACCGGAACCCTCACCGGCGCGGTTTCCGACGGCTATCCACCCGTTGCTTTCGTCAATGAGAACAACGAGCTGACGGGCTTCGACATCGAGGTGGCGGAGGAGATCGCCCGCCGCCTCGGCGTCGACTTCGCCTATATGACGCCGGCCTGGGAGGCGCAGGTCGCCGGCAACTGGGCCGGACGCTGGGACATCGCCGTCGGTTCCATGACGCCGACGGCGGCGCGGGCGGAGGTGCTGGATTTTCCGGCCATCTACTATTACACGCCCGCCGCCTTCGCGGTGCATGAGGACAATACCGACATCCAGTCCGTCGACGATCTGAACGGCAAGAAGATTGGCGCCTGCTCGGCCTGCTCTTATGAGGATTATCTGCGCGGGACGCTGGTCATCGACGCCGTCGGCGCCCCGCCCTTCGAGTTCATGGAGCCGGGGGAGATCCGGACCTATGAGAATGACGGGCTGGCGCTCGGCGACCTTCGGCTGGGCGACGGGGTGCGGTTGGACGCCGTGCTGTCCAACCTGCCGACCCTCAAGGAGGCGATCGACAACGGCCTGCCGCTCCGGATCGTGGGGGAGCCCGTCTTCTATGAACCGCTGGCCGTCGCCGTAGACAAGGGCGACGAGGAGTTCTCCGCCCGGATCGCTGAGATCGTGGAGGAGATGCACGCCGACGGCACGCTGACCGCCCTGTCGGAGAAATGGTTCGGCGTCGACCTGACCACCGCCGAATAGAGGCTGCGCCTAAGCTGCCTCGTCCAGCGTAAGCATCACGGGGGTGTGGTCGGAGGCCTTCGGCCGCCCCCTCGGCTCCCGGTCGACGGTGCAGGAGATGACCTTGTCGGCCGCCTGCGGGCTCAGCAGGAAATGGTCGATCCTCAACCCCTTGTCCAGCGGCCACGCCCCGGCCTGATAGTCCCAGAAGGTATAGGCACGCTCGGACGGATGCAGGGTGCGATAGGCCTCCGTCAGCCCGAGATGGAGCAGTTCGCGGAACTTCCGCCGCGTCTCCAGCCGGTAGAGCGCATCCTCCTCCCACGCCTTCGGGTCGTAACAATCCTCCGGCGCGGGAATGACGTTGTAGTCGCCGCCCAGTACGAAGGGCTGACCGGTCGCCAGCAGGTCGCGGATGCGCGCCTTCAGCCTGTCCATCCAGGCCAGCTTGTAGGGGTATTTCTCCGACGCCACCGGGTTGCCGTTCGGCAGATAGAGTCCGCCGACCCTGTAGCCGCCGGTCGTGGCCTCGATGTAGCGCGCGTGGAGGTCACCGTCGTTGCCCGGCAGGCCGAGCTGCACGTCCTCGATCGGCAGCTTCGACAGCAGCGCGACGCCGTTGTAGCTCTTCTGGCCCAGCACGGCGAGATTGTAGCCCAGATCCCCGATCTCCAGCGCCGGGAAAGCCTCCGTCTCGCACTTGATCTCCTGCATCAGCACGATGTCGGGCGCGGCCGATCTCAGCCACTCCAGCACGTTGGGCAGGCGGGCCTTGACGGAATTCACGTTCCAGGTGGCGATGGTCGGCATCGGGCGTTCCGGGGAAGGCGGACAAGGAAAAGGCCCGCATCATGGCGGGCCTCGCTGGATGGAGCTAGAGCGCGAAGGACGTGCCGCAGCCGCAGGAGGAGGCGGCATTGGGGTTCTTCACCTGGAAGGACGCGCCGATCAGTTCATCCACATAATCGACTTCCGATCCGTTCAGCAGGTCCAGAGAGACGTCGTCGACCACCAGCCTGACCCCGTCGCGCTCGAAGGTCAGGTCGTCCTCGTTCACCTGCTCGTCGAAGGAGAAGCCGTACTGGAAGCCCGAACACCCGCCGCCGGAAACGGTGAGGCGCAGCATCAGCCCGTCCTTGCCCTCACTCCGCGCAAGCTCCGCCACCCGCCGGGCGGCCGACGCAGTGAGGTTGATCTGACGTTCAATGGTCGTGGCGGTGTCCGTCATGACGGCCCTGTTGGTCGGAGAAACGATGTCCCCATGATGTAGGCACTCTGGGCGGCGTGTCAAAGCCGCGTGGGGCCGCCGTTGCCAGCCCGTCCGCCGCCGTCTAGTGTCCGCGCCATGGTCGCGCCCTATGCCGTCATGCCGGGAGAAACCCGTGGCCGTCTCCATCCGGAGCCGGAAAGCCCTACCCGATCCGCCTATCAGCGCGACCGGGACCGCATCATCCATTCCGGCGCATTCCGGAAGCTGCAATACAAGACCCAGGTCTTCGTCGTCCATGAGGGCGACTATTACCGCACCCGCCTGACCCACAGCATCGAGGTGGCGCAGATCGCGCGGTCGATCAGCCGGTCGCTGGGCCTGGACGAGGATCTGGCGGAGGCGGTGGCGCTGGCGCACGATCTGGGCCACACCCCCTTCGGCCATGCCGGGGAGGACGCGCTGGACGAGGCGATGCACGCCCATGGCGGCTTCCGGCATAACGACCAGACCCTCCGGGTCCTCACCACGCTGGAGCGCCGCTACGCCGCCTTCGACGGGCTGAACCTCACCTGGGAGACGCTGGAGGGCGTGGTCAAGCATAACGGCCCGCTGGTCCCGCTGTCCGAGGGGGAGACGCTGCCGACCACCATCGCCTCCTTCAACCGGCTATGGGATCTGGAACTGGATACCCAGCCGGGGGCGGAGGCGCAGGTGGCGGCGCTGGCCGACGATATCGCCTACAACAACCATGACATCGATGACGGGGTGCGCGCCGGGCTGTTCGCGCTGGAGGATCTTTACGATCTGCCGGTGATCGGCCCGCTGTTCGCCGGGGTGCGCCGCGACCATCCGGAGGTGGAACGCCGCCGGCTGATCCACGAATCGATCCGCCGGCTGATCGATCTGATGGTGACCGACCTCCTGACGGAAAGTCGCCGCAGGCTCTCCGCGCTGAAGCCGGAATCGGCCGCCGACGTGCGGGCTGCCGACCGCCCGGTCATCGCCTTTTCCGCCGAGATGACGGCCTGCGATCGGGCGCTGAAGGATTTCCTCTTCACGCACATGTACCGGCACTATCAGGTGAACCGGGAAACCAGCAAGGCGCGCCGCGTGGTCGGCGATCTCTTCGCCCTGCTGACGGCCGAACCGAACACGCTGCCCACGGAATGGCAGGGGCCGGCGGTGGCGGCAGACGCGGCGGGCAGGGCACGCATCGTCGCGGACTATATCGCCGGGATGACGGATCGCTACGCGCTGCTGGAGCATCAGCGGCTTTTCGATTTGTCACCGAAGATGTGAACCATTCGCCAAGACTTCTGGTGTAGTGCCGGGCGGGTGATGTAACACCGCTACAGGGTCGGCGACAGGCCGCCCGCCGGCGAACTACCGGAACGAGTTGATTTGTAGATGAGCGATTATCATTCGGACTATCCGGACGCGCCGGAAGTGCCCGACCCCCTGCTGGACGAAGCCCCGCGCCGCGGAAGCGGTTATCGCCGCGCGCTGATCCTGGGCCTGGTGCTGCTGGCCTTCGCGGCATTCGGCGCGCTGATCTGGTATGCCTACGCCACCTCGCAGAGCCCTGTCGCCGCCGGGGAGGTCCCGCTGATCCAGGCCGACCCGTCGCCCACCCGCATCCGGCCGGAGCAGCCGGGCGGCCTCGAAGTGCCCCATCAGGACCGGCTGGTCCTGCGCAGTATCGACCCCGATGCTCCCACCCCGGTGGTGGAGCAGCTTCTGCCCCCGCCCGAGCAGCCGATGGAGGTCCCCGAACCTCCGCCTCCGGCCGCGACTCCGGCGCCTGCCGTCCAGCCCGCGCCACCGCCGGCGGAGGACGATTTGCAACTGGCTCTTCGGCCCAGGGGAGAGGCGATCCCGCCGGCGGCGGAAACTGCGCCCGAAGAACCCACTGTCGAAACGCCGCCGCAGCCCGTGCCCGAACCGGAGCCGCCGGCCACTCCTGTCCCTGAGACTGCGCCGGCCGCCGAGCCCGCGCCCGTCGCTCCGTCGTCGCAGGGCGGTGTCCATATCCAGATGGCGGCGGTCCGGACTCAGGAGGCCGCGCGCGGTGAATGGGCCCGGCTTCAGGGAGAATTCCCGGACCTTCTGGGCGGGCTGCAATTGCGGGTCCAGGAAGCCGATCTCGGCGAACGCGGCATCTTCTATCGCGTCCAGGCCGGCCCTCTGGACGAGGCGAGGGCGGAACAGGTCTGCGGCGGGCTGAAGGCGCAGAACACGGACTGCATCCTTGTCCGCTGACGCCTCGCCGACTCGCGCCCTCATCCTCGGCTGCGCCGGCCCCCGCCTGGGCGAGGAGGAGGCGGCGTTCTTCCGCCGGGCCGACCCGCTGGGTTTCATCCTCTTCCGGCGGAACTGCGAGAATCCCGATCAGTTGACCACGCTGGTCCGCGATCTGCGCGCCAGCGTGGGACGGCCCGGCGCGCCGGTCATGATCGACCAGGAGGGCGGCAGGGTGCAGCGGCTGCGCCCGCCCCACTGGCCAGCCCACCCGCCGGCCGCTCATTTCGCCGACCGGCCGGAGGCGGAGGTCAGGGCGAACGCCGCCTCGATCGGCCGGATGGTCGCGGCCCATGGAATCTCCGTGGTCGCCGCCCCGGTCCTCGATCTCCGGTTCGAGGGGGCGAGCGACGTCGTCGGCGACCGGTCCCTGGGCCGCGATTCCGAAATTGTCGCCCGGCTGGGCCGCGCCTGGATCGAAGGCTTCCGCGACGTAGGTGTCACTCCGGTCATCAAGCATCTGCCGGGACACGGACGGGCGCGGGTGGACAGCCACCTGGCGCTGCCCGTCGTCGACGCGCCGCTGGAGGAGTTGGAGCGGGAGGATTTCGGTCCGTTCCGCCGGCTCGCGGATGCCGGGGCATGGGGGCTCACCGCCCATATCGTCTTCACCGCCATTGACCCCGACCGGCCGGCGACGCTGTCGCCGACCGTTATCGGTGACATCATCAGGGGCCGTATCGGCTTCGATGGAATCCTCCTCAGCGACGACCTCTCGATGGGCGCGCTCAAGGGAAGCATGGGCGAACGGGTCGCCGGCGCGCTGGCCGCCGGCTGCGACATCGCCCTTCACTGCAACGGGAAGATGGCGGAGATGATCGAGGCGGCGGAGGCGGCGACGCCGCTGAGCGAAGAAACCCGGCGTCGGATGGGGCAGGGCTGACGGATGGAATTCATCTATCAGGCTTCGGTCTGGATCGTCCCGGTCATCCTCGCGATCACGCTCCATGAGGCGGCGCACGCCTGGGTCGCCCAGAAGCTGGGCGACGACACGGCCCAGCGCCTCGGCCGGGTGACGTTCAATCCGATCGCCCATATCGACCGCTTCGGCACGATCATAGTGCCGGGCCTTCTGCTGCTGATGAATGCCGGCTTCCTTTTCGGCTGGGCGAAGCCGGTGCCGGTCAATTTCCGCCGCCTGCGCAACCCCCGGCGGGACATGGTGCTGGTCGCCGCCGCGGGTCCGGCGATCAACATCGCCATCGCCATCTTCTCCGCCTGGCTGCTGCGGTGGCGCGGATTGCTGCCGGACGCGGCGATCGACTGGGCGCAAAACGCGCTCTACGCGTCAGTGGTCATCAACGTCATCCTGGCGGTCTTCAACATGCTGCCCCTGCCGCCGCTCGACGGCGGACGGATCGCCGTCGGCCTGCTGCCGGCCCCGCTGGCCCGGCCGCTCGCACGGCTGGAGCGGTACGGGTTCATCATCCTGCTGGGCTTCCTGTTCCTGCTGCCCTGGGTCGGCGCGCAGATGGGCCTGGACCTCAACCTGTTCGGCCGCCTGATTCTGGAGCCGACACTCTGGATCATATCGTTCATCATGGGGCTGATGGGTTTCGGCGGCTGAGGACGACGGCTCGCATGGAAGAGGATTTCGAGGACCCCAGGGACGGCTTGCGGGGCGACGACGACGCATTCGTCCTGCGGCTGGAATCCTATGAGGGTCCGATCGACGCCTTGCTGGAGCAGGCGAGGGAGCAGAAGGTCGACCTGACCCAGATCTCCATCCTGGCGCTGGCCGACCAGTATCTGGGCTTCATCGAACGGGCGCGGGCGCTTCGGCTGGAACTGGCGGCCGACTATCTGGTGATGGCGGCGTGGCTGGCCTATCTGAAATCCCGCCTGCTGCTGCCGCCGGAAGAGGATGACGACGAGCCGTCGGGCGAGGAGCTGGCGGCGGCGTTGGCCTTCCAGCTCCAGCGGCTGGAGGCGATGCGGGAGGCCGGGACGAGGCTGATGGCGCGTCCGATGGTCGGCCGCGACTGGTTCGCCCGTGGGGAACCGCCGCCCGACCTGGTCGTTCGCACCACGGTCTACGACCTCTCTCTCTACGACCTTTTGAAGGCTTATGGGGGCATCCAGCGGCGCAACGTCGGCGGCGGCGCGCTGCACATCCAGGCCTCCAACCTCTATTCCACCGAAGCGGCGCTGGAGCGGCTGACGGTGATGCTTGGCCGGGTCCCCGGCTGGACGACGCTCTTCAGCTTCCTGCCCGCCGACCTCAAGGACCCGCTCCAGGTCCGGTCGGCCATCGCCTCCCATTTCTCCGCCTCGCTGGAACTCGCCAAGGCCGGAAAGGTGGCGATCCGGCAGGACGGGGCTTTCCAGCCGATCTTCCTGAAAAGGACGGAAGAGCCATGACCGACTCCGGAGACAACATCATCCATCTGGCGAGACCGTCCATGCCGGAAGGAATGGCGGACCAGGTGCGGGTGGTGGAGGCGCTGCTGTTCGCCTCGCCGACGCCGATGGACGATTCGGCGATCAGGGACAGGCTGCCGGCCGATGCCGATCTGGCGGCGATCATGAACGCGTTGGAGCAGCATTATCACGGCCGCGGCGTGACCCTCGCCCGGGTTGCCGGCGGCTGGGCTTTCCGCACCGCGCCCGACCTGACGGCCCGGCTGAAGATCGAGATCCCGGCCAACCGGAAGCCCAGCCGCGCGGCGGTCGAGACGCTGGCCATCATCGCCTACCATCAGCCCGTGACCAGGGCTGAGATCGAAAGCATCCGCGGCGTCGCCACCAGCCGGGGAACCCTCGACGCGCTGATGGAGATGGGCTGGGTCAGGCCCGGCCGGCGGCGCATGACCCCCGGAAAGCCGCTGACCTGGATCACGACGCCCGCCTTCCTCGACCATTTCGCGCTCGGCTCGATCAGCGAGCTTCCGGGCGTGGAGGAGTTGAAGGCGGCCGGTCTGCTCGACAGCCGCCCCGCCGTCGTGACCCTGCCGGGCGGCCGGGCAGGGGAGGAAGCTGAGGAGGACGGGGAAGGCGACGAGGATGAGTGAGCGGCGCCTTTTCCAGTTTTGCCCGCTAAACCATTGACATAAAATCACAAATCAGTTCGGTGATACGAACCGGCAATCGTTGCGGGGGGGCACCCTTTCTGCCATTATCCCGGCCCGAGGGAGGGCTGGCGCGGGAAATGCCGGCTGAAGAGCGGAGTCGTCTTCAATGAGCATCGGTATCTGGCAGGTCGTCCTTATCCTTTTGATCGTCCTGATCATCTTCGGCGCGGGCAAGCTGCCGAAAGTGATGGGCGACGTCGCCAAGGGCGTGAAGAACTTCAAGTCCGGCCTGAAGGACGAGGAAGACACGCCGGAAGGGCGGAAGATCGAGGGCGAGAACGTCGTGCCCCCGACGGCTCGCTCCACCGAGAAGGATGAAACGACCTCCAGGACGCCCTGAGCTTGACGACCATGACCGCTGGAGCGTGGCGGCCAGGTCCGTCGCGAGCGTGGATCCCCGAACATGTTTGATATCGGATGGCCTGAACTTGCCGTCATCATAGTGGTCGCCCTGGTGGTCATTGGCCCCAAAGACCTGCCCAAGGCGCTCTACACCGTCGGCAAATGGGTCCGCGCCGCCCGCAAGGTCACGGGCGACTTCCAGCGCCATGTCGACGACATGATGCGCGAGACCGAGCTGGACGAAATGCGCAAGACCGTCCAGAAGGCGGGCCAGCTCAACATCAAGAAGCAGATCGAGGACAGCATCGACCCGGAGGGCGAGCTGAAATCGACGCTCGGGACGAAGCCGGGCGGCGTCGCCAAGGCCTCCACCAGGACCGACAAGCCGAAATCCGACGGCGCAAAGCCGAAGACGCCACCGCCATCACCTGACGCCGCGCCGGAGACGGCCCCGCCCTCGGCCGAAGTCGACAAGCCCGCCACGGAGCCTGAAGGTTCGGCCTCCAAGGACTCGGGCCAAGACGCCGGCGACCGGCGCACTCCCGTTTCGCGCGCTTAGGAACTGACGCCCGTGCCCGCCTCATCCTCAGAGAACATCAACGACAAGCAGATGCCGCTGATCGACCATCTGGTCGAACTGCGGAACCGGTTGATGTGGGCCGTGGGCGCTTTGTTCATCGCCTTCCTGGTCTGCTACTTTTTCGCGTCGGACCTCTACGGTTTCCTGGTCCAGCCGCTGGCCGACGCCATGACCGGAGAGGGAAGGCGGCTGATCTATACCGGCCTGACGGAGGTGTTCTTCACCTACATCAAGGTCGCCTTCTTCGCCGCGTTCTTCTTCTCTTTCCCGATCGTCGCCGGGCAGCTCTACATGTTCATCGCGCCCGGCCTTTATAAGAACGAGCGTCACGCCTTCCTGCCGTTCCTGGTGGCGACCCCGGTGCTGTTCGTGACCGGCGCGGCGCTGGTCTACTACATGATCATCCCGCTCGCCTGGCGTTTCTTCCTGGGATTCGAGACGCCGGGCGGGCCGAACACGTTGCCGATCGAGCTGGAGGCGCGGGTCGGCGAATATCTGAGCCTCATCATGAAGCTCATCTTCGCCTTCGGCCTCGCCTTCCAGCTTCCGGTCGCGCTGACGCTGATGGCGCGGGCGGGGATCGTCACCGCCGACGGGCTGGCGAAGAAGCGGCGCTACGCCATCGTCATCACCTTCATCGTCGCGGCGGTTCTGACGCCGCCGGACATCATCAGCCAGGTCGGCCTCGCCGTGCCGATCCTGATTCTCTACGAGATCTCGATCTTCCTGGCCCGGATGATGGAAAAGAAGCGGGCGGAGCGCGAGGCGGCGGACGAGGCGGAAACCCCCGACGGTTGAGGCGCGGGGTGGATTCGATCCCCGGCGCGCCCTATAACCGGCGTCCCTGTCCCGCCCTCCTGATATCCAAGCTCCAGATACGCAAGCCTTGACCCATGCATGACATCCGCTGGATCCGCGAAGCGCCCGAAGCCTTCGACCGGGCGATGAAGCGCCGGGGGCTCGCCCCCCAGGCCGGCCGCATCCTCGGGCTGGACGAGACCCGCCGGTCCGTCCAGACGGAGTTGCAGGCCCTGCAGAGCCGCCGGAACGAGGCGTCGAAGCAGATCGGCCAGGTCAAGCGGGAAGGCGGCGACGCCCAGGCGCTGATGGACGAGGTTTCCGCGCTCAAGGACCGCATGGGCGCGCTGGAGGACGATCAGCGCCGGATCGAAGCCGAGGTGACGGCCGCTCTCTCGGAACTCCCCAACGCGCCGGCCGACGACGTGCCGGACGGGCCCGACGAATCGGCCAATGTCGAGGTCCGCCGGGTGGGCGAGCCGCGGCGGTCCAACTCGGCGCGGGAGCATTTCGAGCTGGGGGAGGCGCTGGGCCTGATGGATTTCGCCGGCGCGGCGAAACTCTCCGGCTCCCGCTTCGTCGTGCTGAAGGGCGCGCTGGCCAGACTGGAACGGGCGCTGGGTCAGTTCATGATCGACCTTCACGTGACCGAGCATGGCTATCAGGAGGTCGCGCCACCCTTCCTGGTGCGCGACGAGGCGCTCTACGGCACCGGCCAGCTTCCGAAATTCGCCGACGATCTTTTCCGGACCACCGCCGACCATTGGCTGATCCCGACGGCGGAAGTTCCGCTGACCAATCTGGTGGCGGGAGACATCCTCGACCTCGATTCGCTGCCGCTGCGCATGAGCGCGCTAACTCCCTGCTTCCGGTCGGAGGCGGGGGCCGCCGGGCGCGACACGCGCGGCATGATCCGCCAGCACCAGTTCCAGAAGGTGGAGATGGTGTCCATCACCACGCCGGAGCAGTCGGCGGCGGAGCTGGAGCGCATGATCGGCTGCGCGGAGGCGGTGCTGTCCCGGCTGGGGCTGGCCTATCGGGTGATGGCCCTTTCGACCGGCGACATGGGCTTTTCCGCGACCAGGACATACGATATCGAGGTCTGGCTGCCGGGGCAGAACGCCTATCGCGAAATATCCTCCTGTTCTGATTGCGGGGATTTCCAGGCGCGCCGGATGAACGCCCGCTGCCGACCGAGGGGCGAGAAGGGAACGCGGTTCGTCCATACCCTCAACGGTTCCGGCGTGGCGCTGGGCCGGGCGCTGATCGCGGTCATGGAGACCTACCAGCAGGAGGACGGCTCCATCACCGTCCCCGACGCGCTGCGCCCGCTGATGGGCGGGATCGAGATCATCCGACCGGAGCCCAGATAGGATCTTCATGGCCGACAACCGCCCCCCGCGCATCCTGCTCAGCAACGACGACAGCATCCATGCCAACGGCTTCGCCGTGCTGGAGAAGATCGCCGCCCAGATATCCGACGACGTCTGGGTCTGCGCGCCGGAGACGGAGCAGTCGGCCGCCAGCCATTCCCTGACCATCCACCGCCCGCTCAGGCTGCGGAAGCTGGGGGAGAAGCGCTTCGCCGTCGACGGCACGCCGACCGATTGCGTGCTGCTGGCGGTCAACCACATCATGAAGGATTGCAAGCCGGACCTCGTCCTGTCCGGCGTCAATCACGGCCGGAACATCGCGGAGGATGTGACCTATTCCGGCACCATCGCCGCGGCGATGGAGGCGACCCTGCTGGGCATCCGCGCCATCGCTCTCAGCCAGGAACTGCCCTACGACAAGGCGCCGGACTGGTCGGCGGCGGAGAAGTGGGGGCCGGAGGTGGTGCGTCGGGCGATGGCCGTCGATTGGCCGCCCCAGGTCCTGGTGAACGCGAACTTCCCCGCGCGCTCCGGCGACCAGGTGGCGGGCATCAAGGTCGTGGCGCACGGCAACCGGAAGATCGGGGACGAGCTGGTGGAGCGGAAGGACCCGCGCGGCCGCTCCTATTTCTGGATCGGCACCAGCCGGAACGACGATCTGATCCCGGACAACACCGACAGCCACGCCATTTCCGAAGGCCATGTGTCGGTGACGCCGCTCTATCTCGACCTCACCCATTACGACACGATCGGACGATTGAAGAAGGCGTTTTCTTGAGCATCGAGGCACGAAAGATCCGGCTTCTGATGCAGCTTCGGAAGTCGGGGGTGACCGATACCAGGGTGCTGGGCGCGATCGAGCGGGTGCCCCGGGAGATCTTCGTGCCGGAGACGTTCCACGATCAGGCCTATGAGGACATGGCGCTGCCGATCGGCATGGGCCAGACGATCAGCCAGCCTCTGATCGTCGCGTTGATGACCCAGGCGCTGGAGGTCGGCGACCGGCACAAGGTGCTGGAGATCGGCACCGGCTCAGGCTACCAGGCGGCCGTCCTGGCGCGCCTCTGCCGACGGCTCTACACCATCGAGCGGCACAAGCCTCTTCTGGACGTTGCGCAACAACGTTTGGCCCAAATGCGTATACATAATGTGACGGCGAAAGCGGGAGACGGCACGAAGGGATGGCCCGAACAGGCGCCTTTCGAACGCATCCTGGTCACGGCCGCCCATGGCGGCATTGAGGCCCCGAAGGCTTTGACCGATCAGTTGGGGGTTGGTGGGATCATGGTGATTCCGATGGGCAGCGAGCGGCGCAAGCAGCGCGTCGTCCGTTTCCGCCGGTCGGACGCCGGTATCGAGCGGGAGGATCTGTGGCCGGTACGCTTCGTTCCATTGCTGCCGGACGAACCGGAAGGGGACGCTTCGGCGGCGCATCGGGAATAGCCGCGCTGGCGCTTGCTCTGCTGGTTGCGGCTTGCGGGCCGCTGCCCCAGGGACCGCGGGTAGCCTCCGGCGGCGGCGTGATTGTCGTCGAGAGGGGGGACACGCTCTACGGCCTCTCCCGCGAATATGGCGTGGATTTCCAGGATCTGGCGCGGGCGAACGGCCTGCTGCCGCCCTACCTGATCTATGTCGACCAGCGGCTTCGCCTTCCCGGCGGCGGCGCGCAGGTCGCGTCAGGTGGCCGGCCGCCCTTCAGCCCGCCGCTGCCGCCGCCCCAGTCCAACCCGGACATTTCCATCGTTCCCGAACCGCCCGTCCTCGGCGCGCCGGAGCCCGAGCCGCTGGATGAGGAAGCGCAACCCGCGCCCGTCATCACGACAGCGCCGGTGGACGAGGTGGTCGCGACGCCTTCGGCGCTGGTTGTCCCGGAAACGCCGGACCCGCCGCCGCGCGCGGGGGCGAAGTTCCAATGGCCGCTGGTCGGCGAGGTGATCTCCGCCTTCGGCGCGAAGGATGAAGGCACCCGCAATGACGGCATCAACATCGCCGCGCCAGAGGGCACGCCCGTCCGCGCCGCGGAGAACGGCATCGTCGCCTATGCCGGGAACGAGCTTCGCGGCTTCGGCAATTTGATCCTGATCCAGCATGAGGATGGCTGGGCCACGGCCTATGCTCATAACGGCCGTATACTGGTCGAACGCGGGCAGCGGGTCTCCCTCGGCGACACCATCGCCACCGTGGGGTCGACCGGCGGGGTCGACAGGCCGCAACTCCATTTCGAGATCAGGCAGGGCACCACCGCCACGAACCCCATTGAAAACCTGCCGCCTTTGGTGACGTCGGGTTAGGGAGTCCGCGCCGTCGTCCCGCGCACGACCAGTTCGGTCGGCAGCACCAGCGATTCCGCAGCGGTTTCCGTATTGAGCAGCATCCGGGCGGCTGCGGCCGCTTTCTCGACCAGCGGCTGGCGGATCGTCGTCAGGCCGGGGTCCACTCGGGACGCTATCGGGATATCGTCGAAGCCGACGATCGATAGATCCTCCGGTACGCTGAGACCGAGGGACCGGGCAGCCTTCATCGCGCCGATCGCCAGCCGGTCGCTCATCGCCAGCAGGGCGGTGGGGCGGTCGGGCTCGCGCAGCAGCCTCAGCGCGGCGTCGACGCCCGACTGCTCCTGATTGCCGCAGCATTCCTCGATCGCCCAGCTTTCGGCCGGCAGCCCCGCCGCCTTCAGCGAATCCTCATAGCCCAGGATGCGCTTGAGGGAGATCGGGAACGCGACATCGTTCCGCCGCTCCTCCGTCACCGGTCCGGCATAGCCGTCATTCCGGAGTTCCAGTCCGATAATCCCGAACCTGCGGTGCCCGAGGTCGAGGAGATGGCGCGCCGCGACGGCGGCGGCGGCCCGATCGTCGATGCCCACGCTGGGTACGCCGGGAATCGTCCCCAGATCGACCGACACCACCGGCAGCCGTCGTTCCAGGACGGCGTCGACGATAGGATGGTCCCGCGACAGGCAATAGATGATGAAGCCGTCCACGGCTGCCGCCCGGATGGTCGCCCGCGCGCTGTCCGGGTTGCTGGCCGGCGTCACCAGGATGCTGTGGCCCGCTTCCTCGCAGACCTTGGCGACGCCCTGGAGGAAGGCGATTGAGGCCGGATCCTCGAACGCGTAGGAAAGCGAATCCTCGAACACGAAGCCGATCGCCTCCGCCCGGCCGGTCCGCAGCATCCGCGCCATCGGGTTGGGGCCGGGATAGCCCAGCGCCTTCGCCGCCTCCATCACCTTGTCGCGCAGTTCGGTGGAAAGCTGGTCCGGCCGGTTGAAGGCATTTGAGACGGTAGTGCGCGATACGCCGAGCGCCGCCGCGACATCGTTGAGGGTAGGGGCCGGCTTCGCCGGATTGCGGGAGGTCTCGCTCATTCAGGCACTAGGCCGCGAACCGTCCGATAATTCAAGCCGCCTCCATCTTGAACGATACAGAAGGAGCGTGCATATTGAACTGAATGCATTCAGAAGCCTTTCGAGAAAGGAGGATGACCATGAGCGGACTCGTTCCCCTTCTGGCGGTGACGCCGAGACTGCTGGCCCTCTGGTGGCGCCGTGCATATGACCGTCAGCGCATGGCCGCGCTCCCCGACCGCCTGCTGGCGGATGCGGGGCTGGACCGCGAGATGGCGGAGGCCGAGGCGGCCCGGCCATTCTGGCGGCCTATCGGCGGGACTGCAGCCGCGCCCGCCGAGGCAGGTCGCAAGGACACACAGGGGGAAGCTGCCCCGGCGACTGCTGTTCGACCCGATGCAATACCGGCGGCTTGACTCTTCATGTACATTAGTACATAGATACCAACATGAAATCGGGTCCAGAGCGCGTCCAGACCGGAATCCGGATTGAGAAACGTCTGCTGAAAGTCCTGAAGGGGCTTGCGGAGCATCTGGAAATCTCGGTCGGTGATCTGATCGAGGGTATCGCCCTGCATAGTTTTGAGAATAAGACACCATTTTCAGCGGAGACCATCTCGAAGATCGAACAACTGAAGGAAGTCTATGATCTGGATTGGACTGCCGAGGAAAGCCACAGGTTCAAAGAGGCCGAGCCATGAACGATCCTGCCGGATATTCGGACCTGACCCGCGCATTTGAAGCCCATGAGATTGACAATGCGGCCTTCCGTCATGCCGAGCACGTCACGGTCGCGTTTGGTCTCCTGAAGAGGTACGACTTCATTGATGCGGCCGCCATCTATGCAAGAGGCATTCGTACACTTGCCTCAAAGGCGGGCGCTCCCGGCAAGTTCAACTTGACGATCACCTATGCGTTCATGAGCCTGATCGCCGAACGCATGGCGGGGAGCGCCTGTGACGATGCTGAGAGGTTCATCCAGGACAACCCCGACTTGATGTCCAAGGACATTCTGGCGAAGTGGTACGCTCCGGATCGGCTGCACTCGGACATCGCCCGCAGCACGTTCCTGATGCCTGTGGCTTCCAAGGACGGATTGGCGGAAGTCGGTCAGGGACGCATGGGAGCCGCGTCACCGCTATACTGATGGGCTTCCGCCTGCCGTTATCCGGCTTCGCTTGGCGCCGGCCGAAATTCGTTAGACGATTCCGTCGCGAGGCTGACGGCGTAGATGGCGAGCAGCGAGGCGAAGAAGCCTGGAATGATCTCGTAGACGCCGGGACCGCCAAGGAAGCTCGCGTTCCAGCCGAGTTGGATCCAGACCCCGACGGTGACCGCTCCGACGACAAGGCCCGCGACTGCGCCGGCCCCTGTCATCCGCTGCCATGTGAGCGAAAGGAGGATGAGCGGACCGAACGCGGCGCCGAAACCCGCCCACGCGTTTGCCACGAGACCCAGCACCTGCGATTCCGGATCGGCGGCGATGAAGGCCGCGACGATCCCGACCAGCAGGACGGAGAGCCGACCGATCATGACAATCTCTTTCTCGGGCGCTTCCTTGCGCAGGAAGAGGCGGTAGAAATCCTCCGTCAGCGACGATGAGGATACGAGAAGCTGGCTGGAGATGGTGCTCATGACCGCGGCGAGCAGCGCGGCGAGCAGGAAGCCCGTGATCAGTGGGTGGAACAGCAATTCCGCCAGGATGATAAAGATCGTCTCGGGGTCGTCGACCGGCAGGCTGTTACGCTCGGCGTAGGCGCGGCCGAAAATGCCCACGCACACGGCGCCGATGAGGGAGATGATCATCCAGCCCATGCAGATATTTCGCGCCGCCGGAACGTCTTTCACGCTGCGGATCGCCATGAAGCGGACGATGATATGAGGCTGGCCGAAATAGCCGAGCCCCCAGGTGACGGCCGAAAGAAAGCCTATGACGCCGAGGCCGCTTGTCCACGACAGGAAGTCCGGATCGACCGAGCGTAGCGTCTCCGCCGCCTGATCGAACCCGCCGCCGCCGCTGCCGGTCAGGATCACGATCGGCATGATGACGAGCGCCAGCATCATGATGCAGCCCTGGACGAAATCGGTGAGACTGACCGCCAGGAAACCGCCGATGACCGTATAGACAAGGACGACCCCAAGGGTCAGCCAGATGCCGATGGAATAGTCGCTCATGCCCGGCCATCCGATGAAATCGGCGAACGCGGTTTCAAACAGCTTTCCGCCGGCGACGAGGCCTGACGCGGTATAGACCACAAAGAACACGACGATGATGACGGCCGATACGGTCCGGAGCGCCAGAGCCTTGCTCGGGAACCGGTTGGCCAGGAATTCCGGGATGGTCAGGCTGTTGTCGTAGCGCGCGGTCTGCTCACGCAAGCGCGGCGCGACGACAATCCAGTTTGCCAGCGCTCCGACGGTAAGACCGATGCCGATCCAGGCCTCGACGAGGCCGCTTACATAAAGGGCGCCGGGGAGCCCCAGCAGAAGCCAGCCGCTCATGTCGGAGGCGCCGGCGGAGAGCGCGGCCACCGGAGGGCTGAGCTGACGGCCGCCAAGCATGTATTCTTCAGAACTGGAGGTCGACTTACGCCAGGCGTAGAAGCCGATAAGGAGCATAAGCACGAAATACGCGGTCAGGCTGATCCAGACGCCCACTGCCATATCGACCTCCATCGTTCCTCAACTGAGGATAGCATCTTTCGGCGAGAGGCGCGCGGAGATCACTCCGCGGCCAGCCTTTTCCCCAGCCTGCCGGCCAAATCCTGGATGAACTGCCAGGCGACTCGGCCGGACCGCGCGCCGCGCGTGATCGACCATTCCCGCGCCTCGGCGTGCAGCGCCTCCTTCTCGATCGGCAGCCCATAGGCTTCGGCGTAGCCGTCGATCATGGCGAGGTAGGTTTCCTGATTGCAGCCATGGAACCCAAGCCACAGCCCGAACCGGTCGCTGAGGGAAACCTTCTCCTCAACCGCCTCGCCGGCGATGATGGCGGTGGAGCTTTCATTCTCGATCATGTCGCGGGCCAGCAGGTGCCGGCGGTTGGAGGTGGCGTAGAAGATCACGTTGGCCGGACGGCCTTCGATCCCGCCTTCCAGCACGGCCTTCAGCGATTTGTAACTGGCGTCGTTCTGGTCGAAGGACAGATCGTCGCAGAACAGCACGCAGTTCCGGTCCGATTCCCGCAGGATGGAGAGCAGGCGGGGCAGGGAGACCAGGTCCTCTCGATGGATCTCGATCAGCGCCAGCGCGTGCGGACTGCGGGCGTTGACGGTTGCGTGGATCGCCTTGACCAGGGAGCTTTTTCCCATGCCCCGCGCGCCCCACAGCAGCGCGTTGTTCGCCGGTAGCCCGGCCGCGAAACGCTCGGTGTTCTCCAGCAGCAGATCGACCTGGAGATCCAGCCCCTTCAGGAGGTCAAGGGGGACGCGGCTCACCTCCTCGACCGGGTCCAGCCTTCCTTCCTCCGCATGCCATACGAAGGCGTCCGAGGCGGCCATGTCGGTGGTCTTCGGCGGCGGCGGGGCGAGCCTTTCCAGGGCATCGGCGATCCGCGAAAGCAGGCTTTCCAGCGCCGGGTCCGTCATCGTCTGTTCTTTTCCTGAGAGCGGGGATGAGCGGGCGACCCTATCACAGCGATTCCATGGCTGGAAATGGCCCCGCATCGCCGCTGACGGGTGGTTTCCATTGCAAGTCGCCGAAGGGTGGCTATAGTGCGCGCGATCCGGCGGGGCCGGTCGTACAAGGAGTTGATTTATGTTCGTTTCCGAGGCTTTCGCCCAGTCCGCCGGTGGCGCCGCGGGCGGCGGCAATATGATCATGCAGTTTCTGCCGCTGGTCCTGATCTTCGTCGTCTTCTATTTCCTGCTGATCCGTCCGCAGCAGAAGAAGATGAAGCAGCATAAGGAGATGCTGGCATCGGTTCGGCGCGGCGATCGCGTGGTCACCGGCGGCGGCATCATCGGCCAGGTCGTCAAGGTCGGCCAGGACGACGAGCTGACGCTGGAGATTTCCGATGGCGTGCGCGTCAAGGCGCTCCGCTCCACCATCAGCCTCGTGCTGGCGAAGACGGAGCCGGCGAAGGCCCGCGCCGCCGCGGAGGACGATGTCGAAGATTCGGACGCCGATTCCGTGCCGCCGCCGCCCCCGGCGGAAGAGCGCAAGGGCTTGAACAAGTTCCTTCCCCGGAAGTGAGTTTGATGTGGGCCGTCGCCATGGCGGCCCCGGCAGGGTGCGAAGGGCGCTGAATTCATGGTTTATTTCGCGAAGTGGAAGGTCATCCTCGTCCTTCTGGTCTGCGCGCTCGGGATCATTTACGCGGCGCCCAACCTGCTCAGCCGCGAACAGGTGGTTTCCTGGTCCGAGGAGTTGCCGGGCTGGCTGCCGGTGCGGCAGGTCAATCTCGGCCTCGACCTCCGCGGCGGTTCGCACCTTCTCCTGGAAGTCGACTATCGCGCCGTCATCACCGAACGGATGGAATCGCTGGTCGACACGCTGCGCGGGGAATTGCGGGCGGCCGATGTCGGCTATACCGATCTCGGCCTGCGGGGCGCCGACGGCGTAGGGCTGACCCTGACCGATCCCGCGACCGCCGACCAGGTCCGGGAGATCGTGCTGGGGCTCGATCCCACCTTCGACGTCCAGATCGAGGATGGCCAGGTCACCGTGCGGTTCTCGCAGGCCGCCGTCGAGCAGCTTCGCGACAGCGCCATCAGCCAGTCGATCGAGATCGTCCGCCGGCGCATCGACGAGTTGGGCACCAACGAACCCAACATCCAGCGCCAGGGCGAAAGCCGCATCCTGGTCCAGCTTCCGGGCGTCGACGACCCGGAGCGGGTGAAGGACCTGTTGGGCCAGACGGCGCGGCTGACCTTCCATCTGCTAGATGAGAACACCTCCCTGTCACAGGCCCTGTCGGGGAACGTCCCCGCCGGGTCCGAAGTCCTGCCCGGCAATGAGGTCGGCCCGGATGGGGAGCCGCTGCGCCAGTACGTCGTCCGCCGCCGGGTGATGGTGAGCGGGGAGACGCTGGTCGACGCTCAGCCGACTTTCCAGCAGGGGCAGCCGGTCGTCAGCTTCCGCTTCGACAGCGTCGGCGCCAGCCGATTCGGCGACGTGACGTCGGAGAACGTCAACCGGCAACTCGCCATCGTGCTGGATGAAAGGGTCATCAGCGCACCCGTCATCCGGGGTGCGATCCTCGGCGGCAGCGGCGTGATCGAAGGCAGCTTCACGGTGGAGCAGGCGAACGATCTGGCGCTGCTGCTGCGCGCCGGCGCACTGCCCGCGCCGCTGACGGTGCTGGAGGAAAGGACGGTCGGTCCTGGGCTGGGTGCGGACAGCATCGAGGCGGGCGCGATCGCCAGCGTCATCGGCCTCGTCGGCGTCCTCATCTTCATGGTGATCGCCTACGGCCTGTTCGGGGTTTTCGCCAACATCGCGCTGCTGTTCAACCTGGCCCTGCTGATCGCCGTCCTGTCGGCGCTTCAGGCGACGCTGACGCTGCCGGGCATCGCCGGCATCGTGCTGACCATGGGCATGGCGGTCGACGCCAACGTGCTGATCTTCGAACGCATCAGGGAGGAGATGGCCTCCGGCCGGTCCCCGATCTCCGCCATCGACGCCGGCTTCAGCCGGGCGCTGACCACGATCATCGACAGCAATCTGACGACTCTGATCGCCGCCATATTGCTGTTCGCGCTGGGCTCCGGCCCCGTCAAGGGCTTCGCCGTGACGCTGGCGCTGGGCATCCTGACATCGATGTTCACCGCGATCATGGTCACCCGCCTGATCGTCGTCACCTGGCTGCGCCGCACCCGCCCGAAGGCGATCCCGATCTAGGAGGCGGCGGGGCATGGATGTCACGCCCATTATCCCCGGCGACCGGCAGGTCATAGACAGCTACTGGCCGGGCCATTTCCGCGTTTCAGGTCAGGTTCATGGAGGGCCGATCATCGTCTTTCCGGACCGGACGGTCGGCTGGTCCGTGACCGATGTCTCAGGCTTGGACGCCGAAGCGTTCCGACCGCTGGCCGGCGGTGACGTGGAAGTCCTCCTGCTGGGCTGCGGGTCGAAGATCGCGTTCCTGCCGCCTTCGCTCAGAAGGGCGCTCAAGGAGGAGATGGGCGTCCATGTCGACAGCATGGACACAGGCGCGGCCTGCCGGACCTATAACGTGCTGCTGGCCGAGGGCCGCAGGGTCGCCGCAGCGTTGATCCCGACGGTAGATTGAACCGGGGCGACTGAAACGAAACGGGGGGCCGCGAAGACCCCCCGACGATCCGATCCGGCGATGCCGGCGGGATCACGCGGCTTTCGAATAAAGCTCCGCGACATACTCCCAGTTCACGAGGTTGTTGATGAAGGCCTCGAGGTATTTGGGCCGCGCGTTGCGGTAGTCGATGTAGTAGGAGTGCTCCCACACATCCACGCCCAGAAGCGCCGTCTTGCCGTGGGCCAGCGGGTTCTCCGCGTTCGGCGTCTTCATGACGGTCAGCTTCCCGCCATCCAGCGCCAGCCATGCCCAGCCGCTGCCGAACTGTCCGGCGCCGGCGGCCTGGAAGTCCTGCTTGAACTTGTCGACGCTGCCGAAATCCTCGACGATCTTCTTCTCAAGCTCGCCGGGGATCGACCCGCCGCCGTTCGGCTTCATCCAGTTCCAGAAATGGAGATGGTTCCAGTGCTGGCCGGCATTGTTGAAGACGCCCTGCTTGGAGGCGTCGCCATAGCTTTCCTTGACCACCTCCTCAAGGCTCTTGGACGCCAGCGGCGTGTCCTTGACCAGGTTGTTCAGGTTGACGACGTAGGTGTTGTGGTGCTTGTCGTGGTGATACTCCAGCGTCTCGGCCGACATGTACGGGCCAAGCGCGTCCTTGGAGTAGGGAAGATCGGGAAGTTCGAAAGCCATGTGAGCCCCTCGTTTTTCGTTCGGGTGATGTAATGGTGGCTACGAGGCAGAAATATGCCTCCCGCGCCCTCTTTTGAAGGGCGCGTGCGTCTGCCGGTCGCTTTTAGCAAGGTCCCGTACCCGACGAACCCCTCCGCCGAAATATCGTTCCTCTTCACTCGATCTCCTGGAAGCCAATGGCCGCCCGATCAACGCCGGAAACCGACAGCCTATCTCCCTGTGGCCGCATCGCCCGCGACCTGGATCGCGACCGGTACCTGACGGCGGTGATCGCCCCGCCGGAGATTCGGGAGGCGCTGTTCGCGCTCTACGCCTTCAATGTGGAGGTTGCGAAGACCAGGGAGATGGTCAGCGAGCCGATGATGGGGCAGATCCGCCTGCAATGGTGGCGCGACAGCATCGACGGCATCTACGAAGGAAACGAACGCCGGCACGAAGTCGTGACGCCGCTGGGCGAGGCGGTCCGCCGGCACGGCCTGGATCGGGACGGATTCCTCCGCATCATCGATTCCAGGGAGCGGGATCTGGCCGACGCGCCGCCGACGACCCTGGCGGAGCTGGAGCGCTATGCGGACGACAGCGCCGGGACGCTTCTTCTGCAGGCCCTGCGGATCGCGGCCCCCGGATCGCCGGACGAGGCGGAAAAGGCCGCCCGTGGCATCGGAGCCGCCTGGGCGCTCATCGGCATCGCGCGCGCCGTTCCTTTCCTGGCGCAGTCGCGGTCGACCCTGCTGCCCGACGACCTCGTCGCGGAGGCCAGGGTGGACAAGGGGCTGCTGTGGGAGTTGAAGCCTCATCCCGGCCTCTTCCGCGCGGTGGAGATCCTGTGCGCGAAGGCGTCCGAGCGGCTGCGGGCGGCGAGGGCCGTCCGCCGGGATATCCCGAAGCCCGCCCTGCCGGTCCTCCGCTCCACGGCGATCCTGGACAGCCATCTGAGGGTGCTGCGGCGCGCCGGGCATAATCCGTTCGACGCGCGGGTGGTGCTGGGCAGCCCGCTCCGGCAATGGCGGCTGATGGTCTACGCGCTGTCGGGTCGGTACTGACCGCTCAGGCCGCTTCGGCCGGCCGGTCCAGCCATCGATCGAGATCGGCCAGCGCGCGAGAGGTATAGGCCCGCTTGCGGTCGCGCCCCTTGATTTTCCGCTGGCCCGCCGGGATCTCCGGTTCCGGGAACAGGCCGAAATTCACGTTCATCGGCTGGAACGTCTCCGCCTCCGCCCCGCCGGTGATGTGGGAGAGAAGGGCCCCCAGCGCCGTCGTCGCCGGCGGGAAGGACAAGGGCGTCCCCAGCCGTTCGGCGGCGGCGAAGCGCCCGGCCAAGAGGCCGATGGCCGCGCTCTCCACATAGCCTTCGACCCCCGTCACCTGTCCGGCGAAACGCAGGCGGGGCATGGCCATCAGCCGCAGGGAGCCATCCAGCACCTTGGGGCTGTTCAGGAAGGTGTTCCGGTGCAGCCCGCCCAGCCGCGCGAACTCCGCATTCTCCAGCCCCGGGATCATCCGGAGGACGCGGGTCTGGTCGCCATACTTCATCTTGGTCTGGAAGCCGACGAGGTTGTAGAGCGTGCCCAGCGCATTGTCCTGGCGAAGCTGGACGACTGCCCAGGGCCGCTCCTCGCTATGCGGGTTGGTCAGGCCGACCGGCTTCATCGGGCCGTAGCGCAGCGTGTCCGGTCCGCGAGAGGCCATCACCTCGATCGGCAGGCAGCCCTCGAAATAGGGTGTGTCCTTCTCCCACTCCTTGAACTCGGTCTTGGGCGCGTCCAGCAATTCCTGGAGGAACGCCTCATACTGCTCCCGGCTCATGGCGCAGTTGATGTAGTCCTTGCCGGTGCCGCCCGGTCCCGGCTTGTCGTAGCGGGACTGGAACCAGGCGCGCGACATGTCGATGCTGTCTCTGTGGACGATCGGCGCGATGGCGTCGAAGAAGGCCAACTCCGCCTCCCCGGTCAGCGCCCGGACGGCTTCGGCCAGGCTGGGGGAGGTGAGGGGGCCGGTCGCGACGATGACGCTGTCCCATGCCTCCGGCGGCAGCCCGCCGACCTCGCCGCGTTCCACCGTCACCAGCGGATGGGCGGTCAGCCTCTCGGTGACCTGGCGGGAGAAATCGTCCCGGTCGACCGCCAGCGCGCCGCCCGCCGGCACCTTGTGCGCGTCGCCGCTGGCGATGATGATCGAATCGCAGCGGCGCATCTCCTCATGCAGCAGGCCGACGGCGTTCTGTTCGGCATCGTCCGACCGGAAGGAGTTTGAGCAGACAAGCTCCGCGAACCCCTCCGTCTGATGCGCCTCGGTCATGCGGACCGGCCGCATCTCATGCAGCGTGACGGGCACGCCCGCCTGCGCCAGTTGCCAGGCTGCCTCGCTGCCGGCCAGGCCGCCGCCGATCACGTGAACGGGGGTCATCTCTGTCTCTCCTGAAAGCATGCGCCACACATAGCGAAGGCGCCGGGCGGGCGCAACGCGGCGGGAGGTTTTCCATAACCGTTGACGGGCGGGACGGGGCCTGTCACGATTCCCGTCTGCTTGTCCTTCCGGAGGAAACCGGGCCATGAAACGGCTGCTCGCCTGTCTGGCATGGATTCCGCTGGCGGTTTTGATGGCCGCGTCGCCGACGCTCGCCGCCGATCCGCAGATACTGGGCGTCATCGCCAGCGCCGATCCCATCCCCTTCACCTGCGACGACCGGGAATGCACGGTCGAAATCTCCACCTTCTGCCTCCAGGCGCAAAAGCCGGTGCCGGAGGAGGGAACTCCCTACCGCCTTGCCTCCGCCGGGGGCTTCGCCCTCGTCGATCGTGACGGCGGCATGGCGTCGCCCGTGGCGCTGACCGCTGCGGCAATGCGCTTCAACGCCGCGCGCGCCAATCGCGCCGTGACCGTGTCCATAGATCGGGAGATTGTGGATCGCCTGGGACTGCAGGACGCGGCGCTGGTGGTCGGCGAAAGCGTATCGCTGGTACCTGACAGCCTACTGGACCGGTCAGCCGAACCCGCCATAGCGCGAGAGATCGAACTGACGACGGGCCCGCTGCGCCAGGTCGGCGTCACCTATGTCGACAAGGCGGGGCCGTCGATCGCCGCCGTCCGGACGCTGGGCGTCTGGCTCAATACCGTACCGGACACGCGACGCGGCGACCTGCCGGACCGCACGGTGCTGCTTTCCGCCGTCGCCGGGTCGGAAACGGAGGGCGACGCAATCGCGCGGACCGTCTTCGCGCGGTGCGACGATCCGGGCAGCGGCTTCATGAATTTCCGCCAATGCCTCGCCTCCCACCACGACCACCTGCTGGACCCGGCCAACAGGGCCTATTGGGCGGCGGTGGGGACGGGAAGCTGACCACCCCCTCACCTTGAGCCTGTCGAAAGGTGTGGGCACACATGGTTCGACAGGCTCACCATGAGGGAAGGGGCGAAGATTTTCCCTTGTTGGTCATTCCGGACTTGATCCGGAATCCATAGGCCATCGCCGCCTCACCGGCCGCGAAGAACGGGCGCGGTCCCGCTTCCATCGACACCGTATGGATGCCGGTGAGGTCCGGAATGACGAGCTTTTTGAGTCAGGCCCGCTTCAGCGTCTCGGCGCGTTCGATGTAGGGCGCCAGATACTGGCCGGTATAGCTTCGCGGCTCCTCCACGATCGCGTCCGGCGGGCCAGCGGCCACGATCTCGCCGCCGCCGTCGCCGCCTTCCGGCCCCAGGTCGATGATCCAGTCCGCGGTCTTGATGACCTCCAGATTATGCTCGATCACCACGACCGTATTGCCCTGATCGACAAGCTGATGCAGCACTTCAAGAAGCTTCCGCACATCCTCGAAATGCAGGCCGGTCGTGGGTTCGTCCAGGATGTAGAGCGTCTTGCCCGTCGCCCGGCGCGACAGCTCCTTGGACAGCTTCACCCGCTGCGCCTCGCCGCCTGACAGGGTGGTCGCCGACTGGCCGATCTTGACGTAGCTGAGGCCCACCCGCGACAGGGTCTCCATCTTGTCCCGGATCGACGGCACGGCCTTGAAGAACTCCGCCCCTTCCTCGACCGTCATATCAAGAACGTCGGCTATCGATCTGTCGCGATAGTGGATTTCCAGCGTCTCGCGATTGTAGCGCTTGCCCTTGCAGACATCGCACTGGACATAGACGTCCGGCAGGAAATGCATCTCGATCTTGATGACGCCGTCGCCCTGGCACGCCTCGCACCGCCCGCCCTTGACGTTGAAGGAGAAGCGGCCCGGCCCGTAGCCGCGCGCCTTGGATTCCGGCAGCCCGGAGAACCAGTCGCGGATGGGCGTGAAGGCCCCGGTATAGGTCGCGGGGTTGGACCGCGGCGTGCGGCCGATCGGCGACTGGTCGATGTCGATGATCTTGTCCAGGTACTCCAGCCCCTCGATCCGGTCATGGTCGCCCGGATGCTCCCGCGCGCCGTTCAACTGCCGCGCCAGGGACTTGTAGAGCGTCTCCACGATCAGCGATGATTTGCCGCCGCCCGACACGCCGGTCACGCAGGTGAAGGTGCCCAGCGGGATTTCCGCCGTCACGTTCTTCAGGTTGTTCGATCGCGCGCCGACGACGCGGATGACGTGCTTCTTCCTGTTCTTCCGCCGCTTCTCCGGCACCGGGATCTGCTTCGCGCCGCTCAGATACTGGCCGGTCAGGCTGGCCGGGTTCGATATCACCTCCTGCGCCGCGCCCTGGGCGATCACCTCGCCGCCATGGACGCCGGCGCCCGGGCCCATATCGACCAGATAGTCGGCCGCCCGGATCGCGTCCTCGTCATGTTCGACCACGATGACCGTGTTGCCCAGGTCGCGCAGCCGACGGAGCGTCGCCAGCAGCCGGTCATTGTCGCGCTGGTGCAGCCCGATCGACGGTTCGTCCAGCACGTAGAGCACGCCCGTCAGCCCCGACCCGATCTGCGAGGCCAGCCGGATGCGCTGGCTCTCCCCGCCGGACAGCGATCCGGATCCCCGGCTCAGGGTCAGGTAGGACAGGCCGACGGAGGTGAGGAAGCCCAACCGCTCGTTGATCTCCTTCAGGATGCGGTAGGCGATCTCCTGGTCCTTCGCGGACAGCTTGTCGTTCAGCCCTGCGAACCATTCCGCCACCTGGCCGATCGACATCTCCGCGACCTGGGAGATGTTCAGCATCCCGACCTTCACCGCCAGCGCCTCCGGCTTCAGCCGCAGCCCGCCGCAGGCCTCGCAGGGCATCGCGCTCTGGTACTTGCCCAGCTCCTCCCGGACCCAGGCGCTGTCGGATTCGCGGAAGCGCCGCGCCATGTTCGGGATGATGCCCTCGAACGGCTTGGTCGTCTTGTAGGCGCGCAGCCCATCATCGTATTTCAGGGTGATCGGCGTCGTGCCGGTGCCGTACAGCACCTTCTCCCGCACCTCTTCGGGCAGTTCGCACCACGGCGTCCGGGTGGAGAAGCCGTAATGCTGCGCCAGGCTGTCCAGCGTCTGGAGGTAGTACTGGGAGGAGGAGTTGGCCCAGGGCGCGATCGCGCCCTGATAGAGGCTCTTGCCTTCGTCCGGCACCACCAGCATGGCGTCGAATACCAGCTTCTGCCCCAGCCCGTCGCAGGTCGGGCAGGCGCCGAACGGGTTGTTGAAGGAAAAGAGGCGCGGCTCGATCTCGTCGATGGTGAAGCCGGAGACCGGGCAGGCGAACTTGGCGGAGAAGACGGTGCGCTCCGCTGTCCCATCCTCGCCGGCATCGGCGTTCTCCGCGATGCAGAGCCCGTCCGCCAGCTCCAGCGCCGTTTCAATAGAATCGGCCAGCCGGTTGCCCAGCCCGTCGCGGACCACGATGCGGTCCACCACCACCTCGATATCGTGCTTGAGCTTCTTGTTGAGGGCGGGAACCTCGTCGATCTCATGAAGCGTTCCGTCGACCTTCACGCGCTGGAAGCCGCGCTTGCGAAGGTCCTGGAACTCCTTTTTGTATTCGCCCTTCCGGCCCCGGACGATCGGCGCCAGCAGGTAGAGCCGCGTACCCTCCGGCATCGCCAGGATGCGGTCGACCATCTGGCTGACCGTCTGGCTTTCGATCGGCAGCCCGGTGGCGGGAGAGTAGGGGACGCCCACCCGCGCGAACAGCAGCCGCATATAGTCGTAGATCTCCGTCACCGTCCCGACGGTGGAGCGGGGATTCCGGCTGGTTGTCTTCTGTTCGATGGAGATCGCCGGCGACAGCCCGTCGATCGAATCGACGTCGGGTTTCTGCATCAGCTCCAGGAACTGGCGCGCATAGGCCGACAGGCTCTCGACATAGCGCCGCTGGCCTTCGGCGTAGATCGTGTCGAACGCCAGGCTGGACTTGCCCGAACCCGACAGGCCGGTGATGACCACCAGGCTGTCGCGGGGCAGATCGACGTCGATATTCTTCAGATTGTGCTCGCGCGCGCCGCGGACACTGAGGTATTTGTTCATGACTTGTTCTTATCAGGGAAGCCCAATGCGGGGAAGGGGAGAAAAATGGGGCGGAAATTCCGGCCACTGAATATGGGTGAGCCGGGGCGGATTTTCGACTCCTCCTGCTGTATCAGCACTCACGCAACGGGTTGACGATCTGAAGCCCCGCGAAATCCCTCTCATTGTCCGTCACCACGACGCACTCGTTCGCGCCGGCGATGGCGGCGATGATCATGTCGAGCCCGCTTCGCGGCCGGCCGACGGATTTCCCGTCCACCATAAGCTGCGCCCAGATCAGCCCCGCTCTGTCGTCGAAGGGCAGGATACGGCCCGCGAACAGCGCTTGCGGCCCTTCCGGTCCGGAGAACCAGGCGTCGAGGGCGCCACGTTTCCTGCCGCGCGGCTTCTCCAGGATGCCGCGCCGGATTTCCGCAACGGTCAAGGAGGCGATGAACAGGTCTTCGTCCCGTTGCGCGGCCATCCATGCCAGCAATGGTTCCGACGGCTGCGGTTTGACGACATTGCTGATGATGTTGGTGTCGAGAAGGTAGCGGGTCACAGATCGACCTTGCGCCCCTCTTCATGCGCCCGGCTGAAGTCGAGATCGGAATCCACGAGCGGCGACCTGCGCAACGCGGCGAGGATGCCCCCTGTCCTGGGAGGCTCACCGGCGACAGCCCGGTCGACGATGGCGCGCAATCTGGATGCCTCCGCATCATCCTCGGCGAGGCGACGCGCCAATGACCGGAGGAGATCGCGGTCCGAATCGCGGCCAAGCACCTCGAAGCGCGCAAGGCCGCGCTCGGTCAGGCGAGAGCGGTAGTTCCGGACGGCGCGCCTCTGCGAAGTTCCCATCGATACCTCCAACGTCTATCCGGTAATATATCCTGAAATCGATGGAGAAGCAATCCGGGTAGCCATCTCGATCGGCGTCTCTCAGCCATTGGCCTTCCGGACTCATGATAGTAAGGTGCCGCCTCGTTCCCACCCTCAAAGACAAGCGCGAAGCACATGGCAGGAAGCGTCAACAAGGTCATTCTCGTCGGCAATCTGGGCCGCGATCCCGAAGTCCGCACCATGCAGTCGGGCGGGCGGGTCTGCAACCTGTCGCTCGCCACGTCGGAAAGCTGGAAGGACCGCAATTCCGGCGAACGGAAGGAGCGGACCGAATGGCACCGCGTCGTGGTGTTCAACGACGCGCTGGTCGGGGTGTGCGAGCGGTTCCTGAAGAAGGGATCGAAGATCTATATCGAAGGCCAGCTCGAGACCCGCAAATGGCAGGACCAGAGCGGCCAGGAGAAATATTCGACGGAAGTCGTGCTGCGCCCGTTCCGGGGCGAACTGACGATGCTCGACGGAAGGGGCGAGGGCGGCGGTGGCGGCTCCTACGACTCCGGGCCGGATTACGGCAGCAGCAGTGGCGGTCGCAGCGGCGGCTCCCAGGACCGCGACCGGTCGCCGGGCCCCGGCCCGATGAACGATCTGGACGACGAGATCCCGTTCTGACCTACCATTCCAGCGTCACCACGAAGGGCAGGTGGTCCGACGCGCTCCGGGCGCCTTCGGTCCGCCAGACCAGGCTTTCGGCGCGGTAGGGTTTCGGGGCGGCGTAGATCCGGTCGAGCGCGAAGACAGGCGTTCGCGACGGCCATGTACGGCCGTACCAGCCTTCGGGGAAGCGGCCGGTCAGTTGGCGGAGCCGCCGGTTGCTTCCCGGCAGCCACTCGTTCAAATCGCCAAGCAGCAGGATCCGGCCGCCGACCCCGCCCAGCCCGCCGATCAGCCGGTCGATCTGGACGCGCCGTTCCGCGCCCCTCAGCCCAAGATGGGTGGCGACGACGCGGATATCCCCCAGCGGCGTCTCCAACTCGACATCCAGCGCGCCCCTCGGTTCCCTCCGGTCCACCGACAGGTCGATCCGCCGGCTGCTTGCGACTGTGAACCGGGTGAACAGGGCGTTCCCGTACTCGCCGGTATGGTCGCGGATATTGCCGCCGGGCACGCCGGTCAGTCCGGTCTCCGCGGCGATCAGCTCGAACTGGTCCAGCCCGCCATGGCGCGGCCGGCGGGTATCGACTTCCTGCAGCGCCAATATGTCGGGGTCGATCGCCCTGATGACGCTGACGATCCTCATGGGATCGTAGCGGCCGTCCGTGCCGACAGCGCCATGGACGTTGTATGTCGCGATCCGCAACGCGGTCACCGGCGCTTTGCCAGCCAGTGATCCGTGGCCAGCGCCAGCGCCACCAGGAGGAGGATAGCCGCGCCCAGCAGCGTGATGCTGCGTGGCGTCGGGTCCTCGATCATCGCCGCGAACCTGTCGCCCAGCAGGATCAGCGCCACCGTCCCCGGCCCCATGCCCATGATCGTGCCGATCATGAAGTCCCGGAACCGGATGCGCAGCGCGCCGGCGGCGACGTTGACCAGGCTGAACGGCGCGATCGGCACCATCCTGATGATCGCCACCGTCGTTATGCCCCGCCGGCCCAGCCGGTCGTTGATCGCGGCGAAGGTCCGGCCGCTCAGCCGGCTGATGGCGTCACGCCCCAGCGCGAAGCCGATGAAGAACAGCAGCGACGCGCTGAGCAGGATGCCGACGAAGGCGTAGAGCGATCCCCAGAAGGGATGGAAGACCACCCCGACCATCGAGATCATGACCGTGACCGGGAAAGAGACCAGGCCGCCGAGCACGAACAGCCCGATGACGATCAGCGGCGCCAGCGTCGCATCCTGCCAGCCCCGCGCCCAATCGATGGCGGCCGACGGATTGGCGTAGTCCGAAAGCGGCGTCCAGATCCATGCCGCCGCCAGGAAGGCCGCCGCCAGGAGGATCGCGATCGGCCGGCGCAGCCTGCGCCAACGCGACGCCTCGTCCGGTTCCTGCCCGTCGGGACTCTCGAAATCCTCCGGCGTGATCAGGCGGGCGGCGATCTGTTCGGGTGGCACCGGCCGGTCGGGATCGATCAGTTCGAATTCCGGAACCATGACATCCCGCGTCTCGGGCGCCGGTTCGTCGAAGACCTCCAGCCTCCGGCCGCCGCCGGTCAATCTTCCGATGGTCTCGATCAGCGATCCCGTCTCCGCGATCGTCTCCCGCACGGTATCGGTCGTCTGGTCCAGATGTTCGGCCAGCAGGCGGTCGCGGAAGCGTGCAATGGCCTGCCGCACCTCCGGCCGCTCCCCGGCCTCGACCAGCAGGTCGCATTCCGTGTCCAGCCCCATCGACCGGTTCGACAGATTGCTCGATCCCACCCGCATCAGCCGGTCGTCGACGACCATCACCTTGGCGTGGATGTTCAGATCCGGCGGATGGTCGCCGGCCAGGACGGGATGGCATATCCGAAGGCGATCCCGCCTGTCGGCCCGCCGCAGCCGGCGGATCAGCCGGTCCCGGCCGACGCCCATCGTCTCTTCCTCAAGCCATCCGTTATTGCGGCGCGGCAGGACGATGACGATCTCCGGACCGTCCTCCTCGTCGAGCCGCCGGGCGATGGCGTCGCCGACGCGGCCGGAGGTGAAGTACTGGTTCTCGATATAGATATGGCGCCGGGCCGCCTCCACGGCCGTCACCCACGCCTTCTCGACCTCCCGGACCTCCTGCCGGTCGCGCCAGGGCGATTCGGTCCGCGCGATGGCGACCTGAACGCTCCGGACGTCGGGGACGGTCTCGACCGGCCAGGGATCGCCGTCGCCGCTTTTCCAGTCGGCGAAGCGCCGGCCGGCCGCGCGCCGCCACCGGTCGCGGGCCAGGTCGCCCAGCGCGCGGGCGGCGTCGCCGTCGACCATCATCTGCACATCGTGGAACGGCTCGTAGCGGTCGCCGTCGGGATTGGTGCGCCGGGGATCGGCGGCCCGATGATCGCTCGTGTCCCACCGGTTGGCGGTGATGTCCAGCCCGCCGCAGAAGGCGAGATTGTCGTCGATCACCACCAGCTTCTGGTGATGGGACGCCGTCGGCGGATGATGCCCGTCAGTCCGGAAGACGATCCGCCGCCTGTTGTCCCAGGGCCGCCTGATGCGGGGGAACAGCTCCCGCTCCAGCGCATAGATGACGGCATAGTCCCACAGCAGCACCCGCACCTGCAGGTCGCGGTTTTCATCCACCGCTCGGCGCAGCAGCGCCCCCAGCGCCACCGGCCAGCCATCGTCGGGCGGCGCTCCCCGCACCAGTTCGACCTTCGTGTGAAGCTCCCACGCCAGGATGACGATGGATTTGCGCGCCTGCATGATCGCCGATCGCAGGGCGGCGAAATAGGCCTCCCCGTCGATCAGCAGGGCGACCCGGTCGGCATGTTCCACCCGCCAGCAACTGTCTCCCGGCTCCAGGATGCTCATTCATTGGTCCGTGATCGTGAAAGACTGGGCCGTTCCCTGCGTTTGGCCCTTCTAGGAAATGAAATTGTCCTCTCGCGGTTCCACGGGTCCGGCAAACCGCCGATTGACGCCATTCAATCCAGCGCGTGTGGAAGCGCCGGGGCCGTGATATAGCGACCGACCGAGATTTTTGAGAGGGCGCGGTCGCGCGCGGTCCATGTACAGGGTCCCCGTCCAACAGGGGGAAAGCTGGCTGCTTTCCCGCGTCAGAAGGCATGTCTCCGAACTGCTGCGCCTGGCCGCGCCTGTGATCGTGGCCAGGGCCGGGCTGCTGGTGATGGCGATGGTCGATGTCGTCTTCGTCGGCCGATACGGAACGCTGGACCTCGCCCAGCTTTCCCTCGCCAACGCGCCGGTGGGCGCGCTTATCGCCAGCGGAACCGGGCTGCTCATCGGCACCCTCGCGATGACGGCGAACGCGCTGGGTCGCGGCCAGCCGCGTGAGTGCGGCGCGATCTGGCGGCGGTCGGTCGTCTATGCCGGCGGCGTCGGCCTCGTCGGACTGGCGATATGCTCGGTCGGTGAGCCAGTCTTGCTCGCGCTTGGGCAGTCACCCCGGATCGCATCGGGGGCGGCGGATGTGATGTTCATCCTGGGGCTGGGCCTGCCGGCAAGCCTGATCTTCACCACCACCGCCTTCTTCCTGGAAGGGTTGAAGAGGCCGTTGCCGGGCATGGTCGCGATGATCCTGGCCAACGTCCTGAACGCCTTCATCAACTGGCTGCTCGTCTTCGGCCAATGGGGGATGCCGGAACTGGGCGCGGCCGGCGCAGCTTGGGCGTCGACCATCGTCCGGACCTGCCTCGCCATTGGACTCGTCCTCTACGCGCTGAACATGGCGGATCACGCTGCCTACGGCGTCCGGACATGGCCCGGCTGGCGCTGGCGGGAGTGGGGGGCGCAGCGTCGCATCGGCTATGGCGGCGGCGCCTCCATCGGGATCGAGGCCGGCTCGTTCGCCAGCCTCAGCCTGTTCGCCGGCTGGCTGGGCGCGGTGGCGCTCGGCGCCTATTCGATCGGCCTCAACCTCCTTGCGCTGATGTTCATGGTCGCGCTGGGCATTGGCTCCGCGACCGCCGTCCGGGTCGGCATCGCCCACGGGCGGGAGGACGCGCCGGACCTCGCGCTGGCCGGCTGGACCGGCCTTGGCGTCAATACCGGGGTGATGATTCTGCTCGGTGTCTTCCTGTGGTTCTTTCCCGGAGCGATCGCCGCCATCTTCACGGACGAACCGGAATTGCTGGCGGCTTCCATTCCGCTCATCGCCATCACCGCCTTCATCCTGGTCGCCGATGGCGGGCAGGTGGTGGTGGCGAACGCGCTCCGGGGGAGGGGCGATGCGCTGGGCCCGACGGTGGCGCACACCATTTCCTACCTGCTGGTGATGGTCCCGACCGCGTGGTTCCTGGCGCTTCCGTTGGGACGCGGCGTGATGGGCCTGTTCGAAGGCATCCTCATCGCCAGCATCGTCTCGATCGTCCTCCTGTCCTTGCGTTTTCATTACCTTTCCAGGCGCGACCTGCGGCTTATGGCGCGGCCGGCGGAGCTTCCGGGTTAGGACGGATTCCGCCGCGCCCGCATCGATTGTTCCGGGCATCTTTGTTTGCTAGGGTGCGCGGTCTTTTTCCCGCGCGCGATTCCGCCCGAGACCCCAGGTCCGGCGCGGCGGTCGCGCTCTTTCCTGTTCCTGGATCATTCCCTTGACCGATAGCCCCGTTCAGCCGTCCGGATTCGACATCAAGCCCGTGACGATCGAGGAGGAGATGAAGCGCTCCTATCTCGATTACGCGATGAGCGTCATCGTCAGCCGCGCGCTGCCCGACGTCCGCGACGGGCTGAAGCCGGTCCATCGCCGCATCCTCTTCGCGATGAAGGAGGCCGGCTACGATTCGACCAAACCGTTCAAGAAATCCTCCCGCATCGTCGGCGACGTCATGGGTAAGTACCACCCGCATGGCGACGCCTCGATCTACGACGCGCTGGTCCGTATGGCGCAGGATTTCTCCATGCGCCTGCCGCTCATCCAGCCGCAGGGCAATTTCGGGTCGATGGACGGCGACCCGCCGGCGGCGATGCGGTACACCGAGGCGCGGCTCGCCAAATCCTCCGAATCGATGCTGGACGACATCGACAAGGAAACGGTCGATTTTCAGCCGAACTACGATGAGACGATGGAGGAAGCGGTCGTCCTGCCGGCGCGCTTCCCCAACCTTCTGGTCAATGGCGCGGGCGGCATCGCCGTCGGCATGGCGACCAACATCCCGCCCCACAATCTGGGGGAGGTGGTCGACGCCTGCATCGCAACGATCGACAACCCGCTGATCTCCCTCGACGAGCTGATGGACCATGTGCCGGGGCCGGACTTCCCGACCGGCGGCGTGATCCTGGGGCGGTCCGGCATGCGCGCCGCGCTCCATACCGGGCGCGGCAGCGTCATCATGCGCGGCAAGGCGTCGATCGAGGAGATCCGGAAGGACCGGCTGGCGATCGTCGTCACGGAGATCCCCTTCCAGGTCAACAAGTCCCGGATGCTGGAGCGGATCGCCGAGGTCGTCCAGGAGAAGACGGTCGAGGGCATCTCCGATCTGCGCGACGAAAGCGACCGGGACGGCGTCCGCGTGGTGGTCGAACTGAAGCGCGACGCCAACGCCGACGTGGTGCTGAACCAGCTCTACCGCTTCACGCCGCTACAGACCTCCTTCGGCGTCAACATGCTGGCGCTGAACGGCGGCCGTCCGGAACTGCTGAACCTGAAGCAGATCATCGAGGCGTTCCTGGCCTTCCGTGAGGAGGTCATCACCCGCCGGACGATCTTCGAACTGGGCAAGGCGCGGGATCGCGCACACACCTTGCTCGGCCTCGGCGTCGCCGTCGCCAATATCGATGAGGTGATCGCCCTGATCCGCCGCGCGCCCGACCCCCAGGCGGCGCGCGAGCAGTTGATGGCGCGGGCCTGGCCGGCCGGCGACGTGGCGCCGCTGATCCAACTGGTGGACGAACCCGACCGCCCGCTGGGGGAGGACAACACCTATCGGATGTCCGAGGCGCAGGCCAAGGCGATCCTCGATCTGCGCCTGCACCGGCTGACCGGGCTGGAGCGCGACAAGATCGGCGCGGATCTGAGCGAGGTCGTCGCCCGGATCGCGGAATATCTGGAAATCCTGCGCTCCCGCGAGCGGCTGCTGGAAATCCTCCGCGAAGAACTCCTGGAGATGAAGGAGAAGTTCGGCACCCCGCGCCGGACGATGATCGAGGACGCCGAATTCGAGGCCGACATCGAGGATCTGATCGCGCGGGAGGACATGGTCGTCACGGTCAGCCACGCCGGCTACATCAAGCGCGTGCCCCTGTCGACCTACCGGGCGCAACACCGGGGCGGCAAGGGCCGGTCCGGCATGGCGATGAAGGAGGAGGATTTCGTCTCCGACCTGTTCATCGCCAACACCCACACGCCGATGCTGTTCTTCTCCTCGCGCGGCATCTGCTACAAGCTGAAGGTCTACCGTCTGCCCGTCGGTACGCCGCAGAGCCGCGGCAAGGCGCTGGTCAACATGCTGCCGCTGGAGCGGGGAGAGATCATCACCACGGTGATGCCGCTGCCGGAGGATGAGGATAGCTGGGGCGATTTGAACGTCGTCTTCGCCACGGCCTCGGGCAATGTCCGGCGCAACCGGCTCAGCGATTTCACGCAGATCAACCGCAACGGCAAGATCGCGATGAAGCTGGATGATGGCGACAGCCTGATCGCCGTCCATACCTGCTCCGAAGACAGCGACGTGCTGCTGGCGACCCATCTGGGCATGTGCATCCGCTTCCACGCCACCGACGTCCGCGTCTTCTCCGGCCGCACCTCGACCGGCGTGCGCGGCATCCGGCTGGCCAAGGGCGACCGCGTGATCTCCATGTCGATCCTGCGCCACATGGACGCCACGGCGGACGAGCGTAAGGCCTACCTCAAGCGCGCCAACGAGATGCGCCAGGCCGAGGGCGTCGAGACCGACGGCGCCGACGAGGTCGAGACCCAGGATATCGAGCTTTCGGCCGAGCGGTTCGACCAGATGATGGCGGAGGAGGACTTCATCCTCACCATCAGCGAGCAGGGCTTCGGCAAGCGGTCTTCCTCCTACGGATATCGGCAGACCGGCCGGGGCGGCAAGGGCATCTGGGCGATGGAGATGGGCGACCGCAACCAGGCCGTCTCCGCCTGCTTCCCGGTACGCCATGACGCGGAGATCATCCTGGTCACCGATGGCGGGCAACTCATGCGCTGCCCCGTCGGCCAGATCCGCATCGCCGCGCGGAAGACGCTGGGAGTCACGGTCTTCCGGGTCGCGGAGGATGAGCGGGTGGTGTCGGTCGCTGCGATCTCCGATTCCGGGAATGGCGAGGTGGAGGACGACCTCGCCGGGGAGATGGGCGAGGATATGGGGGAGATCGCGGATGGAACTGATGGAAACGGGGGCGATGCCGGTGCGGAGTAGGGGGGCTGGATGAGCGAGCGGATCGCCGTCTATCCGGGCACGTTCGATCCCATCACGAACGGCCATATCGACATCATCCACCGGGCGACGCGCCTCTGCGACAGGCTGATCGTCGCCGTCGCCCGCAACGCCGGCAAGGGCCCGCTGTTCTCGACCGACGAGCGGGTGGACCTTGTCGGCGCGGAGATCGAGTCCCTGACCGCCAAGGGCCTAAGGATCGAGGTCCACCCCTTTGACAATCTGCTGATGCATTTTGCCGAGAGCGTTTCGGCGTCCCTGATCATCCGGGGGCTGCGGGCCGTGTCGGATTTCGAGTATGAATTCCAGATGGCCGGCATGAACGCCAAGATCAATCCCGGCATCGAAACCGCCTTCCTGATGTCGTCCGACCGGAACCAGTTCATCTCCTCCCGGTTCGTGAAGGAGATCGGGCGTCTGGGCGGCGACATAAGTCATTTCGTCAGTCCGCGCGTCGCCGAACGGCTGGCGGTCAGCTTCCGCAGCCAGAAGGACGAAGGCAGCGAGGATTGACGGGCGCGGGTGATCGGTAACGGCTCCGTAGCGGAGATGAGTCCGGAATCTAAATCAGGCGATATGTGAAGCGCGAGTTCTTCACCTGCCTTATGCATCACTGCATGAGTCAATTATCATGAGGTAGGTTTCATGCCCGATTTAACTGCCTTTCTCGCCTTTGGCGTTGCTGTATTCGTCATGCAGGTGACGCCCGGACCGGACATGATGCTAATTCTTGGGAGGGGCGTAGGGCAGGGTAGGCGGATCGCTCTCTGTACCATGCTTGGCATGACTCTTCTCGCCGGATTGGTCCAGCTCCCTTTGTTGGTGCTCGGCGTCGCCTCGCTGCTCTATGCCTCACCTGTCGCCTTCACGTTGCTGCAATGGGCAGGGGCAGCCTATCTCCTGTGGCTCGGCGTGCGGCTCATTTGGAAGAGCGCCCACACTCGCCCCGAAACGGCCGGTACACGACGCTCTGCTGCCTGGCCAGCCATGCGCGAGGGCATGATCAATAACCTGATCAATCCGAAACCTCTGCTCTTCATGTTCGCCTTCCTGCCGCAGTTCGTCGATCCGGGGGCCGGACCGGTGGGGCCACAGCTCCTCATGCTCGGAATATTGCAGAAGCTCTCTGGCGTTCTGGTGCTCGGTTCGGCCGCGCTGGCTTCCGGTGCTGTCGGTGGTTGGCTCGCGCGACGACCGGGTTGGCTGGCGTGGCAGGAGCGGTTCGCGGGTGCGGTAATGATCGTCTTGGGAATTCGGCTGCTGATGTCGGGCGACGCTCGTCCCGCCCCATCTTAAAGGCGATGCATCATGCGCAAAACATGATGATGCGAAGTGACCCCGGTTGACCCCGTCCCAATCCGCTTTTATGGTCCGCCCCGCTGCGGATGCGGGGAAATTCTCGGCCGCGAAAGCCGGCGATGACCGCTTAGCTCAGCTGGTAGAGCAACTGACTTTTAATCAGTAGGTCCAGGGTTCGAGCCCCTGAGCGGTCACCACCAAACAGCATGATCTTGACAGTCCGGGTTTCCAAAAACCCGTGAACCTTCCCGCAGGCAGCCTGTTGGGAGCCACACAGCCATTTTGTGAGGTTTTCATCATGCCTGCGGACGCCAAGCGACAACTCGTCGACTTCCTGATCGACCACTCTTTCGAACCCGTCATGAAGGCGCGGCCTGACGGACGGTCTGAGGCGGAGAAACGCAAGCTGGATCATGTCCAGGAAGCGACGCGCAAGGAGATAGACCGCTATCACGGCTATGATTCCGCGCGGGACGTGGTCGTCAATTTCCGGCGCGATCTCAACTCCCACGCCGCCGAGAAGGTCCACGCCGAGCTTCGGGATCTTGACCTGCCCACCATCAACGATATCCGCGACGAGTTCGAGGCGAAGGTCCGCGACCTCCACGTCGACACCTAATTCTCGCCTAAGCGTTATCCGGCCTTTGATCCATTCTCCGATTTACCATATTATCTAAGAGAACAGGTTAAGAAACGACTTCGGGAAGTCGGGACAAAACATCAATAAAATCCGACAACCAATTGATATTTCTATTATTGGAGGGACTCATGCTGTTATGGCTCAGCATCGTGATCCTGCCGGTGGCGCTGGCGCTGATCATCGCGATCGGTCGGGCCCGTCGGGATGAGCGCCCGGTCAGCCACGACCAGATGCAGGATACGCCCACGCTCCGACGGACCGAACCGTCGCGTTCGATGGCTCCGGCCGGCCCGCAACTCGGCGTACGGGGATTCGAACGCCGGCGGGCGTCGCCGGGCGGATGGTTCTAAAGCGGTCAGGCCTCGGCGAAGGTCCGGCGCAGGGCATCCAGGGTAGCGGACGGTAGTTCGCCACGGATCATCATGGCGTGCAGCTTGAGAAGGCCGGCGACGGTGATCGCGTCGGTTATCTCGCCGCGCCAGATTTCCTCAAGCGCTTCGGAAAACGGTATCGTGCGGTGTTTCAAATCCTCGTCCTCGTCGGGCGAGGGCGGCGCGGTGCGGCGGACGTCGAGCGCCAGATAGCAGCGGCTATGTTCCGTTGTGACGCTGTTCGACAGGTGCATCTCCAGGATCGGCCGCCAGTCCGACGATTCCAGCCCAGTCTCCTCCAGCAGTTCGCGCTTCGCATGCTCCAGCGGATCGCTGTCCAGCGGCGCGCCGCCTTCCGGTATCTCCCAGGAATACCGACCGAGCGGGTAGCGGTACTGTCCCACCAGATGGATGAAACCGTCAGCGTCCACGGGCACGACGCCCACCGCGCAATTCTTGAATCGCACCACGCCGTAAAGGCCGGACCCGCCCGCCGGATTCAGGACTTCATGATGCGTCACCGATATCCATGGATTTTCATAAACCGTTTCGGAAGAAAAGGTTGTCCATGGATTTTCAGGTGAACTCATAGCCGCTCCGGATCGCGCACAAAAAAGGACCGGTTGGTGGGGTACCCAACCGGTCCGGACCGAGGTGGTTCAGAGGTTGAAGGCTGGAGGGAACCGGTGGGGGACCGGACCTCCCTTAACCTTCATATATTAGAATATCGCTCATTGAGCGTTAATTGAAAGTGACAAAACGCACACTTAGTTCCTTGTCCGGCAAAAATATTCAGCCGCCGTCGCCCCGCACGTCTTCAACCATCTCCTGAAGTTCGGCCAGGTCGGTGATCAGCAGGTGATCGGACCGGCGCTGCACCAGCCCCGTGCGGGCCAGGTCGCCGAACACCCGCGCGACGGTCTCGCGCGTGGTGCTGACCCGGCTGGCAATGTCGCCATGGACGGGAATGGGCTTGACGATCGCGCTCCGGCCGTCCTCGGTCTGGCTTTTGGCGAGCCGCAATATCTCCGCATGGACCCTGTTGTTCGCGCCAAGCGTGCTCAGATCCATGATCCGTTCCGTCGCGCGCCGAACGACATAGGCGAGATTCTTCATGACGCCGAGCGCGAGCGTCGGGTTCTCCGTCACCGTCCGCTCGAAGACGCCCTGCGGCATGATCAGGACGTGGCTGTCGGTCAAGGCGATGACGTTCGCCGACCGGGGCAGGCCATCGATGGCCGACAATTCGCCGAAATAGCTTCCGGGATCGAGATCGTCGAAGCTGATCTCCCGCCCGGAGAGGGAATAATTCACGACCCGCACCCGACCCTCGACCAGGAAATAGACGTCGCGCCCTTCATCCTGGCGGTCGATGATCTGTTCGTTGGGCGCGAACCGGCGCCACCGGCATTGCTGGCCGACCGCCTCTCTCGTCCGATGGTCGAGAGGGGCGAAGAACGCCAGATTGTCCAGGGAATTCTGCGTCGCCACCGTCACCTGTGCCCCCAGTTCGTTTATTGGCGGCCACAATAGGCATTGAAGCGCCGCAGGCAAAGCCGAAGCTTCGCCGCCTTCGGCCGCTTGACCAAAAGACGTTGCCAGAGCGTTTCTCTTGAACGCACCCTGTCGGGCGAAACGCCGGGAGAGGGCCGGGAGAGGATTATCGTGGGCGAGGCTGAGAGAAGCGCCGGCATACCGGCTGACGGGCAGAGGAAGAGGCGGCCGCCGAAGATGGGGCTGGTCGCCCGTCTCCGCACCTATTTCTTCGCCGGCATACTGGTGACCGCCCCGATCGCGATCACGACCTATCTGGCCTGGCTGCTGGTGTCCTTCATCGACGATCGCGTCAACGCGGTCCTTCCGCCGCGCTTCAATCCCGAAACCTACCTTCCGTTCAGCGTGCCGGGCATCGGCGTCGTTGTGATCGTGCTGGTCCTGATCCTGATCGGCGCTGTGACCGCCGGCTATCTCGGCCGCATCATCATCCGCACGGCGGAGGGCATGGTCGGCCGCATTCCGGCGGTCCGTAGCGTCTATAGCGCGATCAAGCAGATCCTGGAGACGGTGCTGGCGAACCAGAGCAGCGCCTTCCGGGAGGTCGTGCTGGTCGAATATCCCCGGAAGGGAATATGGGCCATCGGTTTCATCACGGGCGCGACGAAGGGTGAAATCCAGGATCTGACGGAGGACGAGGTGATCAACGTCTTCCTGCCCACGACGCCGAACCCGACCTCCGGCTTCCTGCTCTTCGTGCCGCGCGGCGAACTGGTGACGCTGGACATGACGGTTGAGGAGGGAATCAAGATGGTGGTCTCCGGCGGCATCGTGACTCCGCCCGACCGGCGATTGCCCCAGGAGCGGAAACCGGACGTGATCCCGTCCCGGTCCACCGGATAGGATCAGCCGGACCGGAGGTAGCGGACGGCGGCGTCCCGTTCGAACAAATAGAGCAGCACGCGCAACGCCTCTCCGCGCGGGCCTGAAAGCTCCGGATCGCGATCCAGGATCAGCTTCACATCGTCCCGCGCGGCCTGAAGCAGATCGCCATGGATGGCGATGTCCGCCAGGCGGAAAGTCGGCATCCCGCTCTGCCTTGTGCCCAGAACTTCCCCCGCGCCGCGCAGGCGAAGGTCCTCCTCCGCGATCCGGAACCCGTCCTCCGTCTCCCGCAGCGTCGCGATCCGCGCTTTCGCCGTTTCGCCCAGCGGCGCGGCGTAGAGCAGGAGGCAGGAGGAAGCGCCGTCGCCGCGCCCGATGCGTCCGCGAAGCTGGTGAAGCTGGGCGAGCCCGAACCTTTCGGCATGTTCGATCACCATCACGGTCGCGGCGGGCACGTTGACGCCGACCTCGATGACCGTGGTCGCGACCAGTATGTCGACCCCGCCCTCGATGAAATCCGCCATCACCCGATCCTTCTCCGCCGGCTTCAGCTTGCCGTGGACCAGGCCGACGCGATCGCCGAACCGCGCCCGCAGGAAGGCGTGGCGTTCGGTGGCGGCGGCCAGGTCGCTGACCTCCGATTCGTCGACCAGCGGGCACACCCAGTAGATTTTCTCTCCTCCAGCCAGCTTGCGCTCCACCGCGTTCACGATGTCCGACAGCCGGTCGAGGGGGAGGGCGCGCGTGTCCACCGGCTTCCGGCCGGGCGGCTTCTCCGTCAGGCGCGACACCTCCATGTCGCCATAGGCGGTAAGCTGCAGCGTGCGGGGGATCGGCGTCGCCGTCATGACCAGCACGTCCATGCCCGCCCCCTTGGCGGACAGCGACAGCCGCTGATGGACGCCGAACCTGTGCTGCTCGTCGATGACCGCGAAGGCCAGGTCGCGGAACGCCACATCCTCCTGCAACAGGGCGTGGGTTCCGATCACGATATCGATCTCGCCGCTGGCCAGCCGCTCCAGCAGCTCCGCGCGGGGGCGGCCCTTGGCGCGTCCGGTCAGAAGGGCGATCGTCAGGCCGGCGGGCTTCGCCATCGCCTCGATCGTCTCCAGGTGCTGGCGGGCCAGGATGTCGGTCGGCGCCAGCAGGGCCGCCTGCGCGCCGGTCTCCACGGCCGTCAGCATCGCCATCAGGGCGACGGCCGTCTTGCCCGACCCGACATCGCCCTGAAGCAGCCGCAGCATCCGTTTCGTCGACGCCATATCGGCGTCGATTTCCCCGATGACGAAGTTCTGGGATCCCGTCAGCCCGAAGGGAAGCCCCGCCAGCACCTTCTCGCGAAGCCGTCCTGTCCCCTTGAGCGGCCGTCCCTTAACTCCGCGCTGGGATCGCCGCACCAGCGCGAGGGCAAGCTGGTTGGCCAGAAGCTCGTCGAAGGCCAGCCGCTGGCGCGCCGGGTGGGAAGGATCGACCGCCGCCAGATCGTCCGGATTGTGCGCCTCCTTCACCGCCGCCGCCCAGTCCGGCCATTTACGCCGCGAAAGCCAGTGCGGATCCTGCCATTCGGGCAGGGTTGGCAAGGTCTTCAGCGCCGCCTCCGACGCCTTGGCGAGCATCCGTGAGGTAAGGCCCGCCGTCAGCGGATATTGCGGCTCCACCACCGCGATGGAGTCCAGTTCCTCCGGCGTTCCGATCCGGTCCGGGTGCGGCATCTGCGCCGTCGCCTGGAAGAACTCCACCCGCCCGCTGACCACCCGGTCCTGGCCGACCGGGAACTGTTTCAGCAGCCAGTCTCCCCGCGCATGGAAGAAGACGAGGTCCAGGACGCCCGTGGAATCGGCGCAGCGAACGCGGTAGGGCTGACGGGCGCTCCGGCCGGGAAGATGCTCCTCGACCCGCACCGTGAAGGTGGCGATCTCGCCGGGCGCGGCCTGGCCGACAGGAACGATCCGCCGCCGGTCGACGACGCCGTTCGGCAGGTGCCACAGCAGGTCGACGACCTTGCCGCCGGTCAGCCGCTCGACCAGCTTCAGGGATTTCGCCCCGATGCCCGGCAGCGTCGCCGCCGACGCGAAAAGAGGATAGAGGATTTGCGGTCGCACGAGCCGGGTTCTATATCCAGTCCATTCTCACATCGACAGGGGCCACCATGCCGGACGCATCGGTATCCGCAGACATCGATCGCCGCCGCCGCCAAATCAGGTTCCGATGCTGGCATCGCGGCACACGCGAGGCCGACCTGCTGCTCGGCAGCTTCGCCGACGCCCGCATCGACGGATTCGACGCGCGGCAGCTTAGCCTATTCGAAGCGTTGTTGGAGCATAGCGATCCCGATATCTACAACTGGTTCTCCGGACGCGAGCCTCTGCCGCCCGCCCTGGACACCGAAATCGCCCGCCTCCTGATGGCCCACAAGGTCCCGTCCCCCGCCAGACCGTAAGCCTGATCGACATGCTGCCAGCCAATTCCGTCAGCCCCGGCCGCCACCTTCTGGGAGGCGCCCCGGAGGGCCTCGACGCCCGTCTCATCGCCCATCTTGCCGGATCGGGCGGAAGGCCCGTGCTCCATATCGCGCTGGACGATTCGCGGATGGCGCGGATCGTCGAGATGCTGGCATTCTTCGCGCCGGCGCTGGAGGTGATCCAGATTCCCGCCTGGGATTGCCTTCCCTACGATCGCGTATCGCCCAATGTCGACGTGGTGGGCAGGCGGATCGACGCGCTGACGCGGCTGGCGAACGGCGCGCCGCCGGCTTCGGGCCGGGTCGTGGTGACCACCGTGAACGCCGTGCTCCAGAGGACGCCGCCGCGCGACGCCTTCTCCGCCTCGACCTTCGTTACGAAGGTGGGGGCGCAGGTCGATATCGCGGCGTTGCAGCACTTCCTGGCCCAGAACGGCTATTCCCGGACCCAGACGGTGCGGGAGCCGGGGGAGTTCGCCGTGCGCGGCGGCATCGTCGATATCTTTCCGCCCGGATCGGCCGCCGGAGAGGCCTACCGGCTGGATCTGTTCGGGGAGGATCTGGAGGGAATCCGCGTCTTCGACCCGATGTCGCAGCGGACGACCGGATCGATCGACGGAATCGCGCTGAAGCCGATGTCCGAAGTGCTGCTGAACGATGCCTCGATCGCGCGCTTCCGGTCGGGCTACCGGGAACTGTTCGGCGCCGTCACCGACGACGATCCGCTCTATGAGGCGATCAGCGAGGGGCGTCGCCACGCCGGGATGGAACATTGGCTGCCCCTGTTCCATGAGGGGCTGGAGACGCTGTTCGACTACCTGCCGGACGCCTCGGTCACGCTCGACCATCAGGCGGATGAGGCGACGGACACGCGCCTGACCCAGATCGATGATTTCCACGACGCCCGCCGATCGATGCAGGAGATCGAGAAGCGGACGAACAATCCCGTCTACAAGCCCCTGCCGCCCGACCGGCTCTATCTGGACCGGAAGGAGTTCGACAGGCTGCTGGCCGGCCGCTTCGTCGGGGCTTTCTCTCCCTTCGCGCCGCCCGAAGGCGTGGCGGGGAGCGTCGATCTCGGCGGCCAGCGTGGCAGGGATTTCGCCGACGCCCGCGCCAACCCCGACATCAACGTCTTCGACGCGCTGCGCGACCATCTGAAGGCACTGGCGAACAAGGAGAGGCGACTGGTCGTTGCCGGCTCCACCCGCGGCGCGCGCGAACGACTCCAGGGCCTTCTGGCCGATCACGGCATCGCGCCGCTGACGCCGGTCGAGGATTGGCCGGAACTGCAGGCCATCAAGCCGGGCGCGGTCGCCACCACCATCCTGCCGATGGAGAACGGCTTCGTCTCCGGAGACCTGGCCGTCGTCTCCGAACAGGATCTGTTCGGCGACCGGCTGACCCGTCCGGCCCGCCGCCGGCGTCAGTCGGACAAGTTCATCCAAGAAGTCTCCTCCCTGTCGCCCGGCGACCTGGTCGTTCATGTCGATCATGGCATCGGCCGCTATGACGGCATCGTGACGCTGGAAGTGTCGGGCGCGGCGCATGACTGCCTGCGCATCATCTATGGCGGCGACGACAAGCTGTTCGTGCCGGTGGAGAATATCGAGGTCCTGTCCCGCTTCGGATCGGACGACACGCCGGCGCAACTCGACAAGCTGGGCGGGGCGGGCTGGCAGGCGCGGAAGTCCAGGGTCAAGAAGCGGCTGAAGGACATGGCCGACCATCTCATGCGCATCGCCGCATTGCGGGAGGTCAAGCGGTCGGACCCGATCATGCCGGCGACCGGCGCCTATGACGAATTCTCCGCCCGTTTCCCTTATCCGGAGACCGACGATCAGTTGAAGGCGATCGAGGACGTGCTGGACGATCTGGGATCCGGCCGGCCCATGGACCGCCTCGTCTGCGGCGATGTCGGCTTCGGCAAGACGGAAGTCGCAATGCGCAGCGCCTTCGTCGCGGCCATGGCAGGGCATCAGGTGGCCATCGTGGTGCCGACGACCCTTCTGGCCCGCCAGCACTTCAAGACCTTCAGCCAGCGCTTCAAGGGACTGCCGCTGAAGGTGGCCCAGCTCTCGCGGCTGGTCGGCGCGGCGGAGACGAAGCAGGTCAAGGAAGGGCTGGCTTCGGGCGATATCGACATCATCGTCGGCACTCACGCGATCCTCGGCAAGTCGATCAACTTCAAGCGGCTCGGCCTGGTCATCGTGGACGAGGAGCAGCATTTCGGCGTCAAGCAGAAGGAGCGGTTGAAGGAATTGCGCCAGGACGTCCATGTCCTGACGCTGACGGCGACGCCGATCCCGCGCACGCTTCAACTGGCGCTGGCCGGGGTGCGGGAGCTGTCGCTCATCGCCACGCCGCCGGTCGACCGGCTGGCGGTCCGGACCTTCGTCCTGCCCTTCGATCCCGTGGTGATCCGCGAGGCGATCATGCGGGAGCACTTCCGCGGCGGCCAGACCTACTATGTCTGCCCCCGGATCGAGGATCTGACGAAGGTCCACCAGCGCCTGAAGGAGCTGGTGCCGGAGGTCAAGATCGTGGAAGCACACGGACGCATGGCTTCCGCCCAACTGGAGAACGTCATGACCGCCTTCTATGACGGTCAGTTCGATGTCCTGCTGTCGACGACGATCGTGGAAAGCGGGCTGGACGTGCCCTCGGCGAACACGATCGTCATCCATCGCGCCGACATGTTCGGGCTGGCCCAGCTCTACCAGCTTCGCGGCCGCATCGGCCGGTCGAAGACGCGCGGCTATGCCTATCTGACATACGCCCCGCGCACCGCGCTGTCCGAGGTCGCGCAGCGCCGCCTGCATGTGATCGAGACGCTGGACACGCTGGGCGCGGGCTTCTCGCTCGCCTCCCACGACATGGACATACGCGGCGCCGGCAATTTGCTGGGCGAGGAGCAGTCGGGCCATATAAGGGAGGTCGGGGTCGAGCTCTACCAGCAGATGCTGGAGGAGGCGGTCGCCGCCGCCCGCCATGGCGGCGGCGTCGCGGCGGAGATCGAGGATCAATGGATCCCCCAGATCAATCTCGGCATCGCGGTGATGATCCCGGAAGACTACGTGCCGGACCTCAACGTCCGGCTGGAGCTCTACCGCCGGATATCGCGGCTGGTCGACGCGGTGGAGATCGACAGCTTCGCGGCGGAGCTTGTCGACCGGTTCGGCTCCCTGCCGCCGGAGGTCGAGAACCTGCTGACCCTGATCGCGCTGAAGCGCCTCTGCAAGGAAGTCGGCGTGGAGAAGCTGGAGGCCGGCCCGCGCGGCGCGGTGCTGACCTTCCACAACAACAGCTTCCGCCATCCCGAAAGGCTGATCGACTTCATCGCCCGCCAGGCCGGCTCGATGAAGGTCCGGCCCGACCACAAGGTCGTCTACACCCGCGCCTGGGACGACACGCCGGCCCGCGTGAAGGGCGTCCAGCGCCTCATGCAGGACCTGATGGCCGTCGCGGCGTGAGGGAGGCGGCTTGTTAGTTCTTACGCCACGTCTTATATTTTGTCTTACACAGACGAAGCGAGGACGCCATGCCTGCATCTTCGAAGGCGGACACCTTCACCTTCCGTCTCGATCCCGCCCTGAAGTCCGCGTTCACGCGGTCCGCCGCCTCTGAACACAGGCGGCCGGCAGAGTTGCTGCGTGATCTGATGCGCGATCATCTGGCGCGGAACGAGCGCCGTGCGTTCGAGGAGGAAGCCCGCCGTCAAAGCCTCGTCATCGCCGCCGCCGCCCGCGATCCGGAAAGCGACGAAGCGCGCGTTATTCGGGAACTGGAGAACGATCTCGACGCGTTCGGTGACGAATGGAAATAGCCCGGGGCGACCTGGTCACCATCGCGATCGCCGGCGATTACGGGAAGCCGCGCCCGGCGCTGGTGGTGCAGGCCGATTCCTTCACGGCGCTGGACTCCGTGACCGTACTTCGGCTCACCAGCGATCTTCATGACACACCGTTGCTCCGGGTGACGGTCAGGCCGACGCCGGAGAATGGCCTCAGGCTGGTGTCTCAGATCATGGTCGACAAGGCGGCGACGGTCCCGAGGACGAAGATCCGTCAGAAGATCGGGAAAGCCGATACGGAGACTCTTCGCACGGTCAACCGGGCGCTCGCCCGCTTTCTCGGTTTGGCGTGAAGTTTCCCCCTCATGGTGAGCCTGTCGAACCATGACTTTCTGGTCATGCCGGACTTGATCCGGCATCCATACGATGTTGATGAAGGCTGCGGCCGGGCCCGTTCCTGCACCGCCGGCGAAGCTGCGAGGGTCTATGGATTCCGGCTCGGGGGCCGGAATGACCAAAAAGGGGAACTTGCCCCTTCTTCCTCATGGTGAGCCTGTCGAGCCATGTGTGCCCGCATCTTTCGACAGGCTCAAGATGAGGGACCGCTCCGGCGCTCCGAGCCTACCCCGGCGGCGAACTCCGGCTAGCCGCCATCTGGTCGATGCCGATGGTGTCCGCCATGTCGAACATCGGGCCGAACGCCTTGGGCTCCTGGGCGCCGGAGAGGGCGTAGCGGCGTTCGAAGACGAAGCAGGGGACGGCCTGGATGCCCAGCCGCCGGGCCGCCGCATCCGCCTTCTGGACGCCGTTCACATCCTCCTCGCTCGCCAGATGGTCGAGGATCGCCCGGCGGTCCAGCCCCATCGCCTCACCCGCCGCGGCCAGAATTTCCGGGTCCCCGATATCCTTCCCGTCCTTGAAATAGACCTCGAACAGGCGGTCCACGGCGTCCGACGCTTCCATTCCCTTGTCCGCGGCGTAGCGGACGAAACGGTGGGCATCGAGCGTGTTGGGCGTGCGCTCGATGTTGGAAAGGTCGATGTCCAAACCGTCCCGCCGCGCCGTCTCGGCGATGACGGCGTAGATCTGAACGGCCCGCTCCTCACCGCCGAACTTCATCGACAGGTAGGCCCGGCGGTCCATGCCCCTGCGCGGCATTCCGGGATTGAGCTGGAACGGCATCCAGCGGAAGGACGGCCGCAGCGACGGTCGCTCGCCCAGCGCCCGCTCCATCCGCTTCTTGCCGATATAGCACCAGGGGCAGACGAGGTCGTAATAGATGTCGATCAGCATCGGACCATCATAGCCCCGCCGGGGGCTGGGAAGGTCAACAACTTCTCGTTAACGAAGATGAACTAGATTTGATCGATTGCCATCGTGGAGGATCCGATGAGCCTGCATCCCTATGTCGGCGACCGTGTGACCGAGGCTCTGGAGAAGTCGAAGGGCGATCCGGCCGCCGCCCAGCGGCTGTTGCTGGCGCTCTGTGACCGGGACGAGCATTTCCTGAAGCTGATCGCGGGACCCTTCCTGAAGGGCATCGTCGCCCACGCCATCCAGGCCGGCGGGCGTCAGGAGAAGCCGGCATCCCGCCCGCGCCGGGAGTTGAGCGGCCAGGCCTTCGACGACATTGTCGGCGCGATGGGGCGCAGGATCGGCGTCGGCGCGCAGCCCAGCGGCATGACGGCGCTGGTCAGGCCGCCCCAGCCGGTGGCGGCGGGCCAGGGCCATCAGGAAACCATCCGCCACCTCGCCGCCGCCTATTCCAGCGGCCGACGGAAAGGCTGATCCTTAGCGGACCAGCGCGTCGAACCGCTTCAGGAAGGCCGCCTTGGCGTCGTCCGGCGCCATCGGCGCCAGCCGCTCCGTCCTTACCTTTCTGCGATATTTCAGCACCTTGCGTGCTTCTTCCTCGCCGAAACCGGCAAGGTCGACGGCTTCGGAATAGGCGCAGACGCGGTCGGCTTCCTTGATCGCCCGGGCGATCGTGACCGGCAGCGACGCCGGCAGGTCGAAGCGAATGTGTATCGCCCGCTGCAAACCCTTCTCCACGATCTTGTAGTCCGGCCCGATCGCCCCCTTGAAGGGCGAGATCATGTCGCCGATTACATACTCTGCCCCGTCATGCAGCAGGGCCGCCAGCCGCCAGCGGCGGTCGGCGGCGGGTTTCTCGCGACCGAAAACCTCCTCGACCAGCAGGGAGTGCTGCGCCACCGACAGCGCGTAGGCTCCGGAGGTCTGGCCGTTCCAGCGCGCGACGCGGGCGAGGCCGTGGGCGATGTCCTCGATCTCGATATCGAGCGGGGAGGGGTCGAGCAGATTGAGTCTCCGTCCGCTCAACATCCTCTGCCAGGCGCGCATGGGTTGTCCCCGCAATCTCGGTTCGGTAATGAAGGTCATCGCTGCCACGGCGCGGAGGCTTCTGTAAAGCTCCGCTTGCGCTCCTCATCGGGCTTGCAAAGGGCCGCCCGGCGGGCTATCTAGCCGCCGTTGCTTAACCACACACGCGGGCATGTGGGCTGTCGGATGGACCGGCGGCTCTCTCCGGTGTCTTTTCGCGCGTTCTCCTTGAGGGGACGACGGAAGGACGGAAACCCGCGGAGGACCAACCGGAAAAGGATTATTCCATGGCCACCCCGACATTCACCATGCGCCAGCTTCTCGAAGCCGGCGTCCATTTCGGTCACCACACCCGCCGCTGGAATCCCAAGATGGCGCCGTTCATCTTCGGTGTCCGCAACGGCGTTCACATCATCGATCTGGAACAGACCGTTCCGATGATGCATCGGGCGCTCGAAGCCGTCCGCGAAGTCACCGCCAATGGCGGCCGCGTCCTGTTCGTCGGCACCAAGCGCCAGGCGCAGGAGCGCATCGCCGACGCGGCCTCCCGCTGCGGCCAGTACTACGTCAACCACCGCTGGCTCGGCGGCATGCTGACCAACTGGAAGACGATCTCGCTGTCGATCAAGCGCCTGAAGGAGATGGACGAGGTGCTGGGCCAGCCGGAAACCGGTCTGACCAAGAAGGAGACGCTGACCCTGACGCGCGAGCGGGACAAGCTGCAGCGCGCGCTGGGCGGCATCCGCGACATGGGCGGCCTGCCGGACATCCTGGTGATCATCGATACCAACAAGGAATCGCTGGCCGTCCAGGAAGCCAACAAGCTGGGCATCCCGGTCGCCGCGATCCTGGACAGCAACTCCGATCCCGACGGCATCACCTTCCCGGTCGCCGGCAACGATGACGCGCTCCGCGCGGTCGAGCTCTATTGCGACCTGTTCTCCCAGGCCGTCCTGACCGGCATCGAGGCGGAGATGTCCGCTTCGGGCATCGATATCGGCGAGAGCGAAGCGCCGGTCGAGCCGGCGCTGCCGGAAGAGGCGCCCGCGACCGCTGAGACTGGAACCGCTGAGACCGGAACCGCCGAGACCGAGACCAAGGCCGAAGCGGTCGAGGGCGAGAAGGCGAGCGCCTGACATTGAACGAGGGGTCGGGCGGCTTCGGGCCGCCCGATTTCTTCGCGACCGACCGTTTGTTTCTGACTGGATTTTTGAAGAGGTAAACCCATGGCGGAAATCACCGCTGCGCTGGTGAAGGAGCTCCGGGAGAAGACCGGTGCTGGCATGATGGACTGCAAGAAGGCGCTGGCCGAAAGCGGCGGCGACGTGGAAGCGGCCGTCGACTGGCTGCGCAAGAAGGGCCTGGCCGCCGCCGCGAAGAAGTCCGGCCGCGTCGCCGCCGAAGGACTGGTCGGCGTCGCCACGCGCGGCACGGCGGGCGCCGTGGTCGAGGTCAATTCCGAAACCGATTTCGTCGCGCGGAACGACAAGTTCCAGGCGTTCGTCGCCAAGCTGGCCGAACTGTCGCTGGATGCGGACGGGGATGTCGAGGCGCTGAAGGCGACCGACTATCCCGGCACAGGCCGGAACGCCGCCGACGAGCTGACGCACATGATCGCCACCATCGGCGAGAACATGAATCTGCGCCGCACCGCCTCCCTGTCGGTCGCAGAGGGCGTCGTCACCTCCTACGTCCACAATTCGGTGGTTCCGGGGCTGGGCAAGATCGGCGTCATCGTGGCGCTGGAATCCGCCGCGCCGGCCGACAAGCTGAATGAGCTGGGCCGGTCGATCGCGATGCACATCGCCGCCGCCCGGCCTGAGGCGCTGGACGTCTCCTCGGTCGATGCGTCGCTGCTGGACCGCGAGCGCGAGGTCCTGTCCGATCAGGCGCGCGCCAGCGGCAAGCCGGAGGAGATCATCGCCAAGATGGTCGAAGGCCGCCTGCGCAAGTACTACGAGGAAGTGGTGCTGCTGGAGCAGGTCTACGTCATCGACGGCGAGACCAAGGTGAAGGATGTCGTCGCCAAGGCCGGCAAGGATCTGGGCGCGCCGGTCGCGCTGAAGGGCTTCGTCCGCTACACCCTCGGCGAGGGCGTGGAGAAGGAGGAAAGCGATTTTGCGTCCGAGGTGGCGGCAACCCTTGCCGGTTGATCGCGTTCAACACCAGACGTTCTAGGACTCCACCATCCAGAGAGGGATCGATGCCGCCCGCCCCACGCTATCGACGCGTTCTGCTCAAGATCTCGGGCGAGGCGCTGATGGGAGGCCGGGATTACGGCATCGATCCCGAAATGGTGAATCGCGTGGCCGAGGACGTGGCCCAGGTCCATGCGATGGGCACGGAGATCTGCCTTGTCATCGGCGCCGGCAACATCTTCCGGGGCATCAGCGGCGCGGCCCAGGGCATCGAGCGGGCCACGGCCGACTATATGGGCATGCTGGCGACCGTCATTAACGCGCTGGCGATGCAGAGCGCCTGTGAAAAGGCTGGGCTGCACACCCGCGTCCTCTCCGCCATCCCCATGGCGACGGTCTGCGAACCCTATATCCGGCGTCGCGCCGTCCGGCATATGGAGAAGGGCAGGGTGGTGATCTTCGCCGCCGGCACCGGCAACCCGTTCTTCACGACAGACACCGGTGCTGCCCTGCGCGCGTCGGAGATGGATTGCGATGCTCTTCTGATGGGCAAGCAGGTCGATGGCGTCTATGACGCCGATCCGAAGAAGGTCGACGGCGCGAGACGTTACGACCGGCTGAGCTACATGGATGTCCTGTCCAACGACCTTCGGGTCATGGACCATTCCGCCATTTCGCTTGCGCGCGAAAACAATATCCCAATCCTGGTCTTCTCGATCGACGCTCCGGGTGAGTTCGCCGAAGTGGTCGCCGGTCGGGGCCGTTACACAATCATAAGCGAGGAGCGCTGAAAAATGGCGGAGCCCGATCTCAAGGACATCGCGAAGCGGATGGACGGCGCGGTCAGCGTGCTGAAGACCGAATTCGGCGGGCTTCGCACCGGCCGCGCGTCGACCAGTCTGCTCGAACCCGTGACGGTCGAGGCCTATGGCAACCCGGTGCCGCTCAACCAGGTCGGCACCGTCGGCGTGCCCGAACCGCGCCTGCTGACGGTCCAGGTCTGGGACCGGGGGATGGTCAAGGCGGTGGAGAAGGCGATCCGGGAAGCGGGGCTGGGGCTGAACCCGCAGCCGGACGGCAATCTGATCCGCGTGCCGATCCCTGAACTGAACGAGGAACGCCGCCGCGAATTGACCAAGGTTGCCGGCAAATATGCCGAACAGGCCCGCATCGCGGTCCGGAACGTCCGTCGCGACGGCATGGACATGCTGAAGAAGGCGGAAAAGGACAACGAGATCAGCCAGGACGACCACAAGCTCTATGCCGACGAGATCCAGTCGATGACCGATGCCCACACCAAGGCGATCGACGACGCTCTCGCGACCAAGGAAAAGGAGATCATGCAGGTCTGACCCCCTGCATGGCCGGAACTCCGCCGATGCAGCCTCTTTCATCTCCCGCTCTGCCCGCGCCCGCGCATGTCGCCATCATCATGGACGGCAATGGCCGCTGGGCGCGCATGCGCGGCCTGCCCCGCACCGCCGGCCACCAGCGCGGCGTGGAGGCCGTGAAGGGCGCCGTGGAGGCGGCGGGCGAACTCGGCGTCGGCTATCTGACGCTGTTCGGCTTCTCCACGGAGAATTGGACACGCCCGTCCGATGAGGTCGGGGAGCTGATGCGTCTTCTCCGCTTCTACCTCCGCAGCGAGGTGGCGGAGCTTCACCGCAACAATGTCCGCCTGCGCGTGATCGGGGAGCGCGACCGGCTGGCCCGGGACATCGCCGACCTGATCGGCCATGCGGAAGAGATGACGCGGTCGAACACCGCGCTCAACCTCACCATCGCGCTCAGCTATGGCGGTCAGCAGGAGATCGTGGCCGCTGCCCGTGGGCTGGCGGAAGATGTGAAGGAGGGCAGGGTCGCCATCGGGGATATCGACCAGGCCATGGTCTCCTCACGGCTCTTCACCCACGATCTGCCGGACCCCGACCTCGTCATCCGGACCAGCGGAGAGAAGCGGATCAGCAATTTCCTGCTCTGGCAGGCCGCCTATGCGGAACTGGTTTTTCTGGATACGCTGTGGCCCGACTTCACTCGCGCCGATCTGGAGAAGGCTATTGGGGAGTTTCACCGGCGTGAACGGCGCTTTGGAGCGGTCGGCAGTCAGTAAGCGCAGCAATCTCAGGCTCAGGATTCTCACATCGCTGGTGTTGGCGCCCGTCGTTCTGGCGGCGATCTATGTCGGCGGGGCGATCTACGCCTGCACGATCGCGCTCGTCATCGCTCTCGGCTTCGCCGAATGGCTGGCGATCACGCTGCCGAATGAACGGGGGGTGCTGCGCGACCTGGCTATCGGCATGTCGATCGCGCTGGTGCTGGCGACGGCGGCAGCCGGTATGATGACAGGGCTGGTCCTGCTTGTCGCCATGCAGGGCCTGCTGCTGCTGGCGCTGGGATTTCGCGGCGGCGCGGCGGCCGCGCTCGGCCTCTCTTATCTGGGCGCGTTCGCGCTGGCGCTCCTCTGGATCCGGTCCAGCGGCACGCTGGGCGGCTTCTGGACGGTCGCATGGCTTGTGATCCTGGTCTGGGCCACCGATATCGGCGGGTACGTCTTCGGCCGGTGGATCGGCGGCCCGAAGCTGGCGCCGGTGATCAGCCCGAACAAGACCTGGGCCGGCCTCATCGGCGGCGCTGGGCTGGCTCTTGTGATCGGACTGGCCCTGCTGCCGCTCGCGGGGCTGGCGATGCCGGTCTGGGGCGTCGCCGTGCTGGCCATATGCCTGGCTGTGGTCGCGCAGGGCGGCGACCTGTTCGAAAGCGCCATCAAGCGCCGGTTTGGCGTGAAGGACAGCGGCACGATCATCCCCGGTCATGGCGGCGTCCTCGACCGGGTCGACGGGCTGATCGCCGCCGCGCCGGCGCTGGCGCTGCTCCATCTCGGTTTTGGGATTTTTTGAAGCGATGGTCGTCGGTCTTTCTCACAACTCTCCGCGCCGGGTGACGGTCCTGGGCTCCACCGGGTCGGTCGGGCGCAGCACGGTCGATCTCCTGTCCCGAAACCTTGAGGATTTCCAGGTCGAGGCGCTGACCGCGAACCGGAATGTCGATCTTCTGGCGGATCAGGCGAAACGGCTGGGCGCGCGTCTCGCCGTGGTCGCCGACGAAAGCTGCTATCTGGCGCTGAAGCAGGCGCTGTCGGGGACTGGAATCGCCGTGGCGGCCGGCCCCGACGCGGTCATCGCCGCGGCCGAGCGTCCCGCGGACTGGGTGATGTCCGCCATCGTCGGGGCGAGGGGGCTCGCGCCCACCCTGGCGGCGGCGCGGCAGGGCGCCATGGTCGCCTTCGCCAACAAGGAATGCCTCGTTTGCGCCGGCCCCCTCCTGCTGGAGCAGGTGCAACGCCACGGCGCGACGCTGCTGCCGGTGGACAGCGAGCACAATGCGATCTTCCAGGTCCTGGACGCCCGCAACCGCGACAGCGTCGACCGGCTGATCCTGACCGCCAGCGGTGGGCCCTTCCGCTCCCGAACCTTCGGTGAGATGGCGGCGGTCACGCCGGAGGAGGCGGTTGCCCATCCGACCTGGGACATGGGCGCGAAGATCTCCGTCGACAGCGCGACAATGATGAACAAGGGGCTGGAGATCATTGAGGCCTCCCTGCTGTTCGGCCTGCCGGAAGATCGCATAGACGTGCTGGTGCATCCGCAGTCGGTGGTCCACAGTATGGTGGAATATTCCGACGGTTCGGTGCTGGCGCAGCTTGGCACGCCGGACATGCGGATACCGATTGCCCATGCGCTGGCCTGGCCGCGCCGCATGGCGACCCCCAGCCGCCGTCTGGGGCTTGCCGACATCGGACGGCTGGATTTCGAGCCGCCGGACCCGGAGCGGTTTCCGGCGCTCAGGGTGGCGCGGGAGGCCCTGCGCCGGGGCGGCGGCGCGCCGACGGTGCTGAACGCGGCGAACGAGGTCGCGGTGGAGGCGTTCCTCGCCGGCGGACTCCGGTTCCTGGACATCGTCGGCGTGGTCGAGCATGTGATGGAGGCGCTCCCCACCGGGGAAGTCGCCGACCTGGACATGGTCGCCGCGCAGGACGAAGAGGCGCGCCGGATCGCGCTGGCGCGGGTGCGCGATCTTCGTTAGACATTCTTCTGGCTTAGGCAAGGGGCCGCCCGGCCGGCGCGCGCCTTGGAGGATTTGACCGATGGACTTTATTGGCGGGTTCGCCTCCTACCTTCTGCCCTTCCTGATCGTCCTGACGGTTCTGGTCTTCGTGCATGAGCTGGGCCATTACTGGGTGGCTCGCAGGAACGGCGTCAGGGTGGAGATATTCTCCATCGGCTTCGGGCCGGAAATCTTCGGCTTCAACGACAGGGCCGGGACGCGCTGGAAGTTCAGCGTCATCCCGTTGGGCGGCTATGTGAAGATGTTCGGCGATGCCGGGGTGGCGTCGACGCCGGGCGGCGAACTGCCGACCATGACGGCCGATGAGCGGGCGGAATCCTTCCATCACAAGCGGGTAGGGCAGCGCGCCGCCATCGTGGCCGCCGGGCCGGCGGCGAACTTCATCTTCTCCATCCTGTTGCTGGCCGCGCTCTTCATGACCAGCGGCCATCCCTTTCCGGCGGCCGTCGTCGGCAGCGTCGTCCCCGGCAGCCCGGCGGAACAGGCGGGCTTCCAGCCGGGTGACGAGGTGGTGAGCGTCGCCGGCCGCCCGGCCGACCGTTTCGCGGAGCTTTCGGGGCTGATCCAGGCGGCGGGACCGGGGCCGATAGAGATCGACATCGAACGCGAAGGTGAGGAATCGACCCTGTCCGTCACGCCGGAATTTGTGACGGTGGAAGGCGCCGATGGGCAGCCGGTGGAGATATTGCGCGTCGGCATCGGAGCCGAATCCGGCCCGTTCGGCATCCTCCGGTCGGTGGGGATGGGCGTCAGCGAGACCTTCACCCTGTCGGCCATGACCCTGTCGGCCGTGGGGGAGATGATCACCGGCGAACGCAGTACGGAGGAACTGGGCGGCCCGCTGCGCATCGCGCAGATGTCGGGCGACGTGGCCCAGGTCGGAATCATCGCCCTGCTCTGGTTCATGGCGATCCTCTCGATCAATCTCGGCCTCATCAATCTTTTCCCGGTGCCGATGCTCGATGGCGGGCATCTGCTGTTCTACGCGGTGGAGGCGATCCGGGGACGGCCGCTGGGGGAACGCGCCCAAGAATATGGTTTTCGCGTTGGGCTGGCTTTGGTATTAACGCTCATGATCTTTGCGACCTGGAATGATTTGGTTCAACTCAAGGTCGTAGCGTACGTAAAGAACCTGATTTCTTAGGGCCGGGCGGCAAATCAAAATCTGGGGGAAGTCTTGGCGCGTTTTATCGGGCGGACGGTTCGACTTTGCGCTTTGGTCGGCGCAGCCATGTGGGTCTCCACTCCGCCAGCCATCGTATCGGCTCAGACCGCCATCAGCGGTAATGTCATCCAGGATATCGAGGTCGTCGGCACCCAGCGTATCGAGCCGTCGACCGTCATCTCCTATCTGACGATCCGGCCCGGCGACGCCTTCAGCCAGGCCGAACTCGACGCCTCGCTCAAGAGCCTGTTCGACACCGGCCTGTTTGCCGACGTGACCCTGCGCCAGGAAGGGTCGACGCTGGTCGTCTCGGTGGTCGAGAACCCGATCATCAACCGGATCGCGTTCGAGGGGAACCGCCGGCTGGACGACGATGTGCTGCTGGCCGAGGTTCAACTTCGCCCGCGCGTCGTCTTTACCCGCACCCGCGTCCGCGGCGACGTCTCCCGCCTGCTGGAGGTCTACCGCCGCAGCGGCCGGTTCGCCGCGACGATCGAGCCGAAGGTCATCGAGCTTGACCAGAACCGGGTCGACCTCGTGTTCGAGATCGATGAAGGCCCGATGACCGGCGTCCGCCGCATCAGCTTCGTCGGCAACCGCCGCTTCAGCGACAGCGCGCTGCGTGATGAGCTGCAGACCACCGAATCCCGCTGGTGGCGGTTCCTCACCTCCGACGACACCTACGATCCCGACCGGCTGGCGTTCGACCGCGAATTGCTGCGGCGGTTCTACCTATCGGAAGGCTATGCCGATTTCCGCATCATCTCCGCCGTCGCGGAGTTGACGCCCGATCGGGAGGATTTCTTCATCACCTTCACCATCGATGAGGGCGAGCGGTACAAGTTCGGGGAGATCGACGTCTCCACCGTGCTGCCCAACCTCGATGTCGAGGTGCTGAGGGACGAGATCACGACCGAAAGCGGCGACTGGTACGATAGCGAGGAGGTCGAGGAGACGATCGAGAACCTGACTGTCGCGGTCGGCAATCTCCAATACGCCTTCGTCGATGTTCGTCCCGTCATCACGCGGGACCGCGAGAACCAGACGATCAACATCACCTATGAGATCAACGAGGGCCCCAGGGTATTCGTCGAACGGATCGAGGTCACGGGCAACACCCGCACCATCGACGAGGTGATCCGTCGGGAGATGGAACTGGTCGAAGGCGATCCGTTCAACTCGACCCGCCTGCGCCGGTCGGAGACGAACATCCGGAACCTCGGCTTCTTCGAACGGGTGGAGGTGACGACCCAGCCGGGATCGGCGCCCGACCGGTCGGTGGTGAATGTCGATGTCAGCGAGCAGTCGACGGGCGAACTGACGATCGGCGCCGGCTTCTCCAGTTCCGACGGTCCGCTGGGCGACATCCGGATCAGGGAGCGCAACCTGCTCGGCCGCGGGCAGGATCTCAGCGCCTCCTTCACGATCTCCGGATCGACGCAGGAATTCGACATCAGCTTCACCGAGCCCTATTTCCTGGACCGCGACCTGGCGGCGGGCTTCGACATCTTCCACATCACCCGCGACAACCAGGACGAAAGCTCCTACGACGAGAAGAACCTGGGCTTCGGCCTGCGGCTGGGCTACGCGCTGGGCCGCAATCTGCGGCAGACGCTGAACTACCGGCTGGCCGACCGGACGATCGAGAACATCGACCCCGACGAATCGATCTATATCCGCAATCAGGAAGGCCAGACCCTGACCTCCTCGATCGGGCATGAGATCACCTATGACCGGCTGAACAGCCGCATCAACCCGACCGAAGGCTACATCCTCAGCTTCGGCAACCAGATCGCGGGGCTGGGCGGCGATGTCCGCTATATCGACGCCACCGCCAGCGGCAGCATCTACTTCCCGGTGTTCGACCAGGTCACGCTGCGCCTGGGCGCGCAGGCCGGCGTCATCTACGGGCTGGGCGAGGATGTTCGCATCAACGACCGCTTCTTCGTCGGCGGCAGCAACCTCCGCGGTTTCGAGAGCGCGGGCATCGGGCCGCGCGATTTCGACGGCAACGCGCTGGGCGGCAATCAGTTCGCCGTCGGCACGGTGGAGGTCGCCTTCCCGCTGGGCCTGCCGGAGGAGCTGGGCGTCAGGGGGCGCGCCTTCACCGATGTCGGCATGCTGCGCGATTTGGACGAGGAGGAGATTGCCGGCGCGCCGATCTTCCAGGAAAATTCCATCAGGGCCTCCGTCGGCGTCGGCATCACCTGGACTTCGCCACTGGGGCCGATCCTGATCGACTTCGCCGTGCCGGTCATGAGCGAGGATTTCGACAAGGAGGAGAATTTCCGCTTCAGCTTCGGGACGAGATTCTGATCCATGCGCTTTTCGCCGGTAGCGGCGGCCTGCCTGCTGCTGTTGTTGGCCTGCTGGGGTTTCCCCGCGGCCGCTCAGGAAGGCGAGGCCGAGAATGCCACCCAGCAGGGGGTGACGGTCGCGATCGTCGATTTTCAGCGCGTGGTCCGTGAAAGCGTCGCGGCGGAAGGGATCCAGGAGCAGATCGACGTCTATCGGCAGAGCTATCAGGATGAGTTCGGCCAGATCGAGGAGCGGCTGCGCGCCATCGAGGACGAGCTGGCGGAGGCGCGGGCGACCCTGCCCGCAGATGAGTTCGCGCAGCGCCGCCGCGATTTCGAGGAGCAGATCACCGAAGCGCAGCAGCAGGCCCAGGTCAGCCGCGCGGCGCTGGACCAGGCGCTGGAAACGGCGATGGACGAGGTCCGGTCCACCCTGGTCGACATCATCGCCCAGATCGCGAGGGAGCGTGATGCCAATCTGGTGCTGAGCCAGTCGCAGATCATCCTGGCCGATCGCGAACTGGACGTAACGGAAACCGCTCTGGAACGTTTGAATGAAGAGCTGCCGGAGGTCGAGGTGATCATCCCGCCGCAGCCTGAAGAGGAATGACTTGGCCGATCCCCGTTTCTTTCAGAAGGCAGGACCCTTCACGGTAGGCGACCTCGCCGAAGCGGCGGAGGCGGAGCTGGCCTCCGGCGCGCCCGCCGACAGGCTGATCCAGGATGTCGCTCCTCTGGAGGCCGCCGGTCCCGACCATGTCAGCTTCCTGGATAACAAGAAATATCTCGATGCCTTCGCCACTAGCGCGGCCGGCGTCTGCATCGTCCATCCGGCCTTCGCGGACCGCGCCCCGGCCGGGATGGCGCTCCTGCTCAGCAAGTCGCCCTATCGGTCCTACGCGCTGGTTGCCCAGCTTTTCTATCCCTCTCCGCGCGCCGCCGGCGGGGTGGCGCCGTCGGCCAGCGTCGACTCCTCGGCCGTCATCGACCCGGAGGCCCGGATCGAGGCGGGTGCGGTCGTGGGGGCGGGCGCCAGGATCGCCGCCGGCGCGGTGATCCGGCCGAACGCCGTGATCGGCGCGGGCGTAGAGATCGGCGAGGATACGGAGGTCGGGGCCTGCGCCTCGCTCAGCCATTGCCTGATCGGCAGGCGCGTCAGGATCTATCCCGGCGTCCGCATCGGCCAGGACGGGTTCGGCTTCGCCATGGACCCGCGGGGGCACCTCAAGGTCCCGCAGCTCGGCCGGGTGATCGTGGAGGATGATGTGGAGATCGGGGCCAACGCCACGATCGACCGTGGCGCGGGTCCGGACACCGTCATCGGCCGGGGGTGCATGATTGATAATCTGGTGCAGATCGGGCACAACGTCGAAATCGGCGCGGGCTCGGTTCTCGTCGCCCAATCCGGCATCGCGGGCAGCAGCAAGCTGGGAGATTTCGTGGTTCTGGCGGCCCAGGCCGGCATCGCCGGACACCTCAAGGTCGGCTCGGGCGTCCGCATCGGCGGGCAGAGTGGCGTGATGCGGGATGTCGATCCGGGCCAGGAGGTCATCGGATCGCCCGCCGTGCCGGTGCGCCAGTTCTGGCGGCAATATGCCCGGTTCAGCAAACTGAGTGACGAGAAAGGCCGTTAAGACGATGGACGCAAACGCGGCGGGCGCAACCGTGGCCAATATCGACATCAACCGGGTGATGGAGATGATCCCCCATCGCTATCCGATGCTGATGGTCGACCGGATCCGGGAACTGACGCCCGATGTCGGCGCGATCGGCATCAAGAACGTGTCGATCAACGAGCATTTCTTCCAGGGCCATTTCCCGTCCCAGCCGGTCATGCCGGGCGTCCTGATCATCGAGGCGATGGCCCAGACGGCGGCCGTGCTGGTGGTGCATACGCTGGGCAAGGATGCCGAAGGGAAGCTGGTCTACTTCATGTCCGTCGACGATGCGCGCTTTCGTCGTCCCGTGACGCCGGGCGACCAGCTCGAAATCCATGTCTCCAAGATCCAGCACCGCCGGAATGTCTGGAAATTCGCCGGGGTGGCCAAGGTCGACGGGAACGTCCATGCCGAAGCGACCTTCGCCGCCATGATCATGGATCGCTGATGGCGTCCGACATCCATCCTTCCGCGGTCGTCGATCCCGACGCCCGGCTGGCCGACGGCGTCTCGATCGGGCCGTTCTGCGTCGTCGGCGCGGGCGTCAGCCTGGGGCCGGACGTGAAGCTGCTCTCCCATGTCGTGGTCGAGGGCGACACGACGATCGGCGCGCGCACTATCATCTATCCCTTCGCCTCCATAGGCCATATCCCGCAGGACAAGAAGTTCCAGGGGGAGAAGTCGCGGCTGGAGATCGGCGCGGACAACACTATCCGCGAATATGTCACGATGAATCCGGGGACGGAGGGCGGCGGCCTGGTGACCCGGATCGGCAATCACGGGCTGTTCCTCGCCGGTTGCCATATCGCCCATGACTGCATCGTCGGCGATCATGTGATCCTGGTGAACTACGCCACCCTGGCGGGACATGTCGTCGTCGGCGACTACGCCATCGTCGGCGGCCTCTCGGGCGTCCACCAGTTCGTCCGCATCGGCGCCCACGCCATGATCGGCGGCGCGACCGGAGTGGATCAGGACGTCATCCCCTACGGCCTCGTGGTCGGGGAGAGGGGGCATCTGGCCGGCCTGAACCTGGTCGGGCTGAAGCGACGCGGGTTCGAGCGGGAGCAGATCCACGCCCTCCGGGACGCCGTCCGCGGCCTGTTCGCGGCCGAAGGCCAGATGGCGACCCGGATCGAGGAACTGTCAAAAACCGCGCCGGAGAAGTCCTTAGTGGCGGACCTCATAGAATTCCTGACCGGCGCAAGTGACCGAAAGATCCTCAAACCCAAACAGCCGGATGGGCTCTAACCTCGGCATCCTCGCCGGCGACGGTCCGCTGCCCCGACAGGTTGCCGAAGCCGCGCGTCGTGACGGGCGTGAGGTCTTCGTCATCGCCTTCGAGGGCCAGACGGCGCCGGGCTGGGTGGAGGGTTTTCCCCATGAATGGATTCGGCTGGGCGCGATCGGCCGGACGCTCGACGCGCTGAAGGCGGCGGCGGTGGCGGATGTCTGCATGATCGGGCCGATCCGCCGCCCGTCTCTGGGCGAGCTTCGGCCCGACTGGCGCGGCGCGAAGCTGATCGCCCGAAACGGCTTCGTCGGGCTCGGCGACGACGCGCTCCTGAAGGCTGTCGCCGGCATCCTGGGCGAGGCCGGAATGAGGATCGTCGGGGCTCATGAGATCCTTGGCGACCTGCTGATGCCGTCCGGCGTGCTGACGCGGACCCGGCCGGATGAGGACGCCCGGAACGATATCGGCAAGGGCCTGGCCGCCGTCGATGTGCTGGGCGGGCTGGATATCGGGCAGGCTGTGGTCGTCCAGGAAGGGATCGTGCTGGCCGTGGAGGCGGCGGAGGGAACCGACGCCATGCTGTCCCGATGCCGCGATCTGCATCGGGAAGGAAAGGGCGGCGTGCTGGTCAAGACGGCGAAGCCCCAGCAGGACCGCCGCCTCGACCTTCCGACGATCGGCGTGGCGACGGTGGAAAACGCCGCGCGCGCCGGATTGCGCGGGATCGCGGCGAGGGCGGGGAACGCGCTTATTTCCGACATGGCCGGAACCGTCGCCGCGGCGGACCGGCATGGCCTGTTCCTGGTCGGCGTGGAGGAGGACCGTCCATGACGTCGAAGCTGGTCTTCCTGATCGCGGGGGAGCCCTCCGGCGACGTGCTGGGCGCGCGGCTGATGGCCTCCCTGAAGCGCGCGGCGGAGGGCGAGGTCCGCTTCGCGGGCGTCGGCGGGGAAAGGATGCAGGCGGAGGGGCTGGATAGCCTCTTCCCCATGGAGGAACTCAGCGTCATGGGGATCGCGGAGGTCCTGCCTCGGCTCCGGAGCTTGACGGCCAGGATCGGTCAGACGGCGCGAACCGCCCTCGATCTCTCCCCAGATATCGTCATCACCATCGACGCGCCAGGCTTCAACTTCCGAGTCGGCCGGAAGCTGCGCGGACGGACCTTCCCGCTCGTCCACTATGTCGCGCCAACCGTCTGGGCCTGGCGGCCGGGCCGCGCGAAGAAGATCGCCCGGTTCCTGGATCACCTCCTGGTGCTGCTGCCGTTCGAGCCGCCCTATTTCGAGCGGGAAGGGCTATCCACCAGCTTCGTCGGCCATCCCGTCACCGAAAGCGGGGCCGACAGCGGCGACGGCGACCGTTTCCGGGCAATCCACGGGATACCGGAGGATGCGCCGCTGCTCTGCGTCCTGCCGGGCAGCCGGCGAAGCGAGACCTCGCGGCTGCTGGAAATCTTCGGCGCCACGGTCGATCTCCTGGCGTCGCGCTTTCCGGACCTGCGGATCGTCGTTCCCACGGTGTCATGGGTGGCCGGGGAGGTCTCCCGTGCCGTGGCCAATTGGGCGGTGCCGACGGTGGTGGTGCGGGGCGACGAGGAAAAGTACGACGCCTTCGCCGCCGCCGACGCCGGCCTCGCGGCATCGGGGACCGTGGCGCTGGAGCTCGCGATGGCGGGGCTGCCGAGCGTCATCGGCTATAAGATGCAGCCCGCCACGGCCTGGATCGCGAAGCGGCTGATCCGGGTGAAATACGCCAACCTGGTCAATATCCTGCTGGATCGTCCGGCGGTGCCCGAATTCCTTCAGGACAATTGCCGTCCGGAGCTTCTGGCCGAAGCGATAGGCAGTCTGCTGTCCGACCCCGACGCGGCGGCCCGTCAGCGCCAGGACGCCCGCACGGCCGTCGCCATGCTCCGCCCCGAAGGCCAACCGACCCCCAGCGACGCCGCAGCGGCGAAGATCCTGGAATTGATGAAATAACGGCCCCTCACCCAACCCTCTCCCCGGCGGGGAGAGGGCTACCTTTTTACCCTCGCCCCTCCGGGGAGAGGGAGGGACCCGCGAAGCGGGAGGGTGAGGGGCCGTTGGTTATTCAGAAACTCAAATAAGCGATCCCCACCGCCAGCCCGACGATCAGGCCGATGCCGGCGACGTATTTCAGCCGCACCCGAAGAGATGGGGTGTTGTCGTTCGCTGCGGTGGGAACCGACCGGGGGCGGGCAAAGCCGATCGGCGGCCGGGCCTTCCATTCGGCCCGGCGCACCCCCTCATTCAGGTTCAGGCGGTTACCCACGCTGGTCCAGCGGCGTATAGGACCGCTGGTTCTGGCCGGTGTAGAGCTGTCTCGGACGGCCAATCCTCTGGGACGGATCTTCGATCATTTCCTTCCACTGGGCGATCCAGCCCACCGTCCTGGCCACGGCGAACAGGACCGTGAACATGCTGGTCGGGAAGCCCATCGCGCGCAGGATGATGCCTGAATAGAAGTCGACGTTAGGATACAGCTTTCTCTCGACGAAGTAATCATCCTCGAGAGCGATCCGTTCCAATTCCATCGCCAGGTCCAGCAGCGGCTCGTTCTCGACGCCCAACTCCTCCAGAACCTCGTAGCAGGTCTGGCGCATCACCGTCGCGCGCGGGTCGTAGTTCTTGTAGACCCGGTGGCCGAAGCCCATCAGGCGGAACGGGTCGTCCTTGTCCTTGGCGCGGGCCACGAACTCCGCCACCCGGTCCTTGGTGCCGATCTCCCCCAGCATGTTGAGGACGGCCTCGTTGGCGCCGCCATGGGCGGGCCCCCACAGCGAGGCGATGCCGGCCGCGATGCAGGCGAATGGATTGGCGCCCGACGAGCCGGCCAGCCGGACGGTCGAGGTCGAGGCGTTCTGCTCGTGATCGGCGTGCAGGATGAAGATGCGGTCCATCGCCTTGGCCAGGACCGGGTTGATCTTGTATTCCTCCGCCGGCACGGCGAACATCATGTGCAGGAAATTCTCCGCGTAGGAGAGTTCGTTCCTAGGATACACGAAGGGCTGGCCGATCGAATATTTATAGGCCATCGCGGCGATCGTCGGCATCTTGGCGATCAGCCGGTGGGAGGCGATCATCCGCTGCCGCTCGTCCCGGATATCGGTGCTGTCGTGATAGAAGGCCGACAGGGCGCCGACGGCGCCGCACATCACCGCCATCGGATGGGCGTCGCGGCGGAAGCCGCGGAAGAAGTTGATAAGCTGCTCATGCAGCATCGTGTGATAGGTGATGGCCTTCTCGAACTTCGCCTTGGTGGCGGCATTCGGCAGGTCGCCGTAGAGCAGGAGGTAGCAGACCTCCATGAAGTCGCTCTTGTCGGCCAGTTCCTTGATCGGATAGCCGCGATGCAGCAGGACGCCCTTGTCCCCGTCGATATAGGTGATCTGGCTTTCGCATGACCCGGTCGAGGTGTAGCCGGGATCGAACGTGAACATGCCCGTCTGCGCGTACAGCTTGCCGATATCGATGACGCGCGGACCCTCGGTTCCGTCCAGAACCGGAAATTCATAGGACTTCCCGGTCTTGTTATCGACCAAGGTGACAGTGTCGGCCGCGCCCTGGGTCGCGGTCTTCTGGTCACTCATAACGTCATTCCTTGTTACGGGTGGGTCGGGACCCCGCCGATCCCGCTATTTTTGCGTTTTTCGCAGATGCACAGACAATAAAGCGCGGAGAGGTGGAGATCAACGAGCGGGGGCTGCGGAAACCCCTTTCGCGACCACGTCGTTCAACCTCTCCAGGCTCTCTTCCCGGCCCAGCACGCGGGCTACCTCGAAGATGCCGGGGCTGACGCCCGATCCGGTGAGCGCGGCGCGTAGCGGCTGGGCGATCTTGCCCAGCTTCAGCCCTTCGGCCTCCGCCAGATCGCGCACCACGCCCTCCAGCGCCTCCTCCGTCCAGTCGGGCAATGCCTCGAAGCCGGCGGCGACTTTCGCCAGGATCTCGATCCCGTCCGGCGTCAGCAGCTTCCCGGCCTTCTCGTCCATCGCCAGTGGACGGCGGCGGGCATAGAAGGCGGCGTTCTCCGCCAGCTCCTTCAGCGTCTTCGCGCGAGGCTTCAGGCCGATCATGCCGGCTTCGATCCGCGCCCGCTCCTCATCGTTCAGCGGATGTCCGACGATCTCCGCGACCCTCGGCTGGATCTCCGCCGCCAGCTCCGTGTCCGGCGCTTCCCGGATATAGATTCCGTTCAGATTCTCCAGCTTGGCGAAGTCCAGCCGAGAGGGCGACCGGCCGATCCCGTCCAGGTCGAACCATTCGATCGCCTGGGCGGTGGAGATCACTTCCTCATCACCATGCCCCCAGCCCAGGCGCAGCAGATAGTTCCGCATCGCCGCCGGCAGGAAGCCCATCTCCCGATAGGCCTCGACGCCCAGCGCGCCATGCCGCTTCGACAGCTTCGCCCCGTCCGGCCCGTGGATCAGCGGGATGTGGGCGAAGACCGGCGGCGTCGCGTCCAGCGCGCGGTAGAGCTGCGTCTGCCGGAAGGCGTTCGTCAGATGGTCGTCGCCCCGGATGACATGGGTGATGCCCATGTCGATATCGTCGACCACGACCGACAGCATGTAGGTCGGCGTGCCGTCGGCGCGCAGCAGCACCATGTCGTCCAGTTGGGCGTTGGCCACCGTGACCGGTCCCTGGACCTGGTCTTCGACAACCGTCTCGCCCTCCAGCGGGGCCTTCAACCGAATGACCGGCGCGACGCCGTTCGGCGCATCCTTCGGGTCGCGGTCGCGCCAGCGCCCGTCATAGCGGATCGGGCGTCCCTCGGCCTTCGCCTTCTCCCGCATCTCCGCCAGCTCTTCCGGCGAGGCGTAGCAATGATAGGCCTTGCCCTCGCTCAACAGCCGCCGGGCGAGGTCGGCATGACGGTCGCGGCGCTCGAACTGCGAGACGGCGTCGCCGTCCCAAACCAGGCCCAGCCAGTCCAGCCCCTCGATGATCTTGGTGATCGCATCATCGGTCGACCGCGCGCGGTCGGTGTCCTCGATCCGCAACAGGAACTTTCCGCCATGATGGCGGGAGAACAGCCAGTTGAACAAAGCCGTGCGCGCACCACCGATATGGAGATAACCTGTGGGCGAGGGAGCAAAGCGGGTTACAACCGTCATGACGGGTCATTCGCGAGATGTGGGAGGGGCAGGGGAATGAAGATGGCGTTGCATAGCACAACGTTCCGGCCGTTGCACCTGCGCCCCGCCCTTCGGTGACCGTCGACGCCGCCGGCATAGGGCGGTCCCAGGCCTCTTCCGGCGTCACCGCCGCGACCGGCTGGATCGCGCGACGTCTGGCTGAAGAACGGGACCGCTGGCCGCTATGGATGCCGGTCGCGATGGGCGTCGGCGTTGCCCTCTATTTCGCGCTGCCTTCCGAACCGCCAGGCTGGGCTGGAAGCCTGGCCTTGCTGACGCTGCTGCCGACGCCGTTCCTGGGGATTTTCCGGGATCGCATGGCGGCGCGCGGCGTCCTCATCATGATGATCCTCGCCGCGCTCGGCTTCTCCGCCGCGCAATGGCGCACCGCCCGGATCGCCGCGCCGATGCTGATGGAGGAGACGGGTTTCGCGGACGTTGCCGGGCGCGTCGTCTCCATGGACCGCATGCCCGACGGCGTGCGGGTCGTGCTCGGCGACCTTGCGATCGAGGACCTGCCGCCGGAGGAAACGCCGCGCCTCGTGCGCATCCGTCTCCGGTCGGCTGAAACCGTGCCCTCGATCGGCGACAGGATCGGCGTGCTGGCCGTCCTGTCCGGTCCCAGCGGCCCGGCTTCGCCGGGCGCATACGATTTCCGCCGCCATGCCTTCTTCGAAGGGATCGGCGGCATCGGCTATGGCGTCAGCCATGTGGAGATACTGGACGGGGGCAACGATCCGCCCGCGCTTCCCGTCGAGGCATTCCGCCAGCGGATCGGCGATCGTGTGGCCGCGATCCTGGAGGGGGAGACAGCCGCCATCGCCATCGCGCTGATGAACGGTGAGCGCGGGGCCATCAGCGATGAGACGAACCAGGCGATGCGGGACAGCGGGCTCGCCCATTTGCTCAGCATCTCCGGCCTGCACGTCAGCCTGATAACGGCGCTGGTGTTCGGGGCGGTGCGGGGCGGCCTCGCGGCGGTCGAACCGCTGGCGCTGCGCCGGCCGATCAAGAAATGGGCGGCCTTCGCCGCGCTTCTGGGGGCGCTCGCCTACACCATCCTTGTCGGCGCGCCGGTGCCGACCCAGCGCGCCTTCCTGATGACGGCGATCGTGATGCTGGCGATCATGGTCGACCGCAACCCCTTCTCCATGAGGCTGATCGCCTGGGCCGCCATGGCGGTCCTGCTCTGGGCGCCCGACAGCATGATGGGCGCCAGTTTCCAGATGTCGTTCGGGGCCGTGGTCGCGCTGATCGCCTGCTATGAATCGTCGTCGGAGCGCATCGCTGCCTTCCGCCGCAATGGCGGCCGGCACCGGGTAGTGCTGCTCTATCTGGGCAGCGTGGCGCTGACGACGCTGGTGGCGACGCTCGCGACCTCGCCCTTCGGGATATTCCATTTCCAGCGGTTCTCGACCTACGGGCTGGTCGCCAACCTGATCGTCGTGCCGCTGACCTCCATCTGGATCATGCCGCTGATCCTCATCGCCTATCTGCTGATGCCGTTCGGGCTGGAGGCGCTGGCCCTGATTCCCATGGGATGGGGCATCGACGCGATGCTGCACGTCGCGAAGCTGATCGCCTCATGGCCCGGATCGGCCTTCACCGCGCCGGTCATGCCGCTCGCCGGCCTGTTGCTGATCGTCTTCGGCGGGCTGTGGCTATGCCTCTGGCGCGGCCGCTGGCGGCTCTGGGGCGCGGCGCTTTTCCTCGCGGGATTGATGACGATCCTGTTGCCGGCCGACCAGCCGGACATCCTGATCAACGACGATGCGCGCCTGATCGCGGTGCGGGACCATGGCGGCGCGCTGACCCTCTCCTCCGGTCGCGCCGATTCCTTCACCAGAAGCATGTGGTTGCGCCGGAACGGTCAGGAGGCAGCCGCGACATGGCCGGAAACCGGCGCGAACGCCGACGCCTCGCTGTCCTGCGATCCGCGCGGCTGCCACTATCGCCCGGCCGAAGGTCCGCCCGTGGCGATAGCCTTCGGCCCGGAAGCCCTGATGGAGGATTGCGGCAGGGTCGATATCATCGTCGCCGCGACGCCGATCCCCCGCTTCTGCCCGGCCGCCCATACGGTCGGCCGGTTCGATGTCTGGCGGACCGGCCCCCATGCCGTCACCATCCGCCCCGATGGCCGGGTAGAGATCGAATCGGCGGCTGATTGGGTAGGGGACAGGCCCTGGGCGCTTCGCCGCGGCAGGTGACAGCGGTAAGTGACCCGGGGTCAGTGATAGCGGCGGATCAACCCGACGAGGCGGCCCTGCACCTGCACCCGGTCCGACCCGAAGATGCGCGTCTCATAGGCGGCGTTGGCGGGTTCCAGCGCGATGGTGTTGCCCTTCCGGCGCAGGCGTTTGAGCGTTGCTTCCATATTGTCGACCAGCGCCACGACGATCGTGCCGTTGTCGGCGGTGTCGCAGCGGCGGATCAGGATGGTGTCGCCGTCCAGGATGCCGGCCTCGACCATCGAATCGCCCTCGACCTCCAGCGCGTAATGATCGCCCTTGCCCAGAAGGGCGGCCGGAACCTCCGCCATGTTGGAATGGTCGCGCAAGGCCTCGATCGGCGTGCCAGCCGCGATCTTGCCGTAGAGCGGAAGCTGGATCGTCTCCCCCGACGGCTGGGCTTCGATCGTGCGGCCGGGCAGGGCGTGGGAGAAATTCCCCTGGATGACCTGCGGCCGGAAGGGCGGCTGGATTTCCGGCTCAGGGGCGGGGGTCGGGGCGGGTGCGGACGCGCCCATCCCCTCCGGCAGCCTCAGCACCTCCAGCGCGCGGGCTCGGTGGGGCAGGCGGCGGATGAACCCACGTTCCTCCAGCCCGGTGATCAGCCGGTGGATTCCCGATTTCGACTTGAGCTCCAGCGCGTCCTTCATCTCGTCGAAAGACGGAGAAATGCCGCTTTCGCTCAATCGGCTGTGAACGAACAAAAGAAGTTCACGCTGTTTTCTGGTCAGCACTGTCGCCTCGCCTTCATCGGGAGCAATCGATCCGAACGACTCCTTCAACGTGATGAGGCTACATCGGAACAAAACCTAAACGCAAGGATTTGTTCTTATTTAGTTCTCGTTTACCAAGTCTGGTTTAGAGGCCGGCCTCGCCCGTCCCGAAGCTGATGATCTCCACCTCGTCGCCGGCGCGGGCCGGCGGCGCGTGGACGGGGCGGACGATCAGGCAATCCGCCTCGGCCAGCCGGGCCATCATGGAACTGTCCTGCCGGGAGAAGGGCGTCGCCACGCCGCCGGCCAGCGACGCCCTGAGATGGTCCCGCCGCTCGTCGTTCGCGGGCAGGTCCGCGCCCAGCCGCGCGGCCTCCGTCGCTGGCCCCGGCGGTAGGCCCGTGAGCGCCCGGAGGAACGGCCCGACGAACAGCAGTCCGCAGATCAGCGTGGAGACCGGGTTGCCGGGCAGGCCGATCAGCGGAATCTCGCCCAGCCGCCCGAACATCAGCGGCTTGCCCGGCCGCATGGCGATCTTCCAGAAGGCCAGGTCCAGGCCCTTTGCGCCCAGGGTGGAGCGGACAAGGTCATGGTCGCCCACCGAAGCCCCGCCGGTCGTCAGCAGCAGGTCGCAGCCCCTGGCCCCGTCCGCCATGGCGCCCAGCGTATCGCGGTCGTCCGGCGCGATGCCCAGATCGACCGCTTCCCCGCCGCAGGATTCGACCAGCGCCCGGAGCGCGAGGGAATTCGACCCCACGATCCGCGCGCCGGACAGATCCTCGCCGGGCATGGCGATCTCGTTCCCCGTCGCCAGCACCGCGACCCGGGGGCGACGCCGGACCCGCATCCAGGGGATGTTCATCGCGGCGACCAGGCCGATGTCGCGGGCCGTCAGCCGCCGTCCGGCCTGCAACAGCACGTCGCCTGCCGCGAAATCCAGCCCGGCCGGCCGGACATAGCGGCCCTTAGCCGCCTTGTGCAGCACCGTGACCGACTCGCCTTTGGCTTCCGCGTTCTCCTGGATCACGATCGTATCGGCGCCCGGGGGCAGGGGAGCGCCGGTGAAGATGCGCGCGCATTCCCCGGCCCCGACCGGCCGGCCCGGCGCGTCGCCGGCCGCCACCGCGCTCGTCTGGCGCAGGGTGACGGGCACGGCAGCGATGTCGGCCGCTCTCACGGCGTAACCGTCCATGGCGGAAACCGCGACGGGCGGATGGGACACCCGCGCCGCCAGATCTTCCGCCAGCACCCGGCCGAACGCTTCGGCCACGCCGACCGTCTCCGCCGGCAGCGGGGCCGCCTCCGCCAGTATCCGTTTCAGCGCCTCCTCGAACGCGATCATGCCGGCGCGTCGTAGGTTCCGGACTTGCCGCCGGATTTGTGGAGCAGGCGGATGCCGGTCATGCTCATCCCCCGGTCGACCGATTTGCACATGTCGTAGACGGTCAGTCCGGCGACGCTGGCGGCGGTCAGCGCCTCCATCTCGACTCCGGTGCGGCCGGCGATCTTCACCGTCGCCGTCACCCGCACGGCGCTCGCCTCATCCTCGCAGGCCAGGTTGACAGCCACGGAATCGATCGGCAGCGGATGACAGAGCGGGATCAGGTCGGAGGTCCGTTTGGCGGCCATGATTCCGGCCAGCCGCGCCACGCCCAGCACGTCGCCCTTCTTCGCCGCGCCGGCGCGGATCATCGCCAGCGTCTCCGGCAGCATGACGACAAGGCATTCCGCCACCGCTATCCGCTGGCTCCGCGCCTTCTCCGACACGTCGACCATACGCGCCGCGCCCTCGGCGTCGAAATGGGTGAAGCCGCTCATGCCCGCAGCGCCGCTTCCGGCCGCGCCAGAAGGGCGCGCGTCGCCTGTGCGACATCCGCCTGGCGCATCAGGCTCTCGCCGATCAGGAAGGTGGTGACGCCCGCCGCCTCCATCCGCGACAGGTCGGCGGGGCTGTAGAGCCCGCTTTCCCCCACCGTCAGCCGGTCCTGCGGGACCTCCCGCGCCAGGATCTCGGTCGTCGCGATATCGACCTCCAGCGTCTTCAGATTGCGGTTGTTGATGCCGATCAGCGGCGATTTCAGCGCCAGCGCCCGGCCCAGCTCCGCCCGGTCGTGGACCTCCACCAGCACGTCCATGCCCAGGCCCAGCGCCGCATCCTCCAGTTCCGCCGCCTGCCCGTCCTCCAGCGCCGCCATGATCAGCAGGATGCAATCCGCCCCCAGGGTGCGGGCCTCCGTCACCTGATAGGAATCCAGCATGAAATCCTTGCGCAGGACCGGCAGGTCGACCGCCTCCCGCGCCGCCGTCAGGTAGGAATCCTCGCCCTGGAAATAGGGCCTGTCGGTCAGCACCGACAGGCAGGTCGCGCCGCCCTCGCGATAGGCGCGGGCCAGGGCAGGGGGGTCGAAATCCGCCCGGATCAGCCCCTTGGAGGGGGAGGCCTTCTTGATCTCCGCGATCAGCCCGTAGCGCCCCTCCGCCCGCGCCGCCCGCAGCGCGCGGACGAATCCGCGCGGCGGGGAGGCGTCGCGCGCCCTGGCCGCCATCTCCCCGGCGGGCGTTCTCGCCTTGCTGGCGGCGATATGGCTCCGCTTGTCGGCGCAGATGCGTTCCAGCACGTCGCTCATGCTTCGTCTTCTTCCTTCGGCGGCGGGGCGTTGGTGATCGCCACCAGCTTCTCCAGCACGGCCTTGGCCGCGCCGCTGTCGAGTTGTTGGGCGGCGAGGCCTGCGCCTTCCTTGAGATCAGCCACCCTGTCGGCGACGATCAGCGCGGCGGCGGCGTTCAGCAGCACGATGTCGCGATAGGGGCCGGTCGCGCCGTCCAGCAGAGCCTTCAGCGCCTCGGCGTTGTGCTCCGCGTCGCCGCCCCTGATGCCCTCCGGCGCGCTGCGCTCCAGCCCCGCATCTTCCGGCGTCACGTCGAACGCCCGGACCGCGCCCTTCTCCAGCGCCGCCACGCGGCTCGGCCCCGTCACCGTCAGCTCGTCCAGCCCGTCCAGCCCATGGACGATCCACGCCTTCTCCGACCCAAGCCGGTTCAGCACATGGGCCAGCGGCTCCACCCAGTCGGCGGAATAGACGCCGATGAGCTGTCGTCTGGCCGATGCCGGGTTCGACAGCGGCCCCAGCAGGTTGAAGATGGTCCGTGTCCCCAGCTCCACCCGCGTCGGCCCGACATGGCGCATCGCGCTGTGATGGCGCGTCGCCATCAGGAAGCAGACATTGCCTTCCCACAGCGCCTGGCGCACCAGCCGCATGTCGGCGTCGATATTGACGCCAAGCGCCGTCAGCACGTCTGCCGCGCCGGACTTGCTGGACAGCGCCCGGTTGCCATGCTTGGCGACCGGCACGCCGGCGGCGGCCAGCACGAAAGAGACGGCGGTGGAGACGTTGAGCGTGCCCGACGCGTCGCCGCCGGTGCCGCAGCAATCGATCGCCATCGCCGGCGCGTCGATCGCCAGCGCCTTCGACCGCATGATGCGGGCGGCCCCCGTGATCTCGTCCACGGTCTCCCCGCGCACCCGCAGGGCCATCAGGAAGCCGCCGATCTGCGACGGCGTCGCCTCGCCGGACATGATGATCTCGAAGGCCTGGGTCGCTTCCTCCTCGCCCAGGGGCCGGCCGGCCGCGGCCTGCGCGATGAAGGGCTTCAGCCTCGTCTGCGATTCGCTCATGCGGCGTTCCTGCGCTGGGCGATCGCGATGAAGTTGCCCAGCAGCCGGTGCCCCTGTTCCGATGCGATGCTTTCGGGATGGAACTGCACGCCATGGATCGGCAGCCGGCGATGGCGCAGTCCCATGATCATGCCGCCCTCCGTCTCCGCCGTGACCTCCAGGCAGTCGGGCAGGCTGTCGCGCTCGACGGTCAGCGAATGGTAGCGCGTCATGCGGATGGGGGAGGGCAGGTCCGCCATTACCCCCAGCCCGGAATGCCTGATATCGCTCGTCTTGCCGTGCATCAGTTCCGGCGCGCGGACGACCTTGCCGCCGAACGCCTGGCCGATCGCCTGATGCCCCAGGCAGACCCCCAGGATCGGAACCTTGCCGGCGGCGGCGTCTATCAGGTCCAGGCAGATGCCGGCCTTGTCGGGGTCGCACGGTCCCGGCGACAGCACGATGCCATCGGGCTTCAGCGCCAGCGCCTCCTCGACGCTGATGGCGTCGTTGCGATGCACGACGGTCTCACCGCCCAGCTCGCCCAGGAAATGGACGAGGTTGTAGGTGAAGCTGTCATAATTATCGATCAGCAGCAGCATGGCGACATGTCCGGCCCGGCCGGCCCTTCTCCCGAGGTTCGACGCAACAGTACCGACCGGCGACGCCGAATTCCAGACGCCACGGTCCTCGCACCGCCATGCGGTTGCGTGATAAGAGCGGTGCGCGAAACCCTCAACTCCCCCGAGTCACCGCATCCGATGGCAAAGACGAAGCGACCCCGTTCGGCATCCACCCGGCAGCGCCGACCCTCCGGCAAGCCCTCCGGCCGGACGGGCGGCTTCTGGGTCGCCGCCGGCGCCTGCGGCCTCGCCGCGACCCTGCTGGCCGGCGTGGCGGTCGGCCGGTGGGCGACGGAAGACGCCGTCCCGGCAGCGGAGGTCGCGGCGGTCCAGCCCGCGCCCGCGCCTGCCGTTGCGCCCGCGCCGATCCCGAAACCTGATCCGGATTTAAGAACGACGCTGTCGGCCGTACCCGCTCCCGTGCCCGAACCGCCCGCCGCGACGGTGGAGGAAGAAGCCCCGCGGAAGCCGGCCTGGGTGCGTTATGCCGTGCCGGCTCCGCCCTCTGCGAACCAGCCGATGATCGCCATCGTGATCGACGATCTGGGCGTCAACCTCTCCGGAACCCGCGGAATCACCGCTCTTCCCGGCCCGCTGACCCTGTCCTTCATGACCTATGCGGAGAATCTGGAGCAACAGACGGACGCCGCCCGCGCGCAGGGGCACGAACTGTTCCTCCATTTCCCGATGGAGCCGATGTCCGAATCGGCCGATCCCGGCCCCAACGCGCTCCTGACCAGCCTGTCCGATCAGGAGATCGAGGATCGTCTCGCCTGGGGGCTCGACCGGTTCGACGGCTATGTCGGGGTCAACAACCATATGGGTAGCCGCTTCACCAGCGATGCCGAGGGGATGGAGCTGGTGCTGCGCGAGCTCGACCGTCGCGGCCTCATCTTCCTCGACAGCATGACCGCCGCCTCCTCGGTCGGCGCGGAGGTGGCGGCGGAATTCGATATCCCCTTCGTCTCCCGGGACGTCTTCCTGGACAATGAGCGGGATGCGGCGGCCATAGCCCGCACCCTGCAGGCCCTTGAGGAGAAGGCCCGCGCCGACGGGACCGCCATCGGCATCGGCCATCCCTATGAGGAGACGATAGAAGCCCTCCGCCAATGGCTGCCGACGCTGGAGGAAAAGGGCATCACCCTGGCCCCCGTCAGCGCCATCGCCGCGGCCTCCACGGAAACTGTCAGCGGTGATGAGATGGTGCGCCTGGATTCCGGATCACGTCCGGAATGATCCTGTTCTTTGTTGGTCGTCCCGGACTTGATCCGGGATCCAGGGGCGCGGCCGCTTCAGGCCTCGACACCGTATGGATGCTGGATCAAGTCCAGCATGACATTGTTTTTGTTGGTCATTCCGGACTTGATCCGGAATCCATAGGACCTCGGCGCATCGCCGCCGCCAGCGTCAGGGCGGCCGTATAGGCGACGAATTCCATGAAGCTCATCTTCAGCCCGCCCTCGCCAGCGCCAGCTTCGCGCCCAGCCCGATGAAGAAGGCCCCGAAGATGCGGTCGGTCCATTTCGAGGCGCGGGCGTAGGCCTGCCGCACCCGCCCGATGCCCATCACCGCGGCGACCAGCGAGAACCAGACAAAGGCCGTGGCCACGCAGCCCGCGCCGAAGGCGATCTGGATTGCGATCGGCGTCGCCGGGTCGATCATCTGGCTGAACAAGGCGAGGAAGAACATCGTGGCCTTGGGATTGAACAGGTTCACGACGAAGCCGTTGGCGAAGGCTTGGCCCGCCGTCTTCCCGTCCTTCGGCGCATCCGTGGTGGTGGCGAGCGCGACGCCCGGAGAGCGCAGGGCGCGGACGCCCATATAGATCAGGTAGGCCGCGCCCAGCCATTTGATCAGGTTGAACAGCAGGATCGACTGGGAGATCAGGAGCCCGATGCCCGCGACGCAATAGCCGATATGGATGACAAGACCGGCGGCGATGCCCGCCGCCGTGTAGATCCCGGTCCGCGCGGAAAATCCCAGGCTGTTGCGCAGGACGACAAGGAAATCCGGCCCCGGCGACATCATCCCGCCCAGAAAGACGGCATAGACGAGAGCCACTCCCGCCAGGCTTTCCATGTGATCCTCCCTCGCTCCGCACGTGCGGCCGGACGGCTAGAGATCGTTTCGCGACCGCCGCGCGGCGTAGCGGACGGCTTCCTCCGCCGCACGCACCACGGCGCGGGCCTTCGACCGCGTCTCCTGGAACTCCGCCTCCGGGTCGCTGTCCGCGACCACGCCGCCGCCGGCCTGAACGTGAAGCTGCCCATCCTTCACCACGCCGGTGCGCAGCGCGATGCAGGTGTCCATGTCGCCATTGGCGCTGAAATAGCCGACCGCCCCGGCATAGATGCCCCGGCGCGAAACCTCCAGCTCGTCGATGATCTCCATCGCCCGGACCTTCGGCGCGCCGGAGACGGTGCCGGCCGGGAAGCCGGCAACCAGCGCGTCGACCGCATCCAGCCCTGGCTTCAGCCGCCCGACGACGTTGGAGACGATGTGCATGACGTGGGAGTAGTTCTCGATCTGGAACTTCTCCGTCACCCGGACGCTGCCGATCTCCGCCACCCGGCCGACATCGTTGCGCCCCAGGTCCAGCAGCATCAGATGCTCGGCCAGTTCCTTGGGGTCGGACAGCAGGTCGTCGGCCAGCGCCCGGTCCTCCTCCGGCGTCGCGCCGCGCCGGCGGGTGCCGGCGATCGGCCGGATCGTGACCTCGTCGCCCCGGCGGCGGACCAGGATCTCCGGGCTGGATCCGACGATCGAGAACCCGTCCATGTCCAGGTAATAGAGGAAGGGGGAGGGGTTCAGCCGGCGCAGGCTGCGATAGAGCGCGAAGGGCGACAGCGCGAAGGGCAGGGTGAAGCGCTGGGACGGCACGACCTGGAAGATATCGCCGGCGCGAACGTACTCCTTCGCCCGCTCCACCACCGAATGATAAGCCTCCCGCGTCATGTTGGAGGTCGGCTCCGGCAGGTTCTCCAGGTCGCCGCTATCCTCCCGGTGCGGCGGCAGGCTGCGGTCCAGGTCGGCGACCGCTTCGGCCAGCCGCTCATGGGCCTGGTCCCAGGCGGCGTCCGCGCCCAGATCGGGATGCGGCCGGACCGGCGTCACCAGCGTGATCTGGTCTTCGATATTGTCGAAGACGGCGATCAGCGTCGGGCGCATCATCACGCTGTCGGGAACGTCCAGCACGTCTGGGTTGGAATCGGGAATCCGCTCCATCTCCCGGATCATGTCGTAGCCCAGATAGCCGAACAGGCCGGCCGCCAGCGGCGCCAGATGGCCGGGCAGGTCGATCCGGCTTTCCGCGATCAGCGACCGCAGCGAATCGAGCGGCCGGGCGTCCACCGGCTCGAAGGCGTGCCGGTCCTGCCGGGCTCGCCGGTTGATCTCGACCTTGCCGCGCCGGCACCGCCAGACCAGGTCGGGCTTCAGGCCGATGCCGGAATAGCGCTCCCTGACCGCGCCGCCCTTCACCGATTCCAGCAGGAAGCTGTAGGGGTGGCCGGCGGCCAGCTTCAGCATCGCGGAAACCGGCGTCTCCAGGTCCGCGACCAGCGTCGTGGAGACGACCTGCGGACGTCCGGCTTCGTAGATCTCTCTGAACGTCGCCAAATCCGGTGAAAGCGGCATCGCCTCAGCCTTGCCGGTAATACTGTTCCAGGGTGTCGCGGTGGATCTCCACCCCCACCTCCCGGCGAAGCGCCTCGGTGAACTGCGCCGCCAGGTCGTTGCCGATCGCCGTTTCCGCCTCCGCCGCCAGCGCCTCGGCCGCTTCGTCGTCCGTGGCTTCCGGCACCGTGATGTCGGTCAGGAGCGCCGCCACATGCCCGTCCTCCGGCATGGGGACCGTCGCGGTGTCGCCCGACTCCGCCGCGAACAGGGCGTCGACCAGCGTCGTGGGCCAATCGCCCGCATCGCTGCCGTCGCGATGGAAGGTCGCCGTCGCCGGTTCCGGCAGACCCAGATCGGCGGCGATCGTCGCCGGGTCGTCGCCGGCCGTCAGCCGCGCGGCAACGTCGGCCGCGATCTCCTGCGCCATCCGGTCCCGCTCCGCCGCCCGCCAGGCCTCCAGCAACTCCGTCCGCACCTCTTCGATCGGGCGGACCTGGGGTTCGATGATCTCGTCCGCCCGCACAAGGAAATAGACGCCGTCGGCGGTGTCGGTCAGGCGGCTCGTCTCGCCCTCGGCAAGCTGGAAGGCTTCCGCCAGCACGTCCTCCTGCGCCTGAAGGTCCGGCATCTCGGCATCGTCCCGCACCGATCCGTCCCGCGCGACCGGCGGCGTGGTGACCGTCTCCAACCCGAACTGCGTGGCGATCTCGTCCAGCCCGGAGCCGCCGGCCAGCCCGTCCTCGATCTGGTTGGCGATCTCGAACAGCGAATCCAGCGCGCTCTCCAGCTTCAAATCCTGCTCGATTTCGGCGCGCGCCTCCTCGAACGGAACCGTGCCGCCGGAAGCGATCTCCGTCACCGCCAGCACGTGCCAGCCGAACGGGCTTTCCACAGGCTCGCTGACGCCGCTTTCCTCCAGCGCGAAGCCGGCCTCCGCCAGTTGCGGCAGCATCACTTCGCGAGGCGCCGACTCCAGCGCGATGACCGATGCTTCGGTGTTCTCCAGCGTCTCCAGCCCCGCCTGGAGGGAGCCCGCCTCGCGCGCCGCCTCGGCGATCCGCGCCGCTGTCTCCTGGTCCTCGACCACCACCTGGTCGAAGGCCCGCATCTCCGGCGTCTCGAACTCCTCGATCCGGGCGTCATATTCGGCGCGTACCAGATCCTCCCCGACCGACTCGCCTTCGGCCAAATCGGCGGCGGACAGGCTGGCCACCGTCAGGACGCGATATTCCGGCGCCTCGAAAAGCGCCGGGTTGGCTTCATAGAAGCTCTGGAGCTCTTCCTCGCTCGGCTCCGGGACCTCCTCCACCGCGCTCAGCGGAACCGGGACCAGCGTCGCCGTCCGCGTCTCGTCGCGATAGCGGTGCAGGGCGGAAACCAGGACTGTCGGCGGCTCCGCCCCGGCCGACACCGCGCCGACGATCTGCTGACGCGCCAGATCGTTGCGCAGCAGCGCGACATAGGCGCCTTCGGTAAGGCCGCTCGCTCCCAGAACCTGCCGGAACCGCGCCGCGTCGAACGATCCCGTAGCGCCCTGGAACATCGGCTGCCGCGAGATCGCCTGGGCGACCGCTTCCTGGGAAGGAGCGATCCCAGCCTCGGCGATAAGGTTGTCCAGCAGCGCGCCGTTCACCAGCCGCTCGACGGTCTGGTCCAGCATGCCCATGGAGATCGCCTGCTCCGCCCCGAATTCCGGTCCGAAGATCTGGCGCATCTGGTTCACGTCGTTCTGGAAGGCGCTGTTGACCGCCTGGAGCGAGATTTCGATATCGCCCACCTCCGCCACCGTCTGATCGGGGCCGCGATCCCGGAACAGGTCGCCGATGCCCCAGACCGCGAAGCTTACGATCAGGACGGCGAAGAGTATCTTGACGACCCAGGAGCCGACCTTGCTGCGGATGATCTGGAGCATAATTGTGGGCTACTCGCGATGAAATTCCAGGAAACTGAAAGACCCCGGCCGGCGGCGGGGCGCGGCATCATAGAAGCGGCCTCCGCCACCGGCAACAGGCGGCTGGACCCATTCCCCCGACCCCGATTTCTCTGCCCTGTTCATCGGCCGGCCGGCTTGGTAAAGCATCCCTGCTTGGAATCTGTGATCGGGGGGCCTGGACGCGCATGCTGAGGAAGCTGATAGCCGGAAACTGGAAGATGAACGGGCTCAAGGCCGAGGGCGTGGCCCTGGCGCGGGATCTCGGCATCCGATACGCGGAGGATGAGGACGCCGCCTTCGACATGCTGATCTGCCCGCCGGCGACGCTGATCGACTCCGTGGGAGAGGTGATTGCCGGGTCGGGGATCCTGCTGGGGGGGCAGGACTGCCACAGCGAGACAGCGGGCGCCCATACCGGCGACGTCTCGGCTGAGATGCTGGCCGATCTTGGCTGCTCCTGGGTCATCGTTGGCCATTCCGAACGCCGGCAGGACCATGGCGAGATCGATCTGGCGGTGGCCGAGAAGGCGAAGGCCGTCCACCGCGCCGGCCTCTGCGCCATCATCTGCATCGGCGAGACTGAGGCGGAGAGGGCGGCCGGCCACGCGCTTTCCATCTGCTCCCGCCAGCTTGCCGGGTCGATCCCGACCAACGCCACGGCGGAGAACACGGTGATCGCCTATGAGCCGGTCTGGGCGATCGGCACCGGCAAGACCGCGACGGCGGGCGACGTGGCCGATGTCCACAGCCATATCAGGGCCGAGCTGTCGCGGAAGATCGCCGACGCCGACAAGGTGCGCATACTCTATGGCGGGTCGGTCAAGCCGGCCAACGCGGCGGAACTCATGTCCGTCCCGAACGTCGATGGCGCGCTGGTCGGCGGCGCCAGCCTGAAGGCCGACGACTTTTGGGCGATCGGGCAAAGTTGCGCCTAGCCATCGCCGCCAAGGTCCGCTAAAAGGTCGCCGCGACGACGTGGCGGCGTCCTTTCGGCGCGCCCATTGGCATTCCCAAACAGGTGATCCGTTGCAACAGATCGTTCTGGTCATTCATCTGCTGATCGCGCTCGCGCTGGTGGGCACGGTCCTGATTCAGCGTAGCGAGGGCGGCGGGCTCGGCATGGGCGGCGGCGCCGGTCCCATGACGTCCACGCGCAGCTCCGGCAATCTGCTGACCCGGACGACGGCGGTCCTGGCCGCCTGCTTCATGGCGACCAGCATCGTCCTGGCGATCCTGGCCGGCGGCCGGACGGCGACGCCGCCCTCGATCGTCGATCAGATCCCGCAGGCGACCGAAACCCCGGCGCCCAGCCAGGAGCCGGCGGTCCCGCTCGGCGACTGAGGCCGGGCGTTGCGGATATACGGTTATGCGAGAGGCGGCCCCGGCCGCCTCTTCTCTTTATATGTGGCATGAACTTGGATTAAGGTGATCGTCCATGACGCGGTACATCTTCATTACCGGCGGCGTGGTGTCCTCATTGGGCAAGGGGCTGGCGGCGGCGGCGCTCGGCGCGCTTCTCCAGGCCAGGGGGTACAAGGTCCGGCTGCGCAAGCTCGACCCCTACCTCAATGTCGACCCCGGAACCATGAGCCCGACCCAGCATGGCGAGGTGTTCGTCACCGATGACGGGGCGGAAACCGACCTCGACCTCGGCCATTACGAACGCTTCACCGGCGTCTCCGCGCGCAAGAGCGACAACGTCACCTCCGGCCGCATCTATTCCAGCGTGCTGGCCCGTGAGCGGCATGGCGACTATCTGGGCGCGACCGTCCAGGTCATTCCCCACGTCACCGACGCCATCAAGGAGTTCATCCGCGGCGACGTGACGGACGAGGATTTCGTCCTGTGCGAGATCGGCGGCACGGTCGGCGACATCGAAAGCCTGCCCTTCCTGGAGGCCATCCGGCAGTTCGGGAACGAGATCGGGACCGAGCGCGCGCTGTTCATTCATGTCACGCTGCTGCCCTACATCCCGGCGGCGGGAGAGCTGAAGACCAAGCCCACCCAGCATTCGGTGAAGGAGCTGCTGTCGGTCGGCATCCAGCCGGCGATGCTGCTTTGCCGGTCCGACCGCCCGATCCCGGAGAACGAACGCCGCAAGATCGCGCTGTTCTGCAACATGAAGCAGGAACGGGTGATCGCGGCGCTGGACGTCGACACGATCTATCAGGTGCCGGTCAGCTATCACGAACAGGGTTTCGACGATCAGGTCCTGGCCTATTTCGGCCTTGAGGCGAAGGACGAACCCGACCTTTCGATGTGGAAAGAGATCGTCCAGCGGGTTCGCGCGCCGGAGGGCGAGGTCACGATCGGCGTCGTCGGCAAGTACACCTCGCTGATCGACAGCTACAAGAGCCTCGGCGAATCGCTGGTCCATGGCGGCATAGCGAACAATGTCCGCGTGAACCTGAAATGGATGGATTCGTCGATCTTCGATTCGGAGGATGCGGTCGTCCATCTGGAAGGCGTCGACGGCATCTTGGTCCCCGGCGGCTTCGGGGAGCGCGGGACCGAAGGCAAGATTCGCGCGGCCCAGTTCGCGCGTGAGCACAAGGTGCCCTATTTCGGCATCTGCTTCGGGATGCAGATGGCGGTGATCGAAGCCGCCCGGAACCTCGCCGGCCTGCGCGGCGCCAGCTCGACCGAATTCGGGTCGACCGATATACCCGTCGTCGGGCTGATGACCGAATGGACGCGCGGCAACGAGCGGGAGGTCCGCAACGTCGAAAGCGACCTCGGCGGCACCATGCGGCTCGGCGCCTATGACGCCGTGCTGACGGAGGACAGCAAGGTCCGGGACATCTACCGGTCGCCGGTGATCAGCGAGCGGCATCGCCATCGCTATGAGGTCAACATCAACTACCGCAATCAGCTCGAACAGGCGGGCATGCTGTTCTCCGGCCTGTCGCCGGACGGCATCCTGCCTGAGATCGTGGAACTGCCCGACCATCCCTGGTTCATCGGCGTGCAGTTCCATCCGGAGTTGAAATCCAAGCCGTTCGACCCGCACCCGCTCTTCACCTCCTTCATCCGGGCGGCGATCGAGCAGAGCCGGCTGGTTTAGATTCGAGCCACAGGGAAGAATGATGATTTCTCAGAAGACCGTTGCCGTCGGTTCCCTGGCGATCGCCAACGACCGTCCCTTCACGCTGATCGCCGGCCCCTGCCAACTCGAAAGCCGCGATCACGCGCTGGAGATGAGCCAGGCGCTGGTAGAGATGACGAAGCGGCTGGGCGTCGGCCTCATCTACAAGACCTCCTACGACAAGGCCAACCGCACCTCGGCGACGGCGGCGCGGGGCCTCGGCATGGCGAAAAGCCTGCCGATCCTGGCCGAGGTCAGGGAGAAATTCGGCTGCCCCGTCCTGACTGACGTCCATGCGGCAGACCAGTGCGCGCCTGTCGCCGAAGCCGTCGACGTGCTACAGATCCCGGCCTTCCTCTGCCGCCAGACCGACCTTCTGGAAGCCGCCGCGCGGACGGGCAGGGCGGTCAACGTCAAGAAGGGCCAGTTCCTCGCCCCGTGGGACATGAAGAACGTCGCGGCCAAGATCACCGGCGCGGGCAACGACAAGGTGCTGCTGACGGAGCGGGGGGCCAGCTTCGGCTATAACGCGCTCGTCTCCGACATGCGCTCCCTGCCGATCATGGCGGCGACGGGCCATCCCGTGGTCTTCGACGCCACCCATTCCGTCCAGCAGCCGGGCGGGCAGGGGACCTCGACCGGCGGCCAACGGGAATTCGTGCCCGTCCTCGCCCGCGCCGCGATCTCGGTCGGCGTGGCGGCGGTCTTCATGGAGACCCACCAGGACCCCGACAACGCCCCCAGCGACGGCCCCAACATGGTGCCGCTCAGCGAGATGGAGGGGATCTTGGAAACGCTGATCGCCTTCGACCGCATCGCCAAGGCCCGCCCCGTCGCCATCGGCTGAGAAGCGTCCTTACTTCAAGGTTCCCTCATTCGTCATTCCGGACTTGATCCGGAATCCATAGGCCAACGCCGCTTCACCGGCGGCGAAGGACAAGACGCCGCCCCGGCGACCATCGACACCTTATGGATGCTGGATCAAGTCCAGCATGACGATTCTCTAAAACGCCTCCACGCCCTACCCCACGCTCACCGGCCGGGCCTCCATCGCCGGTGCCGGCCTCTCGTGCCGGCGGGCGAGGTAGGTGTAGACCGTCGGCACCACGAACAGCGTCAGCAGCGTGCCCAGCGTCATGCCGCCCACGATGACCCAGCCGATCTGCTGCCGGCTCTCCGCGCCCGCGCCGGCCGCCAGCGCCAACGGCACCGCGCCGAACACCATCGCGCCTGTGGTCATCAGGATCGGCCGCAGCCTCAGCTTCGCCGCCTCGATCGCCGCCTCGGCCTTGCCCTTGCCGGCTTCCTGGAGCTGGTTGGCGAACTCCACGATCAGGATGCCGTGCTTGGTGATCAGGCCGATCAGCGTCACCAGGCCGATCTGGCTGAAGACGTTCAGCGTCCCGCCGGTGAGATAGAGCGCCAGCAGCGCGCCGGTCATCGACAGCGGCACCGTCACCATGATGATGATCGGGTCGATGAAGCTCTCGAACTGGGCGGCCAGCACCAGATAGATGAAGCCCAGCGCCAGCACGAAGACGAAGTAGAGGCTGCTGCCGCTCTCGAAGAATTCCCGCGACTGGCCGTCATAGTCGAACTGGACGCCTTCGTCCGGTAGCAGGTCTTCGGCCGTCTGCCGCATGAACTGCAGCGCCTCGCCCAGCGGATAACCGGGCGCGAGGTTGGCCGTGATGGTGGATGAGCGGAGCTGGTTGAAGCGCGGCAGTTCCTTCGGCGCGACCGTCTCCTCGATATCGACCAGATTGGAGAGCTGGATCATCGTGTCGTCGCTGCCGCTGACATAGATGTCGCGCAGATCGTTCGGCGTGTTCCGTTCCGACGGCTCCACCTGCACGATCACGTCGTACTGCTCGCCATTCTGCTCGAACCGGGTCACCTGCCGGCCGCCCAGCAGCGTCTCCAGCGTCCGGCCGACGGTGGCGACGCTGGCGCCGACATCGGCGACGCGCTCCCGGTCCAAATCGATCTCGATCTGCGGCTTGTTCAGCTTCAGGTCGGTCTCCAGATTCATCAGCCCCGGATTCTCCCGGGCCGCCGCCATCAGCGTCTGGACGTAGCCGTTCAGCTCCTCATAGCTGCCGGAGGTCTGGATGACGAATTCGACCGGCTTGCTGCTCGCCCCGCCGCCCAGCGAGGGCGGGTTGATGGCGAAAGCCAGCAGCCCGGGGATGGAGTAAAGCTGCGGCGTCACCTCGGCGACGACCTCCTGCTGAGACCGCTCGCGCTCATCCCAGGGAACCAGCGAGGAGAAGGAGATGGCCTGCGTCACGTCGGGGAAGCCCGCGATGACGAAGATGTCGTCCACCTCCGGCACGCCGGACAGAATGCCCTCGAACTGCTGGGCATAGCGGCTGGTGTAGCCGATGGTCGATCCCACGGGCGCGACGCCGATGGACAGCACCACGCCGCGATCCTCGACCGGGGCCAGTTCCGAATCCAGGTTGGTGAACAGGAAATAGCTTGCCCCGCCGACGCCGAGCGCGACCAGCACCACCAGCGGCCGCACCTTCAGCGCGCCGGACAGCAGCCGCCCATAGCCCTGCGTCATGCCGTTGAAGAACCGCTCCAGCATCATGTAGAGCCGGCCGTGCTTCTCCTTGTTGCTCAAAAGCCGGCTGCACATCATCGGCGACAGGGTCAGCGCGATGAAGCCGGAGATCAGCACCGTACCGGCCAGCGTCAGGGCGAATTCGGTGAACAGCCGACCTGTCCGGCCGGGGGCGAAGGCGACGGGCGCATAGACTGCCGCCAGGGTCAGCGTCATGGCGACCACCGCGCCGGAGATCTCGCGGATGCCCTCGACCGCCGCCCGGCGCGGCGGGATGCCTTCCTCGACCTTCCGGTAGATGTTCTCCAGCACCACGATGGCGTCGTCGACGACGAGGCCGATCGCCAGCACCATGGACAGCAGCGTCAGCGTGTTGATGGTGAAGCCCAGCGCGTACATCACCGCGAAGGCGCCGATCAGCGACACCGGGATGGTCACCAGCGGCACGATGGTGGCGCGGAAGGTGCGCAGGAAGACGAAGATCACCAGCACGACCAGCACCACGGCTTCCGCGATGGTCGTGTAGACGGCCTCGATCGAGGCGTCGATGAAGATCGCGGTGTCGTAGGCGATTTCCAGATTCATGCCTTCCGGCAGCGTCTCCAGGATGTTCGGCAACGCCTCCCGCACCGCGTCCGACACGTCCAGCGGGTTCGCCGTCGCCTGCTTGACCACGCCGATGGCGATGGCGTTCTGTCCGTTGAAGCGGGCGGTGTTGCGCGCCTCTTCGGAGCCCAGTTCGACCCGCGCCACATCGTCCAGGCGGACGGGGAAGCCGTCGGCGTCCTTGACGATGATGTCGCGGAACTGCTCCGCCGTCGTCAGGCCGGTCCGCGACAGGACGGTGAACTCCCGGTCCACACTCTCGATCCGGCCGGAGGGAACCTCCAGGTTCTGCGCCCGCAGCGCATCCTCGACGTCCTGGACCGTGAGGTCGTAGGCAGCCAGCCGCGCCCGGTCGATCCAGATGCGCATGGCGTAGCGCCGCTCGCCGTAGATCTGGATCTCCGCGACGCCGTTCAGGTTCTGAAGCTGGTCCGTCACCGTCCGGTCGGCATAGTCCGTCAGATCGAGCGGCGACAGCCGGTCGCTGGTCAGCACCATGAAGATCACTGGCTGGGCGTCGGCCTCGACCTTGGCGATGATCGGTTCCTCGATCTCGTCGGGCAGTTGCCCGCGCACCCGGCCCACCCGGTCGCGCACGTCGCTGGCCGCCACGTCCGGATCGGTGTCCAGCGAGAAGTTGATCGTGATCCGGCTGGATTCCGACCGGCTGGTCGAGGTGATGGTCTCGATGCCCGCGATGCCGGCGACCGAGCCTTCGATGATCTGCGTCACCTGGCTTTCGACGATTTCCGGGCTCGCGCCGGTATAGGTCGTGGTGACGGAGACGACGGGTTCGTCGATGTTCGGATATTCGCGCACGGTCAGCCGGTCGAACGCCACCACGCCGATCAGGACCATCAGCAGGCTCATCACCGTCGAGAAGACGGGCCGCTCGATGCAGAATTCGGAGAGCTTCATGGATCAGGCCCCAGCCTCGGTCCCGGTTTCAGCCCGGGCCTGGGCCTCGGTGTCCAGGATGGTCACGGGCGCGCCGTCCTGCAGCTTCATCTGGCCCGCATTCACCACGACCGCGTCGGGCTCGAGCCCCGCCACGATCTCGACCATGCCGCCCTCGACGCGCTGGCCGATCTCCACTTCGGTGAACACGGCCTTGCCATCGACGACCCGATAGACATATTTCTGCTCGCCCTGCGGCACGATCGCGGATTCCTGGACCAGGATCGACTCCTCGCGGGTGTCGACCAGGATCGAGACCCTGGCGAACAGGCCGGGGCGCAGCAGGTCGGTATCGTTGGGGATACGGGCGCGGAGTTGGAGGGCGCGACCGTTCACGTCGATCAGGGGGTCGATCGCATAGATGCTTCCCTCGAAGGTCCGGTCGGGGATGGCGTCGACGGTTATCGTGATCTCCTGCCCGACCTCGACCTCCGTGAGATAGATCGCCGGCACGCGGAAATCGACCTTGATCGGGTCGATCTGCTCCAGGTTGACGATGTTCTCCCCGGCCGCGACATAGTCTCCGACGCTGACGGAGCGGAGGCCGATGCGGCCGTCGAACGGCGCGTTGATCGTGGCCTCGGCAAGCAGCGCCTCGGCCAGCGCCACCCGCGCCTCGTCGGCGCGCAGGGTCGACAGCGCCTCGTCGAGCGCCTGTTGGGTCCCGGTGCCCTGGCTGGCCAGCCTGTTGGCGCGGTCGTAATTTGCGCGGCTGAGGGACAGGCTCGCGCGCGCTTCGGCCAGTTCGGCCTCCAGCACCGTCCGTTCCATTCGGATCAGCGGCTGGCCCTGCTCGACCTCGCCGCCTTCCTCGAACATGATTTCCGCGACCCGGCCCGCCACCTTGGGTGCGATATTCGCCGATTCGTTCGCCCGCAGCGTGCCGACGGCCGAAACCTCCGTCGTCACCGCATCGATGGTGACCGGCCCGGCCTCCACCGGAACGCCCGGCGGGACGCCGCCCGTCTGGGCCTGCGCCTGGGCGCCATTGTCCTGGCTGGGGCGGATGCCGAAATACCATCCGGCCCCTGCGAGAACGCAGAAGGCGACAGCGCTGATCAACAGGGTTCGCTTCATAAAAGATGCACCTTCAAAAAAGTTGGACTGGCCAGTCCAATGCCCAATATGATGGTTGAAGGGAGACGTTCAAGATTGGCGACGAACGTTTTATCACGCACCGGACGCGCAAGGCATGAGGCGATTCTGACGGCCGCCGCGCGCGCCTTCCTGGAGGAAGGTTACGGCATCAGCATCGATCGCGTGGCCGAACGGGCCGGCGTCTCCAAACAGACCGTCTACAATCATTTTGGCAGCAAGGAGGATCTGTTCGGCGAGGCTGTGGCGCTGCTGATCCAGGATCTGACCGTGCCGCTGGACACCGCGCCGAAGGACAGCGATCCGGAGATTGTCCTCCGCCAGCTCGCCCGGCAGTCCCTGTCCATGGCGCTGGAGCCGGAATATCTGAACGGCCATCGCCTGATGGTCGCCGAAGCCCAGCGTTTCCCGGAATTCGCGGCGATGGCCTATGAGGCGGGCGTGGCGCGCGTCACCCGCAGCCTCGCCAATTATCTGGCCGACCAGACTGCGAGGGGGCGGCTCGCGGTGAAGGAAGCCACGCTGGCGGCGGAGCATTTCTTCGGCATGGTCACCGGCCATATCCATCTGCGCGCCCTGATGGGCGCCGGCGCGATCCCCACCGCCGAACAGATCGACCGCCATGTCGACCTCGCGGTGGCGACCTTCCTCAGGGCCTACCGGCCGTCCTGAAATCCATGTCCCCAGAGTTCCTTGAGAGTTCCTTGCGCGGGCGGGGCGGGATGGGTAACAGTGCGTGCGCTATCAAGGCCCCCCATCGTTTCCCAGAATAGCAAGGACCGCTTAGCGATGACCGCCATCGTCGATATCCATGCCCGTGAAATCCTGGACAGCCGCGGCAATCCGACCGTGGAGGTCGACGTGACGCTGGAGAGTGGAGCCTTCGGCCGCGCCGCCGTGCCGTCCGGCGCCTCCACCGGCGCGCATGAGGCCGTGGAGAAGCGGGACGGCGACAAGGGCCGCTATCTGGGCAAGGGCGTGCGCGACGCCGTGGATGCGGTGAACGGAGAGATTTTCGACACGCTGAGCGGGCTCGACGCCGAGGAACAGTTCGCCATCGACCGCATGATGATCGAACTGGACGGCACGCCCAACAAGGGTCGGCTGGGCGCCAACGCCATCCTGGGCGTCAGCCTGGCGGTCGCCAAGGCCGCCGCGACCGACGCCGGACTGCCGCTCTACCGCTATGTCGGCGGGGCGGGCGCGCGCACGCTGCCGGTGCCGATGATGAACATCATCAATGGCGGCGCCCACGCCGACAATCCCATCGACATCCAGGAATTCATGATCATGCCGGTGTCCGCGGAGACTGCGGGCGAGGCGGTGCGCATGGGATCGGAGGTTTTCCACGCCCTGAAGAAGGGGCTGAAGGATGCCGGCCACAACACCAATGTCGGGGACGAGGGCGGCTTCGCCCCCAACCTCGCCTCGACCGACGAGGCGCTGGGCTATGTGATGAAGGCGATCGAGGCTGCGGGCTACAGGCCGGGGGAAGATGTCTTCCTGGCCCTCGACCCGGCTTCGACCGAGTTCTTCGAGAATGGACGCTATAACCTGGCCGGGGAGAACAGGGTCCTCGACAGCGACGGCATGGTGAAATTCTACGAGGAGATGGTTTCCCGCTACCCGATCCTGTCGATCGAGGACGGCCTGGCGGAGGACGACTGGGAGGGGTGGAAGGCGCTCACCGCAGCCATTGGCGACAAGGTACAGCTTGTCGGCGACGATCTCTTCGTCACCAATCCGGAGCGGCTGGCCGACGGCATCGCGAAGGGCGTGGGCAATTCGATCCTGGTCAAGGTCAATCAGATCGGCACGCTCAGCGAAGCGCTGGAAGCCGTCGGGATGGCCCACAAGGCCGGCTACACTGCTGTGATGTCTCACCGCTCGGGCGAGACGGAGGACGCGACGATCGCCGACCTGGCGGTCGCAACGAACTGCGGCCAGATAAAGACCGGTTCGCTCAGCCGCACCGACCGCATCGCGAAGTACAACCAGCTCCTCAGGATCGAGGAGGGGCTGGGCGCGGCCGCGCACTATGCCGGGCGGGACGTCCTTCGCCGCTGACGGGCCGCTGTTTCCATAATTGACTTGGCTTTTCTTATATCCGGAAAGCCTTCTTTTGAATTGACGCGGTGGAATCGACGTGATTCCATCGCGTCATGATCTGGAGCGGAACCCTCAGAAGAACTTTGCAGCCGGCTATAGTGCCGGCGCTTGGCGTTTGTCTGCTCGGTTATTTCGCCTATCATACGGTCCAGGGCGACCACGGGTTGATCGCCCGCAGCCATCTCAAGCTGGAAGTCGCTGAAGCCAAAGAGGTTCTGGAGGATCTCCGGGAGCGGCGGCAATATCTTGAGCATCGGGCCGATCTCTTGAATCCCGAACATCTCGACCTCGACATGCTGGACGAACGTCTTCGCGCGGTGCTGAACTACACGCACCCGGACGAGGTGGTGGTCTATACCGGAAAATAATCTGCGCGCTTACTGAATTGTGCAGCTTTGCTGCATTGCACAATCGCCCTTTCGCCTAAACCCCTGACGCAATTGGTCTTTCGCGCATCCCCGATATTCGCGAAATGAGGGTCCGAAAGCGCGTTTTGGCGCTCCGTCGGCTTGCAAAAGGGACGACGCCGGTCTAGCTGTAACCAGCCATTTCACTCCCGCCGCCCTTGGCCGTATCCGCCGGGCGATCGGGCAACGATTGACTTTCGGGAGGACTCCCTTGGCCACACCCAAGCGTCGAACCACCAAAGCCAAACCCCCGGCGGCCAAACCTGCGGCCAGATCCTCCGCCGCGACCAGATCCCCGGGCAGACCCCGAACCGGGACAAGATCGACGACGCCGGCCGCGTCGAAGGAAGACCTTCTCACCTACTACCGCGAAATGCTGATGATCCGGCGTTTCGAGGAGAAGGCCGGCCAGCTCTACGGCATGGGGCTGATCGGCGGCTTCTGCCACCTCTATATCGGCCAGGAGGCCGTGGTGGTGGGGATGCAGGCGGCGGCCGAACCGCAGGACACCGTCATCACCGGCTATCGCGACCATGGCCATATGCTGGCCTGCGGCATGGAAGCTCGCGGCGTGATGGCGGAGCTGACGGGCCGTCGCGGCGGCTATTCCAAGGGCAAGGGCGGCTCGATGCACATGTTCAGCCGGGAGAAGAACTTCTTCGGCGGGCACGGCATCGTCGCCGCCCAGGTGCCGCTGGGCACCGGGCTGGCCTTCGCGCACAAGTACAAGGAAGACAACGGCGTCACCATGACCTACCTGGGCGACGGCGCGGTCAACCAGGGCCAGGTCTATGAGAGCTTCAACATGGCGGCTCTCTGGAAGCTGCCGGTCGTCTATGTGATCGAGAACAACCAGTACGGCATGGGCACCTCGGTCAAGCGCGCTTCGGCCAGCACGGACCTCTATGAGCGCGGCCACGCCTACGGCATTCCGGGCAAACAGGTAGACGGCATGGATGTCGTCGCGGTCAAGGCGGCGGCGGACGAGGCGCTGGCCGACGCCCGGTCCGGCAAGGGCCCGCAGATCCTTGAGATGATGACCTATCGCTATCGCGGCCACTCAATGTCCGATCCGGCCAAGTACCGGACGAAGGAGGAAGTCTCGCAATACAAGGACACCCGTGACCCGATCGAGCATGTCAAGAAGCTGCTGATCGACGGCGATCACGCCGGCGAGGATGAACTGAAGGCGATCGACAAGGAAATTCGCGGCGTCGTCAACGACTCCGCCGAATTCGCGCAAGCGAGTCCGGAGCCCGATCCGGAAGAGCTGTGGACCGACGTCCTGATCGAAGCCTGACCCAATTGCGGATGGCTCGGGCGTTCGGGGGCCATTACGGCCCGTCGCCCAAGAGCCGCCTCCCGGAGGATATGTGATGCCGATTGAGATTCTGATGCCGGCTTTGTCGCCGACGATGACCGAGGGGACGCTGGCTTCCTGGCACAAGAAGGAAGGCGAGGCGGTGTCGATCGGCGACGTGATCGCGGAGATCGAGACCGACAAGGCGACGATGGAGGTCGAGGCCGTCGACGAGGGGACGCTGGGCAAGATCCTGGTGGCCGAGGGGACGGAGGGCGTGGCGGTGAACACGCCGATCGCGGTGCTGCTGGAGGAGGGGGAGGACGCCTCCGCCGTCGACGTCGCAGCAGCGGAGAAACCCGCCGAAGAAGCCGCCGAGGAAGCCGAAAGCCCACAAAAGCCGACAAAAGCCGACGCCGAGGAAAAATCCGAGGCCGCGAGGACCGAACCGCCGAAGGCCAAAATCCCGCCCTCCGACGAGGACAAGTTCTTCGACAAGACCAGGCGCCAGACCGTCCGGGAGGCCCTGCGCGACGCGATGGCGGAGGAAATGCGCCGCGACGACACGGTCTTCCTGATGGGCGAGGAAGTCGCCGAATATCAGGGCGCGTACAAGGTCAGCCAGGGGCTGCTGGACGAATTCGGGGCCAAGCGGGTGATCGACACGCCGATCACCGAGCACGGCTTTGCCGGGCTGGGCGTCGGCGCGGCGTTCGGCAAGCTGAAGCCGATCGTCGAGTTCATGACCTTCAACTTCGCCATGCAGGCGATCGATCAGATCATCAACTCCGCCGCCAAGACGCTCTATATGTCCGGCGGCCAGATGGGCTGCTCCATGGTTTTCCGCGGGCCGAACGGCGCGGCCTCCCGCGTCGCCGCCCAGCACAGCCAGGATTACGCGAGCTGGTACGGCCACGTCCCCGGTCTCAAGGTCGTAGCACCCTGGTCGGCGGCCGACGCCAAGGGCTTGCTGAAATCCGCCATCCGCGACCCGAACCCGATCGTCTTCCTGGAGCATGAACTCCTCTACGGCCAGAGCTTCGACGTGCCGGAGAGCGAGGATTTCATCGTACCCATCGGCCGCGCCAAGGTGGTGCGTCAGGGCAAGGATGTGACCATCGTCGCCTATTCGATGATGGTCGGGAAGTCGCTGGAGGCCGCTGAGAAGCTGGCGGAGGAAGGGATCGACGCGGAGGTGATCGATTTGCGGACCATCCGCCCGCTCGATATCGACACCGTCGTGGAAAGCGTGCGCAAGACCAACCGGATCGTCACGGTCGAGGAAGGCTGGGCCTATGCCGGCATCGGGTCGGAGGTCGCCTCGCTGGTGATGGAGCACGCGTTCGACTATCTGGACGCGCCGCCGGCCCGCGTCGCCCATGCGAACGTGCCGCTGCCTTACGCCGCCAACCTGGAGCTTCTGGCGCTGCCGCAGCCCGCCCAGATCGCGGAGGCGGCCAAGGCCGTCTGCTATCGTAGCTGAAGCTGAACGCAAACAGGACATGAGGCCGCCTGAGCGCGGCCGTCGAGAGGAGACATCGATGCCGATCAAGATCCTGATGCCGGCTTTGTCGCCGACGATGACCGAGGGGACGCTGGCTTCCTGGCACAAGAAGGAAGGCGAGGCGGTGTCGATCGGCGACGTGATCGCGGAGATCGAGACCGACAAGGCGACAATGGAGGTCGAGGCGGTTGACGAGGGGACGCTGGGCAAGATCCTGGTGGCCGAGGGGACGGAGGGCGTGGCGGTGAACACGCCGATCGCGGTGCTGCTGGAGGAGGGGGAGGACGCCTCCGCCGCCGACGCCGCAGCAGCGGAAAAGCCGGCGGAGAAACCCGCCGAGGAAGCCGAAAGCCCACAAAAGCCGACAAAAGCCGACGCTGAGGAAAAATCCGAAGCCCCGAAGGCCGAACCGTCGAAGAAGGCGGAGCCCGCCGCGCAGCCGGAGGGCGACCGAATCTTCGCCAGCCCGCTGGCGCGCCGCATGGCCAAGAATGCCGGCATCGATCTCGCCACGCTGAAGGGCTCCGGCCCCGGCGGCCGGATCGTCAAGGCGGATGTCGAGGCCGCCGGCGAGGGCGCCCCGGCCAAGGCGGCCGCCGAGCCGAAGGCCGCTGAGGCTCCGGCCAGGGCCGCTCCCGTGGCGGCCGGGCCGGACGCGAAGAAGCTCGCCGACGCCTACGGCATTCCCTATACGGAGGCGAAGAACAACAACATCCGCAAGACCGTCGCCCGCCGCCTCACGGAGGCCAAGCAGACGGTCCCGCATTTCTATCTGACGGTGGATTGCGAGATCGATGCCCTCCTGAAGCTGCGCAAGCAGTTGAACGAGCGCGACGACGTGAAGCTGTCGGTGAACGACCTCGTCATCAAGGCCGCCGCAATCGCGCTGCGGCAGGTCCCGGCGGCCAACGCTTCGTGGACCGACGAGGCGATCCTGATGTACGACCGGATCGACATCTCCGTCGCCGTGGCGACCGACAACGGCCTCATCACGCCGATCATCAAGGCCGCCGACACCAAGGGACTCTCGACCATCTCCGCCGAGATGAAGGACCTCGCCGGCCGGGCGCGGGAAGGCAAGCTGAAGCCGGAGGAGTTCCAGGGCGGCACCTTCTCTATCTCCAATCTCGGCATGTACGGCATCAAGGATTTCGCCGCGATCATCAACCCGCCTCAGGGCTGCATCCTGGCCGTCGGCGCGGGGCAGCAGCAGCCGGTCGTCAAGGACGGCGCGCTCGCCATCGCTACGGTCATGAGCTGCACGCTCTCCGTCGACCATCGCGTGGTCGACGGCGCGGTGGGCGCGGAATACCTCCAGGCCTTCAAGAAGCTGATCCAGGACCCGCTGGGCATGATGCTTTGAACCAAAACATCGTCATGCCGGACTTGATCCGGCATCCATGCGGCGTCGATGGCGGGCGGGATCGTTCCCGGTCCTTCACCGTCCGCGCAGTGTCGCCGGCCCGTGGATGCCGGATCAAGTCCGGCATGACGGTTTCTTGAGGCGCGGACGCAACCGCCTAGGCGGACCAACCAACAGGGGAGAAGACCCTTGGCCGACACAAAATTCGATCTGATCGTGCTGGGCGCGGGGCCGGGCGGCTACGTGGCGGCGATCCGCGCCGCGCAACTCGGCGTGAAGGCGGCCGTCGTGGAGCGCGAGCATCTGGGCGGCATCTGCCTCAACTGGGGCTGCATCCCGACCAAGGCGCTGCTGCGCTCTTCGGAGATCGGCCATCTGCTTCAGAATCTGGACGCTTACGGCTTCTCCGCCAAGGAGGTGTCGTTCGATATCGACAAGGTCGTCCAACGGTCCCGCAAGGTCGCGGCACAGCTTTCCGGCGGTGTGAAGCACCTCCTGAAGAAGAACAAAGTGACCGTCATCGACGGCGCCGGAACGCTTCAGGGCAAGGGCAAGCTGGCGGTGGAGAAGGACGGCAAGCCGGTCGCCACGCTGGAGGCGCCGCACATCATCATCGCCACCGGCGCGCGCGCCCGCACGCTTCCAGGCCTTGAGCCGGATGGAGAGCAGGTCTGGACCTACAAGGAGGCGATGGTCCCCAAGACGATGCCGAAATCGCTGCTGGTCATCGGCTCAGGCGCGATCGGGATAGAATTCGCCAGCTTCTACCGCTTCATGGGCGCCGAGGTGACGGTGGTCGAGGTGATGGACCGCATCCTGCCCGTGGAGGATGAGGAGATCTCCGCCCACGCCCGCAAGCAGTTCGAGAAGCAGGGCATGAAGATCCTCACCTCCGCCAAGGTGGAGAAGCTGGACAAGGCGAAGGACGGGGTGACGGCGACCGTCGATGTCGGCGGCAAGAAGCAGCAGATCAAGACCGAGAAGGTGATCCTCGCCATCGGCATCGCCGGCAATGTCGAGAATATCGGTCTCGACAACACCAAGGTCAAAACCGACCGCGGACACATCCTGGTCGATGAATGGCTGCGGACGGACGAGCCGGGGGTCTACGCCATCGGCGACGTGGTCGGCGCGCCCTGGCTGGCGCACAAGGCCAGCCACGAAGGCGTCATCTGCGTGGAGAAGATCGCCGGCGTGAAGGACGTTCATCCGCTGGACGTCACCAACATCCCCGGCTGCACCTACTGCACCCCGCAGATCGCCAGCGTCGGCCTGACGGAGAAGAAGGCCAAGGAGCAGGGCCACGAGGTCAAGGTGGGCCGCTTCCCCTTCATGGGCAACGGCAAGGCGATCGCGCTGGGGGAGCCCGAAGGCATGGTGAAGACCGTGTTCGACGCGAAGACCGGGGAGCTTCTGGGCGCCCATATGGTCGGCGCGGAGGTGACGGAGCTGATCCAGGGCTTCGGCATCGCCAAGTCGCTGGAGACGACGGAAGCCGACCTGATGCACACGGTGTTCCCGCATCCCACCCTGTCCGAGATGATGCATGAAAGCGTGCTCGACGCGTACGGGCGCGCCATTCATTTCTGACCGTCGACTTGGAAGGACGGGCCGCCGGGCCCACCTTCCAATCATCGTCGGACGATCCTAAAGAACGACCAAGGCCAAGCCTGATGGCGACCACGCCCCAGAAAGTCAGACACCCGGAAAAGGCGCATCGTCCCGACAATCCGATCCAGCGGAAACCGTCCTGGATCAGGGTGAAGGCCCCGGTGTCGAAGGAATACCACCAGACAAGGGCGCTGATGCGCAGCCTGGACCTCGTCACGGTGTGCGAGGAGGCGGCCTGCCCTAACATCGGCGAATGCTGGTCGAAGGGCCATGCGACGGTGATGATCCTGGGCTCCGTCTGCACGCGCGCCTGCGCCTTCTGCAACGTCTCCACCGGCCGGCCGGATCAGGTCGACCCGCACGAGCCCGAGCATATCGCGGAGATGGTCACCCGCGTCGGCCTCAACCACATCGTCATCACCTCGGTCGACCGCGACGACCTGGAGGATGGCGGGGCGCGGCATTTCGCGAACGTCATCAACGCCGTGCGCGAGGCTTCGCCGGACACGACGATCGAGATATTGACGCCTGATTTCAAGGGCAAGAAGGGCGCTCTTGAGATCGTGGTCGAGGCGCGACCCGACGTCTTCAACCATAATCTCGAAACCGCGCCGCGCCTCTACCCGTCGATCCGGCCGGGCGCGCGCTATTTCACCTCGCTCAACCTCCTGAACCGGGTGAAGGAGATCGACCCGTCGATCTTCACCAAGTCCGGCATCATGGTCGGGCTGGGGGAGGGGCGGGACGAGGTCCATCAGGTGATGGACGATCTCCGCTCCGCCGATGTCGACTTCATGACCATCGGCCAGTATCTCCAGCCGACGCCCAAGCACGCGAAGGTCGACCGCTTCGTGACGCCGGAGGAATTCGGCGGCTATGAGAAGGTCGGGCGCGGCAAGGGTTTCCTCATGATCTCCGCGACGCCGCTGACCCGGTCCTCCTACCATGCCGACAGCGATTTCGCGAAGCTGAGGGCGGCCCGTGACGCCCGGCTGTCGGGTCTCCCCTCGATGGATATCGTCGAACTGGCGGCTGTCTGACGCCATGCCTACCCATGCCGAAGAACGCATCCTCCCCTATACGCCGGAGCAGATGTTCGACCTGGTCGCGGATGTGGAGAGATATCCGCAGTTCCTGCCCTGGTGCCTCGCCTCGCGCATCCGCAAGCGGACGCCGGACCTGATCGTCGCCGATCTGGTGATCGGCTTCCGAATGGTCAGGGAAAGGTTCACCAGCCAGGTCAATCTCGACCGGCCGGGAACCATCGACGTGAAGTACATCGAGGGGCCGCTCCGGCACCTCAACAATCACTGGAAGTTCTATCCGCATCCCGATGGCTGCAAGATCGATTTCTTCGTGGATTTCGAGTTTCGCTCTAAGGTTCTTCAGACGCTGATCGGGGCGCTGTTCAACGAGGCGTTCCGGCGCATGGTCACGGCGTTCGAGGCGCGGGCGAAGGCGCTTTACGGCTCAGGCGATACGCCCGCCGTCCCGGCGTCACGGTCGGCTTCCTGAACTTTCCACAGCCTCGGCCGCCAGTTCCAGCGCCGCCCTGACGCTCGAGAGCCGCACGGCCTCCCGATCCCCCGGAAAGATGAAGCAGTGGGCGACAGGCTTGCCGCCCCGTTTCATGATGCCGATATAGACAAGGCCGACGGGCTTCGCCTCCGTTCCGCCGCCCGGCCCGGCGACACCCGTCACCGATATCGCCAAATCGGCGCGCGACCGCGCCAGCGCGCCCCGCGCCATCGCCTCGGCGACCTCCGCGCTGACCGCGCCGACCTCCGCGATCAGGACGGCCGGAACGTCCAGAAGCTCCGTCTTGGCCTCGTTGGAATAGGTGACGAAGCCGCGCTCATAGACATCCGACGATCCCGCGATGGTGGTGATCGCCGCGCCGATCAGCCCGCCGGTGCAGCTTTCCGCCGTCGCCACGCGCCAGCCGCGCGCCCTGCAGGCGTCGATCAGGCGGATGGCGTCAGCGCTCATGGCAGGATCACCGTCGCGGTCGCCTGCGCGGCGATCCCTTCGCCCCGGCCGGTGAAGCCTAGCCTTTCCGTCGTCGTCGCCTTGACGCTGACGCGGCCGGACTCCAGCCCCGTCAGTTCGGCGATCCGTGCGACCATCGCGGCCCGGTGCGGGCCGATCTTCGGCGTCTCGCAGATCAGGGTGACATCGACATGGCCGATCCGGCCGCCGCGCTCCGCGACCATCGCCGCGACATGGCGCAGGAAGAGGGCGCTGTCGGCGTCCTTCCAGCGCGGGTCGCTGGGCGGGAAATGCAGCCCGATATCGCCTTCGCCCAAGGCGCCCAGCAGCGCATCCGTCAGGGCGTGGAGGCCGACATCGGCGTCGGAATGGCCGGCCAGCCCCAGCGCGTGGGGGATGGTCACGCCGCAGAGGATCAGCGGCCGGTCCGGGACCAGTCGATGAACGTCGAAGCCGTTGCCGACCCGGATGTCCGGTGTTCCGCCCAATATCCTCTCGGCGCGCGCCATGTCGCCGGCGCTGGTGATCTTCATATTGTCCTCGTTCCCCTCCACGATCCCGATCGGCAGGCCAGCAGCCTCGGCGACGGCGGAATCGTCGGTCAGCGATTGTCCTTCCACCAGCCGATGCGCCGCCAGCAGCGGCCCGAACCGGAAGCCCTGCGGCGTCTGCGCCCGCCAGAGGCCGGTGCGGTCGACGGTCGCGCCCACCGTTCCGTCCGCGCCGGCGCGCTTCAGCGTGTCGACCACGGGTACGCCGGGAATGACCGCCGGATGGACGGCCAGCGCCTCGATGACCCGGTCTATGGTTCCCGCATCGACCAGCGGCCGGGCGGCGTCATGGACCAGCACCAGGTCCGGCGCGGCCGCCTCCAGCGCCTCCAGCCCGCGCCGCACCGATTCCTGCCGCGTCGCGCCGCCGGGAACGGGCGAGGGCAGGGGAAGGTCGCCCAGGCTGGCGCGATAATGCTCCTCATGATCCGCGTCGATCACTGCCAGCACCCGGTCGACCGACGGATGCCGCAGGAAGGCCTGCGCCGTCCGCCGGATCATGGGCGCGCCGGAAAGGTCGCGGTACTGCTTCGGGATCGCGCCGCCGAACCGCTCGCCCCGTCCGGCGGCGACGATCAGCGCGGCGACGGACGGGCTGCCACTGGGGGTGTCCATGGATGAGGACTCGTCTCTCTGCATTGCGCGGGCGACCCTATCGGGGAAGCGGCGGCCGGCCAAGCAAGATGAACGCTTGATTCCATCGGCGGCGCTGGTAGTTTGCATAAATCTTTTGCATGAACTGGTGATGCCTAAATTATGGGCGTTTCAATCGGTCCGGTCCTCCTGGACACTCCCGTCATCCTGGCGCCCATGTCGGGCGTCACGGACCAGCCGTTCCGGCGGCTGGTGAAGAAGCTCGGCGCCGGGCTCGTGGTCTCGGAGATGATCGCGAGTTCCGAAATGGTGCGCGCCGCCCGCCAGTCGCTTCGCACCTCCACGGATTGCGCGGAGGAATATCCGATGGCGGTCCAGCTTGCCGGCCACGATCCGGAGGTGATGGCCGAAGCGGCGCGGCTGAACGTGGACCGGGGGGCGGCCATCATCGACATCAATTTCGGCTGCCCGGTCAAGAAGGTCGTGAACAAGCTGGCCGGCTCCGCGCTGATGCGGGAGGAGGGGCTGGCGGCCCGCATCATGGAGGCGGTCGTGAAGGCCGTTCCCATCCCGGTGACGCTGAAGACGCGACTGGGCTGGGACGATTCCAACCGTAATGCCCCCCGTCTCGCCCGCATCGCGGAGGAGTCGGGGATCAGGATGATCACCATCCACGGCCGCACCCGCTGCCAGCTCTATAACGGCACGGCCGACTGGCAGGCCATCCAGGAAGTGAAACAAGCGATTACGGTGCCGCTCATCGTCAATGGCGACATTGGCGATTTCGACGATATCGACCGCGCTCTGGATCATAGCGGCGCCGATGGCGTGATGATCGGCCGCGGCGCGCAGGGCCGCCCCTGGTTCATCGCCCAGGCAATGGAATATCTGCGCACCGGCCGCCGCATCCCCGATCCGGCTCTCGCCGATCAGCAAGGCATCGTTTTGGAGCATTACGAGGCGCTGCTGGAGCATTACGGGGTGGAGAAGGGAGGCAGGGTCGCCCGCAAGCATCTGGCCTGGTACGCGAAGGGCCTGCCAGGCGCGGCCGCCTTCCGCGAAGGCGTCAACCGCACCTACGATCCGGAGGTCGTGCGCGACCTTGTCCGCCGCTGCTACGAACCGGCGATCGAGGCCTGCTGATGGATTTGGCGACGCTCCCCGCCGTCGACGGCGTCCAGATCCTCCATGGCCTGCCGGAACCCGTGATCGTGGTCGATCGCAACTGCCTGATCCGCTTCGTCAATTTCGAGGCGCAGCGGTTCCTCGACGCCGGCGAAAGCGCGCTGGTCGGCCAGCGGCTGGATGAGCTGCTGCCGGCCGACAGCCCGATCTTCCTGCTGATCGCCCAGGTGCTGTCCCAGGGTCGCACCGTTTCGGAATATGGCGTGATCCTGGAGACGCCGCGCATCGGCCGGCATACCGTCACCATCACCGCTGGCCCGATGGGCGACCGGACCGACCATGCGGTGGTCACGCTGCATGAGGTGTCGATCGCCCGGCTGATCGACAAGCAGCTCAACCACCGCAACGCTGCGCGATCGGTGACAGCGATGGCGGCGATGCTGGCTCATGAGGTGAAGAACCCGCTTTCCGGCATCAGGGGGGCGGCGCAGCTTCTGGAGGAGAACGCCTCCGACCCGGACCGGGAACTGACGCGGCTGATTTGCGACGAGGCCGATCGCATCGTTGCGCTGGTCAATCGGATGGAGGTCTTCTCCGACCAGCGCCCGATCGAGCGGGAGGCCGTCAACATCCATGCGGTGCTGGAGCGGGTGCGGAAGGTCTCCCAGACCGGCTTCGCCCGGCGCGTCCGGTTCGTTGAGCGCTACGACCCGTCGCTGCCGCCCGTCCATGGCAATCACGACCAGCTCGTCCAGGTGTTCCTCAACCTGGTGAAGAATGCGGCGGAGGCCGCGCCGGCGGACAATCCGGAGATCGTGCTCACGACCGCCTATCAGCGCGGCGTCTCCATCGCCATTCCCGGCACCAACGGCCGCATGAACCTGCCGCTGGCGGTGACGATCCAGGACAATGGCGAGGGCATTCCGGAGGACCTCCACCAGCATCTTTTCGACCCCTTCGTCTCGACCAAGGCCAACGGGTCGGGGCTGGGGCTGGCGCTGGTGGCGAAGATCGTCGGTGACCATGGCGGCGTGGTCGATTTCGACAGCCGCCCCCGGCGGACGGTCTTCAGGGTCTCCCTGCCCATAGCCGTCGACGCCGGAAACCTTGTCCAGCGAACTCCCCCCGTAGAGGAACTGGCCTCATGACGACAGCGACCATCCTCGTGGCCGACGACGACCGGGCGATCCGCACGGTCCTGACCCAGGCGCTGGTGCGCCTCGGCCATGATGTCCGGACCACGGGCAACGCCGCCACGCTCTGGCGATGGGTGGAGGACGGGGAGGGCGATCTCGTCATCACCGATGTTGTGATGCCCGACGAGAACGGGCTCGACCTCATCCCGCGCATCAAGCGGATCAGGCCCGATCTCCGCGTCGTCGTGATGAGCGCGCAGAACACCCTGCTGACCGCCGTCAAGGCGACGGAGCGGGGGGCGTTCGAATACCTCCCCAAGCCCTTCGACCTGAAGGAGCTGGTGCATGTCGTCGAACGGGCGATCACGACGCGCAACGCCGCGCCGGCCCCGGCCGCCGTCGATGGCGGGGAGGCCGAAGGCGACCTGCCGCTGATCGGTCGATCGGCGGCGATGCAGGACATCTACCGGATCATGGCCCGGCTGATGGCGACGGACCTGACGGTCATGATCGCCGGCGAAAGCGGAACCGGGAAAGAGCTGGTCGCCCGCGCGCTGCATGATTACGGCAAGCGGCGCAGCGGCCCCTTCGTCGCCATCAACATGGCCGCCATCCCGCGCGAACTGATCGAAAGCGAGCTGTTCGGCCATGAGAAGGGGGCCTTCACCGGGGCCACGGCCCGTTCCTCCGGCCGGTTCGAGCAGGCGCAGGGCGGCACGCTTTTCCTGGATGAGATCGGTGACATGCCGATGGAGGCCCAGACCAGGCTCCTCCGCGTGCTCCAGGAGGGGGAATACACCACAGTCGGCGGCCGGGCCTCGATCAAGGCCGATGTCCGCATCGTCGCCGCGACCCACCGGGACCTCCGCCAGGCCATCCGCCAGGGCCTGTTCCGGGAGGATCTGTTCTACCGGCTGAACGTCGTCCCGATCCGCCTGCCGCCGCTTCGCGAGCGGACGGAGGACATTCCCGCCTTGACCCGCCATTTCCTCGCCATGGCGGCGCAGGAAGGGCTGCCGCTCAAGACCGTGGACGCGGCCGGGATGGACCATCTGAAGTCCTACCGCTGGCCCGGCAATGTCCGTGAACTGGAGAACCTCGTCCGCCGACTGGCCGCGCTCTACAGCCAGGAGGTGATCGGGTCGGAGGTCATCGCGCAGGAATTGGCCGACGCCAGCCCGGCCGCCCGCCCTGCCGCGGAGGAGCAAGGGGAGGGGTTGAGCGGGGCCGTGGAGCGGCATCTGCGGGACTATTTCCTCGCCCACAAGGACGGGCTGCCGGCCGCCGGCCTGCACGACCGCGTGCTGCAGGAGGTCGAACGCCCGCTGATAACCCTCAGCCTCGCCGCCACGCGCGGCAACCAGATCAAGGCGGCCCACCTGCTGGGGCTCAACCGGAACACCCTGCGGAAGAAAATCCGCGAGTTAGACATACAGGTGATCCGGGGGCTAAAATAGCCACCCGAGGGGCCGCTGGCCCGCGTTGGCTTGGCCGGGGAAGGCCTGGACACTGAAGGCATGACCGCTCACACCGCTGAATCGTCGCCGTCGCTGATGCGTCAGGTGGCCCGTTGGGCTGCGCGCGTCGGGTTGGCGAACAAGCTGTCGGTCGTCCTCACCATCGCGGCGGTCGCCGCGGGCGTCGCGACCTATGCGGCGCTGACCGAAACCCCGCCCTTCGGCCATGAGACCGACACGGTCTATCTGCTGCTCAATCTGGATCTCGTCATCCTGCTGCTGCTGGGCGCGCTGATCGCGCGGCGGGTCGTGGGAATCTGGGTGGAGCGCCGTCGCGGCCGGGCGGGCGCGCGCCTCCATATCCGTCTGGTCGCCCTGTTCAGCATCGTGGCCGTCGCGCCCTCGATCCTGGTCGCCGTCTTCTCCGCGCTCTTCTTCTATTTCGGCGTCCAGTCCTGGTTTTCCGAACGCGTGTCGACGGCGGTCAATGAGAGCCTGTCGGTCGCCGAAGCCTATCTGGAGGAACATCAGAAGACGCTGCGCGCCGACGCGCTGTCGATGGCCAACGACCTCAACCGGGAAGCGCCGCGCCTGCTCAGCGACCCGGAATATTTCGACCAGTTCGTCTCCACCCAGGCGCTGCTGCGGGGGCTGACGGAGGCGCTGGTCTTCGATTCCAGCGGCCGCACCCTGGCGCAGTCGAACCTGACCTTCTCCCTCCAGTTCGAACCGATCTCCGACGAGCTGCTGGACCGCGCGCGGCAGGGGGAGGTGGTGCTGCTGACCACCGACAATGACGACCGGGTCCGCGCCCTGCTCAGGCTCGACCGCTATGTCGACACCTTCCTTCTGGTCGGACGGCTGGTCGAGGCGCAGGTCATTGGCCATATGGAGCGCGCCCAGGGGGCCGTGTCGGAATATCAGGAGTTGGAATCGCGCCGCGGCACGCTCCAGATCACTTTCACGCTGATCTATGTCGTGGTGGCGCTGCTGCTGCTGATGGTTGCGGTCTGGTTCGGCATGGTTTTCGCCGATACGCTGGTCACGCCGATCAGTGCCCTGATCTCCGCGGCCGAACGGGTGAGGGCGGGCGACCTGACGGCGCGCGTCGCCAACTCCTCCGCCGGGGATGAACTTGGCACGCTCAGCCGCGCCTTCAACCGGATGACCAGCCAGCTCGAAGGTCAGCGCCGCGACCTGATCGAAGCCAACCGCCAACTCGACCTCCGCCGGCGGTTCACGGAAACCGTCCTTTCCGGCGTTTCGGCAGGCGTGCTGGGGCTAGACGAGGCCGGGCGGATCAACCTGCCGAACAAATCCGCGACCGAACTGCTGGGCAAGGATCTCGACCAGCTGGTCGGCCAGCGACTTGTCGACGCGGTGCCGGAGATGGAGGATCTGATGATTGCGATCCGCCGCCGTCCCGGCCGGCTGGTCGAATCCCAGGTGGAAATCCAGACGGGCGGGGAACGGCGGACGCTGCTGGTGCGGATCGCGGCGGAGCGGCTTGACGGGAAAGTGCGCGGCTATGTCGTGACGTTCGACGACATCTCCGAACTTCTGTCGGCGCAGCGGAAGGCCGCCTGGGCCGATGTGGCGCGCCGCATCGCCCATGAGATCAAGAATCCGCTGACCCCGATCCAGCTTTCCGCGGAACGGTTGAAGCGCAAATATTTCAAGGAGATCCAGACCGACCCCGACATCTTCGCCTCCTGCACCGATACGATCGTCCGGCAGGTCGGGGATATCGGCCGGATGGTCGACGAATTCTCCGCCTTCGCGCGCATGCCGACGCCCAAGATGAACATGGCGGACCTGGTCGATCTTTGCCGGCAGGCGATGTATCTGCAGAAGAATGCGCGCTCCGACGTGGAATTCTCCCTTTCCGCGCCCGACGGCAAGGTGCCGGTGATCTGTGACGCAAGGCAGGTATCCCAGGCGCTGACCAACCTGCTCCAGAACGCGCTGGATGCGATAGAGGGCAGGGAAGGGCAGGGGCTGGAGCCGGGTCGCGTCGCGATCACCGTCGCAGACGAGCGGGACAGCGCGGTCGTCATGGTGGAGGATAACGGCAAGGGCCTGCCGCGCGAGGATCGCCACCGGCTGACCGAACCTTATGTCACGACGCGGACCAAGGGCACCGGCCTGGGGCTTGCCATCGTCAAGAAGATCATGGAAGACCATGGCAGCCGGCTGGTGCTGGAAGACCGGGCCGGCGGCGGCGCCAGGGTGCGCCTGATATTCCCCAGAAAGGACATCGGGGGAAACGCGCAGGTTGCGGACGAGGCTGTTTTGAACCCATCATCGGCGGCCCAATGACCCGCCCCGCATCGCCGTCCGCGCATCTGTTACTTCGACGACGCCTTCAACGACGCCCTAACGACGACTGATCCCATGCCGCACGATATTCTGATCGTCGACGACGAAGCCGATATCCGGCTGTTGATCGGCGGCATCCTGGACGATGAAGGCTACCGGACCCGCGAGGCGGCGAACGCCGACGATGCGCTCCAGGAGCTGCGCGTCCGCCAGCCCAGCCTGCTGATCCTCGACGTCTGGCTCCAGGGCAGCCGGTTGGACGGGCTGGAACTGCTGAACGAGGTGAAGCGGGATTTCCCCGACCTGCCTGTCGTGCTGATCAGCGGCCACGGCAACATCGAGATGGCGGTCACCGCCATCAAATACGGCGCCTACGATTTCATCGAGAAGCCGTTCAAGTCCGATCGCCTGCTGCTGATGGTCGATCGCGCGATTGAAGCCGCGCGCCTGCGCCGGGAGAATGCGGAACTCAAGCTCCGCGCCGGCCGTGACGAAGAGATGATCGGCCAGTCGGCGGCGATGGGCCAGCTTCGCCAGCAGGTGGAGCGGGTGGCTCCGACCGGCAGCCGCGTGCTGATCTCCGGCCCGCCCGGCAGCGGCAAGGAGGTCGTCGCCCGGCTGCTCCACCGGCTGTCCCGGCGCTCCGGCGGGCCGTTCGTCGCGCTCAACTGCGCGGCGATGAATCCCGACCGGCTGGAGGAGGAGCTGTTCGGGATCGAGAGGGCGGAGGAAGCCGCGCTCGGCCCCCGGAAGGTCGGGACGTTGGAACTGGCCCATGGCGGCACCCTGCTGCTGGACGAGGTCTCCGACATGCCGCTGGCGACCCAGGGCAAGATCGTCCGCGTCCTCCAGGACCAGACCTTCATGCGGGTCGGCGGCGCGGCCCATGTCGAGGTCGATGTGCGCATCATCGCCTCGTCCAACCGCGATTTGCCGGAGGCGCTGAAGGCGGGCCTCTTCCGGGAGGACCTCTACTACCGGCTGAACGTGGTGCCGATCCGCATGCCCTCGCTGGCCGAACGGCGGGAGGATATCCCGCTGCTCGCCCGCTACTTCCTTCAGCGGTCGGCGGAGGTCCAGGGCCTGCCGTCCCGCATCCTGGGGGAGGACGCGATGGCCGCCCTCCAGGCCTATGGCTGGCCGGGCAATGTCAGGCAATTGCGCAACGTGATCGACTGGCTGCTCATCATGGCGGCGGGAGAGACGGCGTCGCCCATCCGCGCCGATATGCTGCCGCCCGAGATCGGCGCGATCGCTCCCGCCGTCCTGAAATGGGACAAGGGCAGCGAGATCATGGGGTTGCCTCTCCGCGACGCGCGCGAGGTTTTTGAACGGGAGTACCTCCTGGCCCAGGTGACCCGGTTCGGCGGCAATATCAGCCGCACCGCCGAATTCGTCGGCATGGAGCGATCGGCGCTACACCGGAAGCTGAAGACCCTCGGCGTGCAGGGCCAGGAACGCGCCCAGCGGGTGGCGGGCGACTAGGAAGACACCATGAAGGTCATCGTCTGCGGGGCCGGCCAGGTCGGCTCCAACATCGCCCGCTACCTCGCCACCGACAACAATCATGTCACGGTGATCGACCAGGCTCCCGACCTGATCCAGAAGCTGTCGGATACGCTGGACGTCCAGGGGCTGGTCGGCCACGCCTCCAGCCCGGCGATCCTGGAACAGGCGGGCGCTCCCGACGCCGACCTGATCATCGCCGTGACCCAGTCCGACGAAGTCAACATGGTCGCCTGCCAGGTGGCGCACTCGCTGTTCAGCGTGCCCACCAAGATCGCGCGCATCCGCAACCAGACCTACCTGGACCCCATCTGGTCCGACCTGTTCAGCCGCGAGAACATGCCGATCGACGTCATCATCTCGCCGGAGATCGAGGTTGCGAAGGCGATCGGCCGTCGCCTCCAGGTGCCCGGCGCGTTCGACATGATCCCGCTGGCCGACGGGCTGGTTCGGGTCATCGGCGTCATCTGCGACGACGAATGCCCGATCGTGAACACGCCGCTCAGGCAGCTCACCGGCCTGTTCCCCGACCTGAACATCGAGATCCTGGCCATCGTCCGGGACGACCGGCCGATCATCCCCGACGCCAACGACCAGATGCTTCCGGGCGACGAGGTCTATTTCGTGGCTGAGACGTCCCATGTCGGCAGGGCCATGGCGGCCTTCGGCCATGAGGAGACGGCGGCGCGCCGCATCATCATCGTCGGCGGCGGCAATATCGGCTTCACGCTGGCCCAGGAGATCGAGCAGAAGCATCCCGGCGTCACCGCCCGGCTGATCGAAAGCGGCAAGGTCCGGGCCGAGGAGATCGCCCAGCAGCTCGACCGGACGGTGGTCCTGCTGGGCGACGGGCTGGACCCGGAGCTTCTGGAGGAGGCCAACGTCCGCGCCACGGAGACGGTGGTCGCCGTGACCAATGAAGACGAGGTGAACATTCTGGCCTCCCTGCTGGCCAAGCGCTATGGCTGCCAGCGGGCGATCACGCTGATCAACAAGACCTCCTACAACCCGTTGATTACCACGCTCGGTATCGACGCCGTCGTCAGCCCGCGGTCGATCACCGCCTCGACCATCCTCCAGCATATCAGGCGCGGGCGGATCAAGTCGGTCCACAGCCTGCGCGAGGGCTTCGCGGAGGTGATCGAGGCGGAGGCGCTGGAGACCTCCACCCTCATCAACACGCCGATCCGCAACATCAAGCTGCCATCCGACGTCATCATCGGCGCGCTGGTGCGCGACGGGAAGGTCATCATCGCCCGGCCGACCACGATCATCAAACCGCAGGACCGGGTCATCCTTCTCGCCGCCGCCGCGTCGGTGAAGAAGATCGAGAAGATGTTCGCCGTCCGCCTGGAATTCTTCTAACCATTCCCCCCGAAGCTCATCATCAGGATCAAGGAAAAATGGCGCGCTACGCTTACGTGAACGGCCGGTATGTCCCTCATGGCGAGGCCGCTGTCCATGTCGAGGATCGGGGCTTCCAGTTCGCCGACGGCGTCTATGAGGTCGTGACCGTGCAGGAAGGCCGCATGGTCGACGAGAAGGGGCACCTCGACCGCCTCCAGCGTTCGCTCGACGAGTTGAAGATGGACGCGCCCATGAGCCGGCGGGCGCTCGGCCTGGTGATGCGTGAGCTGGTCCGCCGCAACGGCGTCAGGAACGGCATCATCTATCTTCAGATCACGCGCGGAGTCTCTCCGCGCGACTTCAAGTTCCCGACTGATGTCGCGCCGACGCTGGTGATGACCACGCGTCACGTGGACCTTGATCCGAAGGCGATCGTGGAGAAGGGAGTCAGCGTCATCACGGTGCCGGAGATCCGCTGGAAGCGCCGCGACATCAAGTCGGTGTCGCTGCTGCCCCAGGTGCTGGGCAAGCAGATGGCGGCAGAGGCCGGCGCCTCCGAGGCATGGCAGGTAGAGGAGGACGGCAAGGTCACCGAAGGATGCTCCTCCAACGCCTGGATCGTCACCGCGGACAACGTGATCGTCACCCGGAAGGCCAGCAACTCGATCCTGAACGGCATCACGCGCCAGTCGATCCTGAAGCTGACCGGCGGGTCCGACGTGACGCTTGAGGAACGGACCTTCACCGTCGAGGAGGCCTATGCCGCCCGCGAGGCCTTCCTGTCGAGCGCGACCACCTACGTCATGCCGATCACCCGTATCGACGGCCGCGCGATCGGCGACGGCAAGCCGGGCCCGATCGCCCTGAAGCTCCGCAAGGCCTATCAGGATTATGCCGCCGGCGGCTCCACCTGACGACATCCGCGGCGGTCGATATCGCAGCGGGACGTTCTGAAGGTCACACCTTGGCGGTCGCCGGTTGCGTTACCATATCGGTGGCAAGCCGGCAGCGCAGCCGGCCAGGGCCCAAACGGGGCTCCAATAACACCGAACGAGCGGGGCAAAAAGCAATGTCCGAAAAAAGCCAGAACGTTCAAGACGTTTTCCTCAACTACTGCCGGAAGAACAAGACTCCCGTCACCGTCTTCCTGGTGAATGGTGTCAAGCTGCAGGGCATCATCACCTGGTTTGATAATTTTTCCGTTCTCCTCCGCCGCGACGCCCATAGCCAGTTGGTCTACAAGCACGCGATCTCCACCGTCATGCCGGCCCATCCGGTTCAGCTCTTCGAACCCCCGAAGGAAGAAGCCTGAGTGTCGACCCTGAATGCATAGCGACGATCTGAATCAATCCGCCTCGGCCGGGCGGGCGATCGTCGTCCACCCATCGCTCTGGGGCGACGACAAGCTGGAGAGGACGCCGGAATCGGCGCTGGATGAGGCGGTCGGCCTTGCAGCCGCCATCTCTCTGGACGTCGCGGAAGCCAGGGTCGTCAAGGTGAACAGGCCGCAGCCTGCGACCTTGTTCGGCGGCGGCGCGGTCGATGAACTGGCGGCGATGGTGGCGGCGCTCGACATCGATGTCGCCATCGTCGACGCTGCCCTGACGCCGGTTCAGCAGCGCAACCTTGAACGCGCCTGGAAGACCAAGGTGATCGACCGGACCGGCCTGATCCTTGAGATCTTCGGCGAGCGGGCGCGGACCCGGGAAGGCCAGCTTCAGGTCGAACTCGCCCATCTCAGCTACCAGCGATCCCGGCTCGTCCGCTCATGGACCCACCTGGAGCGGCAGCGCGGCGGCGCGGGTTTCCTGGGCGGTCCCGGCGAGAGCCAGATCGAGCTGGATCGCCGGCTGATCGATGACCGGATCGTCCGGCTGAAGAAGGATATCGAGGAAGTCCGGCGGACCCGGTCGCTTCATCGCGACGCCAGGGCGCGGGTGCCTTATCCCGTCATCGTGCTGGTCGGCTATACCAACGCCGGCAAGTCGACCCTGTTCAACCGGCTGACGCAATCCGACGTGTTCGCGAAGGACCTCCTGTTCGCGACGCTGGACCCGACGATGCGGCAGATCGATCTGGGGAAGGGCAGGCGGGCCATCCTGTCGGATACCGTCGGATTCATCTCCGACCTTCCAACCCATCTCGTCGCCGCCTTCCGGGCGACGCTGGAGGAGGTGGAATCCGCCGACATCATCCTTCATGTCCGCGATATCTCCCATCCCGACAGCGCCGCCCAGAGGTCCGACGTGCTGGCGACGCTCCAGGCGCTGGGCATCGATGCGGAGAAGGACGAGCGGGTGATTGAGGTCCTGAACAAAATCGACCTCATGCCGCCGACGGACCGGGAGATCGTCTTCTCCCAGGCAGCGCGCTGGGACCGGTCGGTGGCGATATCGGCCGTCGAAGGCATCGGAATCGATAGGCTCCTCGACGAGGTATCCGCCTTCCTCAACCGTGACCGCCGGACCCTGGACGTGGCCGTCGACCTTGCCGACGGCCGGACCATCGCCTGGCTTCACCAGCGGGGGGAAGTGGTCGACCGGCGGGACGACGAGCGATCGGCGCATATGAAAGTGCGTCTCGATCCGGCGGATGCCGAACGTTTCATGAGAGATCACAGTCCCGGCGCTTGACCCGCGCGCCGTCTCTTACTATGTGCTTGGCACTCTTCAAGGCAGAGTGCTGACACCTCTGTTTCCATCACACTGAGCTACCGGAGATATCCATGAAGTTCCGACCCTTGCACGACCGCGTCGTGGTCAAGCCGCTCGATCAGGAGGAGAAGACCGCGGGTGGCATCATCATCCCCGACACGGCGAAGGAGAAGCCGGTCCAGGGTGAGGTGATCGCGGCCGGCCCGGGCGGACGCGACGACAGCGGCAAGGTCACGCCGCTCGACGTCAAGGCCGGCGACAAGGTCCTCTACGGCAAGTGGTCCGGCACCGAGGTGAAGATCGACAACGTCGACTACCTCATCATGCGCGAGAGCGACCTGCTGGGCGTGATGGCCTAAGTCCCGAGGATCGCCCATTCGCGGCGGATCCTGAACGATTTCAATCAGTTCAAGTTAGGAAGTGAACATGGCAGCCAAGGAAGTTAAGTTTTCGTCTGAAGCGCGGTCGCGGATGCTGCGCGGCGTGGACATTCTGGCGGATGCGGTGAAGGTGACGCTGGGTCCGAAGGGCCGGACGGTGGTGCTGGACAAGTCGTTCGGCGCGCCGCGGATCACCAAGGACGGCGTCTCGGTGGCCAAGGAGATCGAGCTTTCCGACAAGTTCGAGAACATGGGCGCGCAGATGGTCCGCGAGGTCGCCTCGAAGACCAACGACCTGGCCGGCGACGGCACGACCACGGCGACGGTGCTGGCCCAGGCGATCGTCCGCGAGGGCGTGAAGTCGGTGGCCGCGGGCATGAACCCGATGGACCTGAAGCGCGGCATCGACCTGGCGGTCGAGGCGGTGGTGGCCGACCTCAAGAGCCGCAGCCGGAAGGTCGAGACCAACAACGAGATCGCCCAGGTCGGCACGATCTCGGCCAATGGCGACAAGACCATCGGCGACATGATCGCCCAGGCGATGGAGAAGGTCGGCAATGAGGGCGTGATCACGGTCGAGGAGGCCAAGAGCCTGGAGACCGAGCTCGAGGTCGTCGAGGGCATGCAGTTCGACCGCGGCTACCTCTCGCCCTATTTCGTGACCAATGCGGAGAAGATGGTCGCGGAGCTGGAGAACCCGTACATCCTCTACCATGAGAAGAAGCTGTCGAACCTGCAGGCGATGCTGCCGGTGCTCGAAGCGGTGGTGCAGTCGTCGCGGCCGCTCCTGATCGTGGCCGAGGATGTCGAGGGCGAGGCGCTGGCGACCCTGGTGGTCAACAAGCTGCGCGGCGGTCTGAAGGTGGCGGCGGTCAAGGCGCCGGGCTTCGGCGACCGGCGCAAGGCGATGCTCGAGGACATGGCGATCCTGACCGGCGGCCAGGTGATCTCCGAGGATCTCGGGATCAAGCTGGAGACGGTGACGCTCGACATGCTGGGCACGGCCAAGAAGGTGCAGATCACCAAGGAAGAGACGACGATCGTCGACGGCGCCGGGGCCAAGGCCGACATCGAGGGGCGGATCGGCCAGATCAAGGCGCAGATCGAGGAGACTTCCTCGGACTATGACCGGGAGAAGCTGCAGGAGCGTCTGGCCAAGCTGGCCGGCGGCGTGGCGGTGATCCGGGTCGGCGGCGCGACCGAGGTCGAGGTCAAGGAAAAGAAGGACATGGTCGACGACGCCATGCACGCCACCCGGGCGGCGGTCGAGGAAGGCATCGTCGCCGGCGGCGGCTCGGCCCTGCTCTACGCCATCAAGGCGCTGACCAAGGTCGATCCGGCCAATCCCGACCAGAAGGTCGGGGTGGAGATCATCCGCCGGGCGCTGCAGACCCCGGCCCGGCAGATCGCCAGCAACGCCGGCGTCGACGCCTCGATCGTGGTCGGCAAGCTGCTCGAGCAGGCCGACACCAACTTCGGCTACAACGCCCAGACCGGCGAGTATGGCGATCTGGTCAAGGAAGGCGTCATCGACCCGACCAAGGTCGTCCGCGCCTGCCTGCAGAACGCCGCCTCCGTCGCCGGGCTGCTCATCACCACCGAAGCCATGATCGCCGAAAAGCCGGAGAAGAAGGAGGCCGCGCCTCCGATGCCGGACATGGGCGGCATGGGTGGAATGGGCGGCATGGGCTTCTAACGAAGTCCGGATCGCTCGATCCAACGGAAAGGGGCGTCTTCGGGCGCCCCTTTTTCGTTGGCCTTATGCCGCGCCGGTTCCGATACTTCGGTGGATCGGCAATCACATGGCGGAAACTGATGGAACTCCCCGATATCGACAAGGTCACCGCGATCATGGAGCAGGTGGCGACCGAGGAGATGCTCCCCCGATTCCGCCGGCTGGGTCCCGACGATATCAGCCAGAAAACCGGACCGACCGACCTTGTGACGGTCGTCGACCATGCCTGCGAGCGGCGGCTGACGGCGGCGCTGAGCGATCTGCTTCCTGGCTCGGCCGTGGTCGGCGAGGAAGCGGCATCGGCGGATTCCGGGGTCATGAACAATCTGTCGGGCGACAGGCCGGTATGGGTCGTCGACCCGCTGGACGGCACTCGGAACTATGCCCGCGGCATCGACCGGTTCGCCTGCATCGTCGCGCTGGTCCGCGGCGGCGAAACCGTCGCCGGCTGGATCCACGATCCTGTCCGCGGTGTCACCGGCGTGGCGGAGAAGGGGGAGGGCGCCTTCATCGGCGGCCGCCGTCTCCGGGTGGCGGAATCGGCGCCGCTGGAGGAGATGACGGCGATCGCCACCGTCTGGCAGTTCGCCAAGTCCCTGCGCGGTTCCGTCGACCGGCTGCGGGCGCGGCTCTCGGCCATCTACAATGAAGGCTGCGCCGGCGTCGAATATCTCCAGCTCGCCGACGGCAAGGCGCATATCGGCATCGCCACGAAGCTGAAGCCCTGGGACCATGCGGCGGGCGTGCTGCTCCACCGGGAAGCCGGCGGGTTCAGCGGCATGATCGACGGCGGCGATTATGGCGCGCGGGTGAGGGAAGGGGTCCTGATCACCGCTCCCGACGCCGATAGCTGGGAGAAGATCCGCCTTCTCTGGACGGGGAAGGAGGCGGCCTGAGCCGAAGTCTATTTGCGCTCTTCGGCCTTCGCCTGCCGCCAGAGAGCCTCCATGTGGTCCAGCGATACGTCGGAGGGTTCCTGGCCTTCCTCTGAAAGAAGCGCCTCTATCCTCCTGAAACGCCTTTCGAATTTTGCGTTGGCCCGCCTCAACGCGCCTTCGGGATCGACATCGAGATGCCGCGCCAGGTTCGTCACCGCGAACAGGAGGTCGCCCAACTCATCCTCCCGCCGGTCGGCCTGGCGGGACGCATCCTCTTCCTCCAGCACCGCGCGAAGCTCCGCGATCTCCTCGTCGATCTTGTCCAGAATCGGCGGCGCCTCGGACCAGTCGAAGCCGACGCGCGCCGCCCGCTTCTGGAGCTTCAGCGCGCGCGTCAGGGCGGGCAGGGCGAGGATGATTCCGTCCAGCGCGCTGGCCTGCTGTCCAACGGCCTTCCGCCGCCGTTCCTCCGCCTTCTGATCTTCCCATAAGCGGTTCATCTGGCTGGAGGTTTCGACGTTCATCTCACCGAACACATGAGGGTGTCGCCGGACCATCTTGTCGCTGACGCCTTGCGCGATCGCATCGAAATCGAATGCACCATCCTCTCTGGCCATCTGGGCGTAGAAGACGACCTGGAACAGCAGGTCGCCCAGTTCGTCCTTCAACTCCGCCATATCCCGCCGCCCGATCGCGTCGGCGACCTCGTAGGCTTCCTCGATCGTATGGGGTGCGATCGTCTCGAAGCTCTGCTCAAGATCCCACGGACAGCCGCTCTCGGGATCGCGCAGCTTCGCCATGATCTCCAGAAGCCGGGTTATGCCGTCCGGCGATGCGGCAGGGCGGTCATTCTGCATCGTCTGCCTCTATGTCCGATTGTCGGATAATGTATATTATGGAAAATAAATTAAGCTCTTAGTCCGGAATCTCGATCACCAGCCCGTCATGGGCCGGCGTCACGCCCCGCGGCAGTCGGCGGGAAAGCTGGTCATAGTCCAGCGTGTGGTTCATGTGCGTCAGATAGGCTTCCCTCGGCCGCACGCGCTCGATCCAGGACAGCGTCAGGTCAATATGGGCGTGCGAGGCGTGCGGCTTCTCGCGCACAGCGTCGACGATCCAGACATCGACGCCGTCCAGCACGGCGAAGGCCGTCTCGTCGAGACGCACCACGTCGGTCGAATAGGCAAAACTGCCGCAGCGAAGCCCAAGACTCGGCCCGTAGCCATGATCCTGCGTGAACGGCGTGATTTCCAGATCGCCGACCGTGATCGGCCCCTCGACCGGTCGCGGCTCCAGATATGGCCGGTAGAGCCCGCGATCCATCGTCACCGTGGTGAAGGCGTAGCCGAACCGCGCCTCCAGCGCGCCCAACGTTGCCCTGTCGCCATAGGCCGGGATCGGGCCGCCGCCGCCGAACAGCAACGGCCGGAGGTCGTCCAGCCCGTGGGTATGGTCGGCATGGTCGTGGGTGTAGATGATCGCGTCCAGCTTCCGCACCGACGCGTCCAGAAGCTGGCATCTGAGATCCGGGCCTGTGTCGACCAGGACGCTGGTCGTTTCCGATTCCAGGAGGATCGACGGCCGCCGCCGGCGGTTCCGTGGATTGGCGGGATCACAATCGCCCCAATTACCGCCGACCAGCGGCACGCCGGCCGATCCGCCGCAGCCAAGGACGGTCACCCGGATCATGCGGACGCCGGCACTTTCTTGAACAGATTCAGGAAGTTTTCCGTCGTTGCTGTCCTGATTTCCTCAAAGCTGACGCCCTTCACCTCCGCCAGCCGCTCGGCGGTATGGGCGACATATGCCGGCTCGTTGCGCTTGCCCCGCCTGGGCACCGGCGCCAGATAGGGCGCGTCGGTCTCCACCAGCAGCCGGTCCATCGGCACGTCGCGCACGATCTCCCTGATATCCTCCGACCGGTTGAAGGTCAGGATGCCGGACAGCGAGATATAGAACCCGAATTCCAGCGCCTTTTCAGCCAGTTCACGCCCCGTGCTGAAGCAATGGATGACGCCGGTCAGAGGCTTCTCGCCGCCCTGCCCGGCCCCCTCCTCCGCCAGGATGCGGATCGTGTCCTCATCGGCCGACCGCGTATGGACGATGACCGGCAGCCCGGTCTCCCACGCCGCTCGGATATGCCGGCGGAAGCTCTCCTGCTGCGCCGGGCGCGGGCCGTAATCATAGTGATAGTCCAGCCCGGTCTCCCCGATGCCGACCAGCTTCCGGTGATCGTTCAGCGCCACCAGCGTTTCGACCGGAACGTCGCCCTCCTTCCCCGCCTCATGCGGATGGATGCCGGCGGCGCAGAAGACGCTGTCATAGCGTTCCGCGATCGCCAGCGACTTCTCCAGCCGCGACAGGGCGGTGCAGATCGTGACCATGCGCGTCACGCCCGCCGCCTCCGCCCGGGCGACGATATCGTCCAGATCGGATTCGAAATCCGGGAAATCCAGATGGCAATGGCTGTCGACCAGCATCAGGAAGCGGCCTCGTTCTCCGATTCCACGAAGCGCGGAAAGACGCCCTGGGGCGCCGGCAGAGCCGTTCCGGAAACCAGCGGGTGGTCAAGGTCGGCGAAGCTCCGCCGGTCTTCCGAAACGGAGAGCTGATCCAGCATCTTCGCCATCGCCTCCGGCATCACCGGCTGGGCCAGGATCGCCAACTTGCGCACCGTGTCCGCCAGCACGTAGAGGACGGTCGCCATGCGTTCCGGATCGGTCTTGCGCAGCGCCCAGGGCGCCTGCTCGTCGACATAGCGGTTGGCGTCGCCGATCACGGCCCAGATCGCCTCCAGCGCCCGATGGAAGGCCAGCGCATCCATGTGGCGGCGGACGACGGGCAGCAACCCGTCCGCCGCCGCGCGCAGCTTCTCGTCCTCGGAGGTGAGCGGCCCCTTGGCGGGAACCTCGCCGCCGCAATTCTTGGCGATCATCGACAGGACACGCTGGCACAGGTTGCCGAAATCGTTCGCCAGGTCGCCATTGATCCGGCCGACGATCGCCTCATGGCTGAAATAGCCGTCGCTGCCGAAAGGCACCTCCCGCAGGAAGAAATAGCGGATCGCGTCCAGCCCGTAGAGCGCCTTGAGGTCGTGCGGGGAGATGACGTTGCCCAGCGATTTGGACATCTTCTCGCCCCGGTTCAGCAGATGGCCGTGGGCGAACACCCGCCGGGGCGGCTCAAGGCCCGCCGACATCAGGAAGGCCGGCCAATAGACCGCGTGGAAGCGCAATATGTCCTTGCCGACGACATGGATGTCGGCCGGCCAGAACCGCTTGTAGAGGTCGGCGGAGGTGTCGGGATAGCCCAGCGCGGTGATGTAGTTGGTCAGCGCGTCCAGCCAGACATACATCACATGCTTCTCGTCGCCCGGCACCGGCACGCCCCAATCGAAGGTCGTGCGGCTGATCGACAGATCATGGAGCCCCTGGCGGACGAAGCTCAGCACCTCGTTGCGGCGGGAGTCCGGCTGGATGAAATCCGGATTCTCGTCATAGAATTTCAGCAGCCGGTCGCCCCAGGCCGACAGGCGGAAGAAATAGCTGGATTCCTCCACCCATTCGACCTCAGCGCCCGACGGTGCGATCTTCCGGCCGTCCTCGGTCGCGGTCAGTTCGCTCTGATCGTAGAACGCCTCGTCGCGGACGGAATACCAGCCGCTATAGGATCCCAGATAGATGTCGCCGTTCTTCTCGATCGCCTTCCAGATCGCTTGAGAGGCCTCGATATGGCGGGGTTCCGTGGTGCGGATGAAATCGTCGTTCGACGCGTTGATTGCGTCGGCCAAGGTGCGGAAGGTCTGGCTGACCTCGTCGGTGAAGCTCTGCGGGTCGGTGCCGGCCGCCTGGGCGGATTTCTGCACCTTCTGCCCGTGCTCGTCCGTGCCGGTCAGGAAGCGGACGTCATAGCCGTCCAGCCGTTTGAAGCGGGCGATCACGTCGCATGCCATCGTCGTATAGGCGTGCCCGATATGGGGCGCCGCGTTCACGTAATAGATCGGCGTGGTGACGTAGAATGCCTTCTTCGAGGCGTTGGACGGCGCCGCCATCGCGGTCTCTCCTGGCTTTAACGGATATCTTCGCGGGAGGCCGTCGGCTTCACGCCCGCGCCGCCGCCTCGAACGACAGGAAAATCTGGAGGACGACCTGCTTGCGATCGAGGTTGGCGCTGTCGGCCTTGGCGACAAGGTGACGGGTCTTTTCCCATACCTCCAGCCAGCGATCAAGGCCACGCTCGGCCCGGGCCAGCCGCAGCATCAGGTCGCGGTCGCCATCCGTCGCCCCCGCCGCCGGCTCCCCGGTCGCAAGTTGGCGGACCAGCCGCGACAGCCACCATTGGATAAGGTCCGTCAGCGTCCGATAGCTGCGCTCCGCCGCCGGCGACGCCACCTGGTCGCCCAGCTTCTGGATCTCCCGCGGGTCCAGCTTCGGCAGGTCGGCCAGAAGGCCAGAAAGCCGCCGATAGAGATCGAGCCCGCCTTCCTCCGCCAGGGCCAGCGCGTTGCCCAAACTGCCGCCGGCGAGCGCGGTCAGCGTACGGCGATCCTCCGCTCCCATGTCGGGGAATCGCCCTGCCAGATACCCGTCCACCTCGCCATCGGCCAGCGGCGACAGGGTCAGCCGCCGGCATCGCGACCGGATCGTCGGCAGGAGACCGCCCGGATTGTTGCTGACCAGCAGGATCAGCGCCCGTGCCGGCGGTTCCTCCAGCAGCTTCAGGATGGCGTTGGCGGCGCTGCGGTTCATCCGCTCCGCTTCGTCGATCACCACGACGCGCCAGCCGCCCTCGGCCGAGGTGAGTTGAAGGAAGGGCGCGATCTTCCGCACCTCGTCGACCGGCAAATCGCCCACGCGGCGGCGACGGTCTGCCTCGTCTTTCTCCATCTCGCTCTTGTGCCAGGGCCGCTCCACCGTCAGCAGGTCCAGATGGCCGCCGGCGCGAACGCGCTGGAAGGTCGGGTGGCCGGGATCGAGGTAAAGGTCCGTCGGCTGGTCCCCGAACAGGCCGCCGCCGCCATCGCCATCCTGTCGCGACAGCAGGAAGCGCGCGAATCGGAAGGCCAGCGTCGCCTTGCCGATGCCCGCCGGTCCGCCGATCAGCCAGGCATGGGGCAGCCGGCCGGAGAGCAGCGCCTCCAGCATCGTCCGTTCCGCCTCGGCATGGCCGATAAGGTCGGGATTGGCTCGGGGCGGCGGCGTCGGAATTTCCGTCATGGCGACAGGCGCTCCCGCACGGAATCCCAGATCCTGGCCGCGACCTCCTCCCGCGGGGCGGTGGAATCGATCACGACGCACCGTTCCGGCTCTTCCCGCGCGATGGTCAGGAAGCCCTCCCGCAGCCTTTCATGGAAGGCGCGGTCCATGCGCTCATAGCGGGTCTCGTCCCCTGTGCGTCCGCCGGCCCGGCGCAGCCCCTCCTCCACCGGAAGGTCCAGGATCAGCGTCAGGTCCGGCTTGAAGCCCTCGACCGCCAGCCTGTGCAATTCCTCGATCGTCACGCGGGGGACGCCATGGCCGAAGCCCTGATAGGCGACCGTGCTGTCGGAGAAGCGGTCGCAGACGACCCAGCTTCCCTCCTCCAGCGCCGGCCGGACGATTGCCCGGAGATGGTCCCGCCGCGCCGCCAGATGCAGCAGCGTTTCCGTCATCGAATCCCAGCGGGCGGGCGACCCTTCGACCAGCAGCCGGCGGATTTCCTCCGCCCCCGGCGCGCCGCCCGGCTCCCGCGTCCTGACGATCTTCCGTCCGACGGCGGTCAGCCTGTCGGCCAGGAGGCCGATCTGGGTGCTCTTTCCGGCGCCCTCTCCGCCTTCCAGCGTGATGAAGGCGCCCCTCTCCTCCGGCATATCCGTGGCTACTGCGCGATGGCGGCTTCGGAATCGGCTTCGGCTTCCCCCGAATCCTCGCCGGCGAACTGCCCCAGCACGATCGATTTGGCGCCGGTCCAGACACGGCCGAAGAAGCCCTGCCGCTCGACAGGCTCGCCGGCCAGAAGCGGGATCTCCCGCACGGTCTCCTCGCCGACGGCGATCTCCAGCGTGCCGATCGGCTGTCCTTCCTGGATCGGCGCGGCGATCGGCTCCTCGACCCGCGCCGTGACGCGAAGTTCCTCGCGGCTGGCGTGGCGGAGCGTGACCGCCACGTCATGCGCCGACACCATCGGCACCGTCGCCGGCGTGCCCATCCAGGTTTGCGCGGTTTCGATCGTCTCATCGGCCGCGAACAGCTCGAACGTGTCGAACTCCCGGAAGGCCCAATCCATCAGCCGGGCGGATTCCTCCACCCTGTCCGACATGGTGGGCAGGCCGTTCACCACCAGGATCAGCCGCCGCCCGTCGCGGACGGCCGAGGCGGTGAGGCCATATCCCGCGGCCTCCGTATGGCCGGTCTTCAACCCGTCCGCGCCCAGATCGCGATAGAGCAGCGGATTGCGGTTGCCCTGCCGGATGTCGTTGTAGGTGAACTCCAGCTCCGCGAAATAATGATAGTAGTCCGGGAAATCGGTGATCAGGTGCTGCGCCAGCAGCGCCAGGTCCCGCGCCGTGGAATAATGGTCCGGATGCGGCCAGCCGGTGGCGTTGACGAAGTTGGAGTTTAGGAGTCCCAACTCATGGGCCTTTTCCGTCATCCGGCGGGCGAACTCCTCCTCGCTGCCCGCCAGCCCCTCTGCCACCACGACCGACGCGTCGTTGCCGGACTGGACGACGATGCCGCGGATCAGATCCTCCACCCGGACCTGGGTCCCGACCTCCACGAACATCTTCGACCCGCCCATCCGCCAGGCCTTCTCGCTGACGGGCAGCGTGTCGTCCAGCGAGATGCGCCCATCGTCCAGCGCCTCGAACAGCATGTAGATCGTCATGATCTTGCTCATCGAGGAGGTCGGCATGCGCTGGTCGGCGTTCTTCTCCAGCAGGACCGTGCCGGTGGTCATGTCGACGATGATCGCCTCCTCGGCCAGCGTGTCGATCGCCGGTTGCTGCGCCATGGCCTGCCGGGGCAAGGGCAGGAGCGCCAGCGCGATCAGGAGGACGAGGGCTTTAAGGGTCGAGACGTGCGGTTTCATGACGTGAAGTCATCCCGGAAAACAGAAAAGAAACGGTTACGGGTCGTCGGAACCAAACTGAACGAATTCGATGACGGAAATGGGGCGCGCCGACTTTGAAAACCCTCAATCACCCCATCAATCCACGATGATCCGCGCGCCCGTCTCGCCGGCATTGATGACGCTCGCCAGCACGCGGTCGGCGTCGTCCACGGAAGAGAGCGGCCCCAGCCGGACGCGGTAGAATTCCGTTCCGTCGACCATCGCCGTGGTGATCTGCGTCGTGGTGATGGAGGACAGCCGGTCGCGAAGCTGCGTGGCGTTCTGATAGACGGAGAAGGCGCCGGCCTGGACGAAGATGCTGCTGGGCGTCACCGGCTCCTGGATGACGACCGGCTGGGGCGCGATGTCGCCGTCGGGAAGTTCCACCGTCGGCGCGATCACGGTCGGCGGGCCGGGATCGCTTGGCGCAGAGGCCGGCTCCGCCGCCGGCGCCGGTTCCGTCGGTATGGGTCCCGAGGACGCCAGCGGTTCCGATGTCACCGAACCGGCCGGGGCGGCCACCACGATCGGCCCCGCCGATTGCTCCGGAACGGGAGGCGGCGTCCCGCCCCTGCCCTGCCGCGCCAGCGCCGCCACCTGGCGGCTTTCCTCCGGCAGTATCTGCACCCGCACCCGCGCCGTCCCCTGGCTGCGAAAGCCCAGAAGCTCCGCCCCCCGCCGGGACACGTCGATCAGCCGCCCGTTCACGAACGGCCCGCGATCGTTGACGCGCAGCACGACCGACCGGCCGTTCTCCAGGTTCGTCACCCGCACAAGGGAGGGCATCTGCAGCGTCGGGTGGGCCGCCGTCAGCGTGTCCTGGTCGAATATCTCGCCATTGGCCGTCAGCCGATTATGAAAGCCGGGGCCATACCATGAGGCGATCCCCGTCTCGTCATAGGAATAATCTTCCTCCGGGTAGTACATGACGCCGTTGATCTCATACGGGTTGCCCACCTTGTAGCGGCCCTGGCTCGGATCGGCCGTCGCGCCGCCATCGGCGATGCCGGAACCCGCCTGGTTGCCGCCGCAGGCGGCCAGCACCAGCAGAGACAGCATCGCCAGGATCGGCCACGCCGTATCGCGATAATCGGTCAATAGACGCATGAATACCCCCGAGGCCCGTCCTGGCAGCTTCCGATGAGATCGGAAAGGATGCCGATGCTGGTGGCGAAATAGGTCGACCGGTTCCACCGCATCAGCACGTTGAAATTCTCATAGACAAGAAAGGCCGGGCCGCCCGCCCCGTCGGGACGGATCAGCGAAGCCTCCAGCGCCGCCGCCGGCAGCGCGCCGCCGCCGGCCCGCCTCACCCCCTGGTCCGCCCATCGGGAAAGCGGCAGCGACCGTTCCAGCCCGACCAGCGCGGGATCGATGCCCGCCGGAAGGTCGACCTGCCGCCCCCAGGTCAGGCTGTCGTCCCAGCCAGCCTCGGCCAGATAGTTGGCGGCGGAGGCGAAGACGTCGGCGGTCGTGGTCCAGATGTCCCGGCGGCCGTCGCCGTCATAATCCTCCGCATAGCCGAGGAAGCTCGACGGCATGAACTGGCTCTGCCCCATCGCGCCGGCCCATGATCCCTGCATGGCGCCGGGGGCGATGTGCCCCTGCTCCAGGATCATCAGCGCGTTCAGCAGCTCCTCCCGGAAATAGTCCGCGCGCCGACCGTCATAGGCCAGCGTCGCCAGCGATCGGATGACGGAGAAACCTCCCGTATTGCCGCCGAAATTCGTCTCCAGCCCCCACAGCGCGACGATGAAGCGCGGCTGCACCCCGTATTGCGCCGCGACCTCGCGCAGCAGCGCCTCATGCTGCCGCACCAGCCGCCGCCCCTCCGTCACCCGGACCTCGGAAATGACGCGGTCCATATACTGGGCGAAGGTGATCGACCCTTCCGGCTGAGCGCGGTCCAGCTCGATGACCCTGGGGTTGGGCTCCAGCCCTGAGAAGGCGGTGTCCAGGATTTGGTCGGAGACGCCCTGCGCCGCGGCTTCCGCCCGCACTCCCCGGAGCCATTCGCCGAACGGCACCTGCTGCGCCATTGCCGCCGGCGCGACTGCCAGCCACAGCAAGCCGATCAGCGACGCGAACGCCAGCGATATCCGCCTGCCGACTGGGTGACCCATATACCCGTTCCCGTTTACCAAAACCTCACAACATCTTGTGCCACAGCTTCGCCGTCACATCAATCGCGGGCTCGGGGATTCGGGCGCGGGAAACAGCGCGCCGGTGCGGCCCATCAGCCAGTAGGCGGCAAGGCCCAGCCATTCCCGCGCCGCGCCGTTCAGCGCGATCAGCCCCGCCTCCAGGTCGAAGGTCGGGACCGGCGGGATATCCGGCCCGGTCTGATAGTCCACCGGATAGGCGATCACCGGCCACCCCGCCTGCCGGAACACGCCGACCGATCGCGGCATATGGGCGGCAGAGGTCACCAATATCCACGTTTGCCCGGCTGACACCTCTGCCAGCGCCGCCGACAGCACCGCGTTTTCATAGGTGTTCCGGGACGCCCTCTCCCACAGGATGCTTTCGGGCGCGATTCCGACGCTCGGCATCAGCGCGCGGACGACATCGGCTTCCTTCATCTCCTGCCCGAAGACGGCGCCGCTGCCGCCGGTGAAGATGTGGACGGCATCGGGATAGCGGCGGACCAGTTCGGCGAAGCCGGTCAGCCGCTCCGCCGACGCCTTCAGGGCCGGCGCGTCCCGCTCGGCGGCCAGAATCGGATCGACGAAGCCGCCCAGCACGATCACCCCGTCCACCTCGCCCGCCGGCGGCAGCACCGCCGGCTGGGGGAACCGGTTCTCCAGCGGCGCCAGCAGCCAGGCCCCGACCGGCAGCACGGCGACGATTGTCAGTGCAACGACGGAGCCCCCGATCAGCGCCCCGCCGAACCGCCTGCGCCCTGCCAGTGCCAGAAGGCACCCGGCGATGAGCAACAGCAGCAGCAGGTTCCCCGGCTGCGCAACCGCCCAGAAGAATTTGGAGAAGACGAACATGGGCCGCGTGATACAAGAACCCCCGCCCGCTGGCGAGCGCCTTGAGACGGGGGACCTCCGCCCGCGCGCCCCGACCATCGATGTTGCCGCGCCCCGGCTCAGCGGCTAGAAATCTCCCCCGGCAGCGGAGGGATGGCCGAGCGGTTTAAGGCGGCAGTCTTGAAAACTGTTGTGGGTTGATAGCCCACCGTGGGTTCGAATCCCACTCCCTCCGCCAAATACCGCCGATTCTACGCTACAGCCCGATATTTCTTGGGGATCAACAACGGTCGGTATCGACCCCATTGCCGCCGCTCCTGCGTCGCTCCGGAGGACTGCTTTTGACCCATTGCCGACACTGTGGACGTCCGCTTCAGTGGCGTTGCCTTAGAGCAGGCGCAGCGCGCGGCTAGGCATGTACCACGCACCGTGCGAGTTCCTGTCGCAGATAAAGAAGGCTGTGGTTGAGCCACCGGCTTAGCGCCAGAAGATCGCTCGGCGCGTTCATGTGGCGACCGACATCGCCCGACGGCGTGGGAAGCCACCAAGGTGCTGCGCTCGCCAAATGCATGCGCTCGACCGAGAGCCGCCGAACCAGATCATCGACCGTTGGCTCCTGTAGCGCGGTCTCGAAATCTTCAACTATCTCCACCGGCTCGGGTTGGAAATCGGCCGGATGGTCTTGAGCCAGACTACGCATTAAATCAATCTGCCAATGGGGATGACCCGCGCCTGGGCTTTGAAACGAAACCTCCGGCCCCTCCCACTTTGTGATGCCGGGCCATTCCAGTCGGAGAAACTGAGGCTTGATTGCCTCGTGACGTTTTCCAAGATAGACGGTCAGGCCCATATTCTTGAACCTGTAGGGTCGTTGCCCCGTCGTCAGTTCCCAGGCTTCCTGCCAGCCCAGCCAGGCGAACAGATTGCTCGGCATCTCGCATAGCGGCGCCACCCAGCTTGCGCCGCCTTGATCGCGGGTGACGCGTTCGCACGCCGCACCCCGCAAGCCGGCCCATACGCGATCGGACTGGTAGTCTGCGTCCACCCGCAGTTGTCGCGGGTCAAGCTCGAGAGCTGCGACGATCAGGCCTTTGAGCTCGATCCATCGTTGGTCGAGCGCGCCCTTGGTGGCCCGAAGCTCCGGCTGCGGGCTAAGCGATTGCGAGGCTGGGCGCGCCATACATCTCCGCCACAGTCTGAGCCGTTCGGCTGCGCCAAGACGGATCGGTCACATCGACAGCCTTACCAAGCATCGCCAGTTCGCTCACCCGGCGGCCGGCGCGCGGGTCAATACTGAGCGCTCGCAAATCGGGCAGAGGCATGGGATTGACGTGACGGGCGCTGAGGTCAAACTGACCGCCGGCGACATGTGGGGCGTAGAGACTGAGCAGCTTGGCAAACGGCGATGAATTAAACATCGCCACATAGGCGGCGAGAAGGTCAGCCAAGGGCAGAGCCTCATCATCCGCCTCGATCAGCGCCGCTTTCGGCGTCCAGACGTGTCCCATCACCGCGACATAGTCAGCTTTGTAATCGCCCACGAAGCCGCCTTCGGCGGAGAAGAACTTGCTGATAATCCGGGGGCCCTCGTTATAGGCCCAAGATCGCGATCGCATCAGTCCCCACCAATCAGCGCGTTTGGACTGCAAGATAGTCGCGCGGCTCGCCAAGCGCTCACGAGCCGGCGAGAGCATTGTTTTGAAGTAACTGGGTACGGCTTCGGCGACCGCCGCTTCATCCGCGAACAGCGGTCCCGCGGCCGTATGGGGGAAGAACACATAGTACGGCTTCACAACCCGGCCATTTTGAATGGAGTCGGTCATGGTCGCGATGCGGAAGGCCTTTCTCTCTTTCGCCGGCAGGGCGCGCCACTCCTCGTCGGTCAGCAGCAGGATATCGTTGAGCCCGGTCTGAATGCCCTGAGAAACTTCGAAGAGATCCTGCACGCTGGGCAAGGACAGTTCACTCAGATCGGTCAGGAGCCGCTCGGTGGCCGGCGTCGGCAGCCGCCAGGTCGGCCGTCCGGTCAGCGAGTCCGACAGGATCGGAAACAGGCTCCAATTGCTTTCGATGATCGGAGCCGTCGGCGCAGCGCCGTTGAGCTTGCGGATCTGGCGCAGGGCCTCGCCGGTGGCGGCCGCGTCGTTCTCCGTCAGGATGGCGGTCAAAGTCGAGGGAGCCTGCGGCCGGCCCTTGCGCACTACCGCGCAGGCGACCTGGACCATGGCGTGCGAGAACAGGCCGAAATCGCCGATCGAGGCGAGCATGCGCACATCGCCTTCGGACGCCAGTCTCTCGCGCCAGCTCGCCGCGGCCTTCAAAGACAGGAGGCTGGCCGGAAACAGCGAACCGAGAACCCCGCCGGGGTTGAGCGCTTGGAGGCCACGCGCCACGAATGCCATACTATAGTCACCTCGCGCCGCGCTGGCGTCGGTGGCGTCGCGCAGTTGCTGGCGCTGCTCAGCGCTCTGAGCTCCGAAGGCGATGAATGGCGGGTTCATGACGATGACGTCGCAGGCCGGCATTCCTGCATCGCCCAGCGAGTCGCCGAGGGTCAGCTCAAGTTCGACCCCACCGCTGGGCGACCAGTCTCGCAGAGACAACCGCAAGACAAAACGAGCCATAGCGATGGCGGCGGCGGAAATGTCCAGTCCCACCAGTTTCAGTCTGCCGTTGAATCCCGCGCGGCGCAGCGCGCGCAGCGCTTCGTGCAAGAACGCCCCCGAGCCGCAGGCCGGATCACACAGCGTCAGCGCTTGGCGACTGGCCAGATCAGGAATGGCGGCCAGCACCTGCTCGACAATGCTGCGGGCTAGGGCTGGCGGCGTGAAATGGGTGCCGCCGCGATTGTCCACGCGAGTCTCGGGCGCATCGATCAGGCCAAACAGGTCGAAATTCGGCGAGACGCGCAGCAGTTCGAAATGCGCCTCCTGGAAAAGCTGGCCGCCGGCATGGCGGATAGCCAAGGCCGGGTGCAGCCGCAGGAACGACAGACCGCCCGGCGCCGCAGCGACCTCGGCCCCCGCTGCGTCCAGGCCGTGAGCCGCCAGTCGCGTACAAAGCTCAGGACCGTCCTCGGCCAGACCTAGGGCCGCCGGATCGACTTGATAGTGCTGCGGCGCGATCAGCCGCGCCAGGGCAGCGAGATAAATGTCGGTCGTGCGCGCGTCCGGCAGGCCCGCGTTGTGGCTTAGCGAGCGAATGCGCCGGAAATAGTTGAGCAGATGATCGACCACGCCGCGATTGGAGCGCAGACGATCTTTGTTGAGATAGGCATAGAACCGGTCGAGGCTGCGCTCGACGCCGCCTCGCTCATAAACTCGGGGCTCGTGGGGCGCATCCCACCGTAGCATCGCCACCTTGTCGTCGGTGACGGTGACGTGGTGGGGAATATCGCTCGACCAAGCCCATCCGGCCGGATCGTTGTGCCGCCACAGATCCTCCGTCGAGGTCGAAAGCGCGAAGGTGCCAAACCCGCCGTCCAGCAGGACGTGGTGATCGCCAGGCAAGGGGGCGGCGTCATGGCCTTCAAAGAGCGGCGCGAGCGCTAGGCCGAAGCGCTGGCTCCAGTCGAAGGCGAGGCCAAACCCGGTCATCGGCGCACCGCCACCGCGGGAAACAACGGCAGTTGTGCTTCGACTAGCAGTTGGCTGGGCGTGGCCAGGGCCTCCAAGTGCCGACGCAGGCCGACGGTCAAACAGGCGTCCTTGGCGTAGATTTCCCCGTCCAGTTTCAGCAACGCCTCCTGAGCGTTGGGAAACACCGCGACCGCGCCCCATAGGGAGGGGAACGAGCGCCCCTTCAAGAGCGTCTGCAATTGCGCAATGGCCAGGCGCCAGCCGCTGACCTCGACGCCATAGCGCTGGTGAACCTCGTTGAGGACGCGCAGTGCCAAAATGGTTTGCCAGGAAAAGAGCGCCAAATGTCCGCGCCCTGCCGGCGGCACGTCCGCAGTCACCACGGCGCGTCGCCCACACCACTCGCGAAGTTGGTGGGGCGTCAAGCCTGACAGGCGTGCGGCGTCGGATGCTTGGACCAGCGACATTTAGAATGGGTATCATACCCATCCTGACGGCGCCATCGCCAATTCAGTTTCAACCATCCCACGATTCGAGCCGCGCTATATGCGCCGCCACCTGCCTAGGGCGGTTTTGGAAGCACCCGGCCAAGCAATCATGCCGGTGATCGAATGTCCGAGTGTTGGCGGGGTACCAATGACCAGAACTGGCGCTTAGCTGCCTCTAATGACTGTCTATCGTTACGACCGCTTTCCACCCCATTCCCGCCATCCGCTCATCCATCAATTTTGGAGGGCTATAGCGTAGACGTAGTTCTCTGTTTCATCGGCTTCGGCCCGCCATTTTCGGTATTGTCCGGCCTTCTCAGGATACTTCAGCCAGCAGGGTCTGGCGCGCTCATACCGATAACAAGCTCATCGCAGTCGCCACCGGCAGGTAGAGCGTGCGGGGGCGCTCGGTCAGGGGCACAAAGCCGAACGCTTCATAGAAGGCGGCGGCGGCGTCATCGATGGCGTCGGCAAAGATGGCGTGTGCGCCGATAGGCGATGTCGCCACCGTCCTGATCGCATCGAACAACAAGGCATCCCCAAGACCCTGACCGGCATAGTCGGTGTGCCGGCCGAGCCATCCGATCAGGACGGCCGGGACGGAAGGATAACGAGGCAGCTTCTTCGCCAGGGTTTTGGGCACGTCATTCAATGGCACGGTGCTGGACGAAAGCGTGTAGAAGCCCGCAACGCGATCCGTGGATATCTCTCGCGCGACGAAGCAGGTCGCATATTTGCGCTTCACGTCCTGCGAGACGGTTTCCCTGAAATAGCGGTCGATTCGCTCATTTCCGCAGAAAAAATCCGCCCGCTTGTGTTTCTTTTCCAGCGGCTCGATGACGAAGCGGACGCTCACCGCCGTTCGACAAGGTCGGCGTGCCGCTTCGCGGCCCGCGCCAATCGCGCATTCGGCGCGGGCGGTTCGATCAGCGCCTGAGCGAAGCGGATTTGGTCGGCGCGCGCCAGACGCATGATTTCGGCGTCTTCGACAACGCGCCGGGCGTCCTCACCCGCAGTGGCGACGATATAGCCGGTCAGGGTCATGCCGCGCAGCCGCGCCGCACGCTGCATCTGCTCATAAACCCGAGCCGGAATGCGCGCTTCAAGACGGGCGGTGCTGTTATCCGCAAGGGCTTTGGGCATGGCTGACTCCTTGTCGTCCATATACGGCATATTGCCGTAATATTCAACTCGACTCCGGCACCCGCCGTCCGGTCTTCTCCGCAGCAGCCAGTTTCACCCTGACGAAGATTGCCGCCGCGACGAGGAGTATGAAATTGATCCAGATCCAGCCTGGAATAATGAAGTTCCGCATGGTCAGGCCTCCTGTTCCTGGGTTTTATGCCTGGCGGCGCGACGGCTGAGGAAATAGCCGAGCGCCACGACGAAGACCGCGCCCACCGCGGCGACGGGAAGCTCGATGCGATGGATAAGCTCCTGCCCGAAGGTGCTGACCAGCCACGGGTCGGAAACCACCATCTCGGCGGCGACCCAGCCGAGCAGCGCGGCTCCGCCCCAGACCAGGATCGGCAGGCGGCCAAGCAGCGCCATGATGATCGCCGAGCCGGCGATGATGAGCGGCACCGAGATGACGAGGCCGACGATGAGCAGCGTGGTGGAACCCTGCGCCACGGCGGCGATGGCCAGGACATTGTCGAGGCTCATCACCGCATCGGCGATCGCGACGGTGCGGATCGCGTGCCAGAGCTGCCCTGTCTGCTGCACCACGCCGCCGCCTGCCTCGTCCTCACCGAGCACCAGCTTGACCGCGATCCACAGGAGCAGACAGCCGCCGACGATCTTCAGGAAGGGCGTCGAGAGAAGCGTGACGACGACGATCGTGAAGACGATGCGCAGAACGACCGCGACAAGGGCGCCGAGCACCATGCCGGGGCGCTGTTTGCTGGCCGGCAGTCCGCGGCAGGCCATGGCGATGACGACGGCATTGTCGCCGGAAAGGATGATGTTGATCCAAATGATCTGCGCGAGCTTGAGAAGCTCGGGACCGAGACTTTCCATTGAAACTTACTCCGAAGGCGTACCGCGTGGGCGGCATGCGCGACGTCCCGGCCAGCGCGCGGCTCTTGATGGCCACGGGAGGCGCGGGTTATCGCGGGCAAGGCGACTTGGGCGCGCCCTAAGGCGCGTCCGGCCGCCATCGCTTCAGAGGATCGGAGGACCTGTGCAGGGATGCGCGGAGAGGTGAGGGAAAAAGGAAGGCCAGACATCGGTCGCCTGATATCCGGCATCCTGGGCGCAATGGAGCGTCGCAAGGTCGAGGAAGGTGGCTTCTTCCTGGTCTGCTTCTGCTTCTTCCTCGAGTTCTTCGGCAACGCTGAGCGTGGCGCTGCCGGTGTCCGCGGCGTCACTCCGCGGATCGGCGGGCGCCGAGATGTATTTCTCGAACCCGTTGCCGGAGCGAGGCGCGTCGAAGGTCGGCGCAAGCGTCGCCAACAGCGCGAACAGCGCCAGGAAGACCTGCGCAAGGCCGCTATGGAGGCGGGACTGACGCAGAATGAACCTCTCTCAGCACGTCGATTTCAGCGGTTTTTCACATTCGAGGACGGCCCCCGCCATGTCAAGCGTGAGGCTCGTCGTCTGTCATCCAGTCACCGCCATTCGCGTTACGCCGCCGCCCCGAAGATCAGCGCGTGATGCACCGAGGCGCCGGCCATCACGCCGTCGGCGGAGGCGAAGGTGGCGTTGTGGCGGGCGCTGGCGATGTCGCCGGCCGCATAGAGGCCGGGAACGCTCGTCATCTTCATGGCGTCGGTGCGGATGATCGGGCCGAACGGACCGTCCTCCAGCGCGCAGCCGAGCTGGCCTGCGATCGGGCTGCGGAGGCTGGTGCTGGGCGCGAGATAGAGGGCGGCAAGTTCCACCAGCCGCCCGTCGGCGAGCCGGATTCCGGCGAGGTGCGGCGCCTCCCCTTCCAGCCCCGCGACCGGCGCGGGTTCGATCGTCACCTTGCGGGCGGCGAGGCGGGCGCGAGTTTCCTCGTCCGGCAGTTCGCCGCCATTCAGGAAGAAGGTGGTCGGCCCCCAATCGGGGATCAGCGCCGCCTGATGGGCCGATAGCGGCATGAGGCTCAGCACGCCGAGCGGCCGCCCCAGGAATTCATAGCCGTGGCAATAGGGGCAATGCAGCACCGTCTCTCCCCAGCGTTCCCGGACGCCGGGAATGTCGGGCAGCCCGTCCTCGATGCCGAAGGCCAGCACCATCTTCCGCGCGGAGAGGCGCTCCTCCCCCTCCCCGGCCAGCGTGATCGTGAACCCGGCCTCCTCCGCCTCGGCGGCCGAAGCTTCGGCGTCGACGAACCGCACGTTCGGATAGGCGGCCAGCTTGGCGCGGGCGCCGGCGATCATCTCGCGCGGCGGCATGCCGTCCTGCCCGAAGAAGCCATGGGAGGCGGCGGCGAAACGGTTTCGCGGCGCGCCGGTGTCGATCACGCAGACCGACCGGGTGCCGCGCGCGAGCTGCATGGCGGCCGAAAGGCCGGCATACCCGCCGCCGATGATGATGGCGTCATACCGCATGTGTCTGATCCTCCAGCGTCTGGCCGCCCGCCGCGAGCCGGCGGTTGAAATCACGGGACAGGGCGGCGAGCGTCACCGCCTTCAGATGCGCCTGGAACACCGCCTCCGCCTCACGGAAGGCGTCGTCCAGCGCGTGGTTGACCGATTGTTCGACCAGGCAGCCCGGCATCTCCGTGCGATGGCCCAGCGCGAAAAGCGCCGGCTCTCCGACAGCCTCATAGATGTCCGCCAGCGTGACCGCGTCGGGATCGCAGGCGACGGTCCAGCCGCCACCATGCCCCTTGGCGGAGGTGACGAACCCCTTCTCCCGAAGCCCCGCCATGACGCGGCGGACGACGACGGGGTTCGTGCCCATCATCCTCGCCAGTTGCTCGGAGGTCGCCGGCGCATCCGCGCCCAGCATGTGGAGAAGGACGTGCAGGACGCCCGATAGCTTGCTGTCTCGTTTCATGTAACTTTACATGTTACATGTCGGGATGTGTTGCAACCCCCTACCCTGTCAATTTCTCGGGTCCGGCTTTTCGGCGATCATCATGGCCGGCCGGTCCGGTCCAGATTCGTGACGGATATCGAAACGAGGTTTATTCCTTCGCACCGCGCTTTCATGGGCAGGAGTTCCGTCATGGATTACGAAGCGGGCAAACCCTATGGTCCCGATGGCGACGGCGTGCGGCTCGCCGTCCGGCTGACGCCACGGGCGTCGCGCGACGGGCTGGACGGAATTGTCGCCGGTCCCGACGGCCGTCCGGCCCTGCAATTGCGCCTCGCCGCCCCGCCGGTCGACGGCGCGGCCAACAAGGCGCTGATCGCTTTCCTGTCGAAGGCGCTGGGCCTGCGCAAATCCGATATCGCCATCCGGTCTGGCGGGAAATCCCGGCTCAAGACCCTCCATCTGTCGGGCGACAGCGCCGCGATACTGGCCCGGCTGGATGGCTGGACCGGTAGAGAGTCCGGCTCCTAAGGTCGCTTCGGTATCTCCAGCCCGCGCTGGACGGCCGGACGGGCGAGGCCGCGCTCCAGCCAGGCCGGCACATGCTTCAGCCTGTCATAGTCCACCAGTTCCCCGGCGTCGTAGAAGCCGACCAGGTTCCGCACCCAGCCCAACGTTGAGACATCCGCGATCGTGTACTCGTCGCCCATGATCCATTGCCGCCCGTCCAGGCGCGTCTCCAGCACGCCGAGGAGGCGTTTGGATTCGTCGCGGTAGCGGTTGAGGGGCCGCTTGTCCTCGATCTCCCGGCCGGCGAACTTGTGGAAATAGCCGACCTGGCCGAACATGGGGCCGATTGCGGCCATCTGGAAGAACACCCACTGGATGGTCTCGTACCGTTGCGCGGCGTCGGCCGGCAGCAACTTCCCCGACTTCTCCGCCAGATAGAGCAGGATCGCGCCTGATTCGAACAGGCCGATCGGATTGCCACCCGGCCCGTCCGGATCGATGATCGCCGGAATCTTCCCGTTCGGATTCAGCGACAGGAACTCCGGCGTCCAGGTCTCGTCCTTGCCGATATCGACTGCGTGCGGCTCGTAAGCCAGCCCCATCTCCTCCAGCGCGATGGAAACCTTCACGCCGTTCGGCGTCGGGAAGGAATAGAGCTGAATGCGATCGGGATGCGCCGCCGGCCAGCGGCTGGCGATCGGGAAGGCCGAAAGGTCAGACATCCGGGACTCCTTGGCTCGGAACAGGAAGCCGCGATGATAGCCACGACATCGCCGCCGGCCAAACCCCAACATCACCAGGAAATCAGCGATGCACCACTCCACCCCGAACTTCCACATCGTCACCGGCGGTCCCGGCTCCGGCAAATCGACCCTCATCGACGCGCTGGAACATAAGGGATTCGCCCGGTCGATCGAAGCCGGACGCGGGGTCATCCATGACCAGATGGCGGTGGGCGGGACCGCCCTGCCCTGGCGCGATCCGGCCGCCTATGCTGAGCTGATGCTGTGCTGGGAGATGCGGTCCCACCACATCGCCCGCGCCCATGACGGCCCCGTCATCTTCGATCGCGGCGTGCCGGACATCGTGGGCTATCTGCGCCTGACGGGCCTTCCCGTACCGGCGCATGTCGACAAGGCCGCGCGGATGTTCGGCTACAACCGCCGAATCTTCCTCGCCCCGCCCTGGCCGGAGATCTTCGAGCAGGATACCGAACGGAAGCAGGATTTCGAGGAAGCGGAACGGACCTGCCGCGCGATGGTCGAGACCTATGCTTCCTACGGCTACGACCTCGTGGAACTGCCCCGCGCCTCCGTGGAGGAGCGCGCGCGGTTCGTCATGGACCGGCTGTAGCTCTCAGACCATCATCCACAGGAACGCTCCGGCGGCGGCGGCCCCCAGCGCGCCGCGCACGGCATGCAGGCGGCTCCAGAGGATCATGTCCTCGCGCGGGTTCCGGGCGATGTCTTCCGGACGGATATCCAGCAGCCGGCGGTTGACCGGCATAACGACCAGCAGCGTATAGGGCCAGTTTGCCAGGCTGAAACCCGCGCCGACCAGCCAGCCCCAATCCCCCGTGGTGACCCACGTCGCCGCGCCCAATACCGCCGCCGCCATCGCCAATGTCGCCTGCATCGCGAAACCGCGCTTGTAGCTCAGCTTCCATTGCCGGAGCATCGGGGCGGGCTCCAGCGTCAGGCGCGCCGGCTGCTCCGCGATGTTGATGTAGATGGCCGCGCCGGCGAATGCCGATGCGGCGACCAGCGCCAGCAGCCCCGCAAGCATCGTCTTCCGCCTCCCCGTCAGATCTCTTGAACGTCGATCACGCCCGGGATGGCCTTCAGCGCCGCGCGTCCCCGCGCCGTGACGGCATATCGCTCCGGCAGCGCGATCTCCACCTCCCGGACCGGGTCCACCGGAACGAAGATGCTGATGCGACCCTTGCCCTTCCCTTCCCGGTCGAGCGTCGCCCGCAGCGTCGGCGCCGCCTCATTGTCGTTGACGAACACCTTCAGATGGACGCCGGCATTCGCGATGGCGTTGTCCAGCGCTTCGACCGCCGTCGCGGTCAGCCGCCAGTCATCGTCCTTGGCCTGCGCCTCGATCGACACCAGAAGCGGCACGGCCTCCTCCAGCAGTTCGCGCAGCCGCCCCATCGTCTCGCTGAAGAAGGTGACCTCGAACACGCCGCCCGTGTCGGAAAGCTGGATGAAGGCCATCCGGTTGCCGGTCTTCGTCGTCATCTCGCGCTTCGACAGCACGATGCCCGCAACCTTGAACTTGGTGGACATGCGGGCGCGCAGCCGGCGGAACATCTCGTTGGACGGCGTCGCGCCGACCCGCGCCGTGTTCATCGTGTCCAGCGGATGGGCGGAAAGATAGAAGCCGATCGCGCCGAACTCCTCGTCCAGCCGCTGCATCTGGTCCCAGTCGGCCCGCGCCGGCAGTTTGGGTGCGCTCAGCGCCACGCCGGAACCGCCGAACAGGCTGTCCTGGCCGCTGTTCTTCTCCTCCGCCGTCGCCTGGGCATAGCGCACCAGCACATCCACGCCGCCATGCAGATAGGCCCGGTTGTCGTTCAGGGAATCGAACGCGCCCGCCCTGATGAGATTCTCAAGCTGCCGCTTGTTCACGACCTTCGAATCGAGCCGCCTGGCGAAATCGAACGCATCGGCATAGGGGCCGTTGGCCGTCCTCTCCCGGACAAGGGCCGCCATCGCCTCGCTGCCGACTCCCTTGACCGCGCCCAGCGCGTAGCGGATCGCCTTGCCTTCGGCCTGCTTCTCCACCCCGAACACGGCGTCCGACCGGTTGACGTCGGGGATCAGCAGCGGCACAGACAACCGGTCCAGCTCCTGCCGGAAAACGTTCAGCTTGTCGGTGTTGCCCAGATCGAGCGTCATCGACGCGGCCATGAACTCCACCGGATGGTTGGCCTTCAGATAGGCCGTCTGGTAGGCGACCAGCGCGTATGCGGCGGCGTGGCTCTTGTTGAAGCCATAGCCGGCGAACTTCTCTACCTGGTCGAAGATCGACGCGGCCTGGGCTTCCTTGACTCCCCGCGCTACCGCGCCCTCCACGAAGATCTTCTTCTGGGCGTCCATCTCCGACTTGATCTTCTTGCCCATCGCCCGGCGCAGAAGGTCGGCGCCGCCCAGGGAGAAGCCCGCCAGGACCTGGGCGACCTGCATCACCTGCTCCTGATAGATCATGATCCCGAACGTCTCCTCCAGGATCGGCTGGAGCGTCGGGTGCAGGTAGTCGGGATCCTTCTTCCCGTTCTTGACCTCGATATAGGTCGGGATGTTGTCCATCGGGCCCGGACGGTAGAGCGCGACCAGTGCGATGATGTCCTCGAACCGGTTGGGCTTCATCTGGCGCAGCACGTCCCGCATGCCGGAACTTTCCAGCTGGAACACGCCGACCGTCTCGCCCCGCCCCAGCATCTCGTAGCTGGGCCTGTCATCCAGCGGGATCGTCTCCAGGTCGAAATCCGGATGATCCTGCCGGATCAGATCGACCGCGCGGGCCAGCACCGTCAGGGTCTTCAGCCCCAGGAAGTCGAACTTCACCAGCCCCGCCTGTTCGACATATTTCATGTTGAACTGCGTGACCGGCATCGGCGAGCGCGGATCCCGATAGAGCGCCACAAGCTCAGACAGCGGCCGGTCGCCGATGACGACGCCCGCCGCATGGGTGGAGGCGTGGCGGTAGAGACCTTCCAGCTTCAGCGCGGTGTCGATCAGATGGCGCACCGTCTCGTCGCTGTCGCGCATCTCCCGAAGCTGCGGATCGCCGTCGATCGCCTGCTGCAGCGTGACCGGATTGGCCGGGTTGTTCGGCACCATCTTGCAGAGGCGGTCGACCTGCCCGTAGGGCATCTGGAGGACGCGGCCGACATCGCGCAGCACGGCGCGGGCCTGGAGTTTACCGAAGGTGATGATCTGGGCGACGCGGTCGCCGCCATATTTCTGCTGGACGTAGTCGATCACCCGGTCGCGCCGGTCCTGGCAGAAATCGATGTCGAAATCCGGCATCGACACGCGCTCGGGGTTCAGGAACCGCTCGAACAGCAGGCCGAAGCGCAGCGGGTTGAGATCCGTGATGGTCAGCGCCCAGGCGACCACCGATCCGGCGCCCGATCCGCGGCCGGGGCCGACCGGGATCCCCTGCTCCTTCGCCCATTTGATGAAGTCGGCGACGATCAGGAAGTATCCCGGAAACCCCATCTGCTCGATGACGCCCAACTCGTAATCCAGCCGCTCCCGATAGGGCTTGGCCTCCGCCTCCCGCGTCGCCTGGTCCATCTCCGGTCGGAAGACATGAACCTCCAGCCGCCGCCCCAGCCCGTCATGGGCCTGGGCGCGCAGCTCGTCCGCCTCGGTCCGTCCGGCGACCGTCGGAAAGGCCGGCAGGATCGGGGCCCGCTTCTCCGGCATCACATGGCAACGCCGGGCGATCACCGCCGTGTTCAGCACCGCTTCCGGCAGGTCGGAGAACAGCGCCGCCATCTCCTCCGCCGATTTGAAATGGTGCTCCACCGTGACGCGACGCCGGTCGCTCTCGACGACATAGGTGCCGTCGGCGATGCACAGCAGCGCGTCATGCGCCTCGAACATCTTGCGGTGCGCGAAATAGACGTCGTTGGTCGCGACGAGCGGCAGATCATGCTTATAGGCAAGGTCGACCAGCGCCGGCTCTATCCTGTCCTCGACCGGATCGCCATGGCGCATCAGCTCGACATAGAGACGTCCGGGATAGATGTCGCGGAGCGTCAGCAGGGTCGCCTCGGCCTGGTCCGCGTGCCCCTCCGCCAGCAGCCGGCCGACCGTGCCGCCGGGACCGCCGGAAAGCGCGATCAACCCCGTGGCGTGCCGCTCCAGCGCTTCCCAGCCGACATGCGGCTCCTCGCCCGGCTCTGTCTCCAGATAGGCATGGCTGAGCAGCGCCATCAGGTTGGTGTAGCCCGCCTCGTCCTGGGCCAGCAGGACGATCTGGTCGGGCTTCGGTTTCTGGCCGTTGCGCCCGGCACCGCCGGCGATATCGGGCCGCGCGACGTTGAGCACCGTGCCGGTGATCGGCTGGATTCCGGCATCGGCCGCCGCCAGGGAGAATTCCAGCGCGCCGAACAGGTTGCTGCTGTCGGTGACCGCTACCGCCGGCATGCCCTGTTCGACACAGAGCTTGACCAACTCCTTGACCTTCAGCGCCCCTTCGGACAGCGAATAGGCGGAATGGACGCGAAGATGGATGAAATCGGCGTTCGGCATGGCGGCAACATCGCAGCCGCCGACGGACCCGTCATCATGAACTTATCGGGAACGCGATGTGGAACATGGGGATGAAAATCACCAAAGGTCAGGCGGCCTTCCGGAGCGCCGTCAGATGCCCGTCCCGCATCTCCAGGACTCTGTCCATCTGGTCCGCCAGATCCAGGTTATGGGTGGCGATCAGGGCGCCGGTTCCGGTTTCGTGGACCAGCCCCTTCAGCAGCGCGAAGACATCCTCCGCCGTGTGCTCGTCCAGATTTCCCGTCGGTTCGTCGGCCAGCAGGATCCTGGGCTGGTTGGCCAATGCGCGGGCGATCGCCACCCGCTGCTGCTCGCCGCCGGAAAGCTGGCCCGGACGATGGGTGGCGCGGTCGGCCAGCCCGACCTTGGCCAGCAGATCGCGCGCCCGCTCCTTCGCCTTCGACCGCGATACGCCGTCGATCATCTGCGGCAGGATGATGTTCTCCTGCGCGCTGAACTCCGGCAGCAGATGGTGGAACTGATAGACGAAGCCGATGGCCGTCCGGCGCAGCGCCGTCCGCTCCCGGTCGCCCAGCGTGTCGCAGCGCGTGCCGTCGACCGTGATCTCCCCACCGGTCGCCCGCTCCAGAAGGCCGGCGATGTGCAGCAGCGTCGATTTGCCCGACCCGGAGGGGCCGACCAGCGCGACCAGCTCTCCCGGCTCTATGGACAGCGACGCGCCGCGCAAAACGTCCAGCTTGTGTCCCGCCTCGTCGAACTGGCGGGTGATGTCCTTGAGGGTGAGGATGGGCTCACTCATAGCGCAGGGCCTCCACGGGATCGAGGCGCGCCGCCCGCCATGCCGGATAGATCGACGCGGCGAAGGAGAGGCCCAGCGCCATCGCGACCACTGTCACCACCTCCATCCAGTCGATCTCGGCCGGAAGCTGGCTCAGGAAGTAGATTTCCGCGCTGAACAACTCGGTGCCGGTCAGGGACTGGAGCCCCTGGCGGATAACCTCGATATTATCCGCGAAGGCGACGCCGAGCCCGAGGCCGAGAAGCGTGCCCACCAGACCGATCGACGCGCCGGTCAGGAAGAATATCCGCGTGACCATGCCCCGCGTCGCGCCCATCGTGCGCAGGATCGCGATGTCCCGCCCCTTGTCCTTCACCAGCATGACGAGGCCGGAGATGATGTTGAAGGCGGCGACCAGGATGATCAGCGTCAGGATCAGGAACATGACGTTTCGTTCGACCTCCAGCGCGTTGAAGAAGCTGGAATTCGCCTGCTGCCAGTCCCACAGCCGCGCCCGGCCCGCTACGATCGGCTGAAGCTGTGCGCGCGCAGCGTCCAGTTCGCCCGGATTCTCCACGAAGATGTCGATGTTGGTGGCCGCGCCCTGCATCTGGAGAAAGATCTGGGCGGCCTCCAACGGCATATAGACGAAGCTGTTGTCGTATTCGTACATGCCGACCTCGAAGATCGCCGCTATCTCATAGGCGCGGGATCGGGGCATGGTGCCGAAGGCCGTGGCGCTGCCCTGTGGGGCCGTCAGCGTCAGGCTGTCCCCCAGCGTCAGGCCGAACCGCTCGGCCATGCGCTGGCCGACCGCGATCACGGGGCCGGAGAAGTCGCCGGGATTCTCTATCTCCAGATTGTCCGCGATGGACGGCCGGCGCAGGAAATCCTCGGGCCTGACGCCGCGAATGGCCGCGCCGCTGGCGCTGCCGCCATGGGTCACCAGCGCCTGGCCTTCGATCACCGGCATGGCGTCCAGCACCAGGTCCAGTTCGCGCAGCCGCTCGGTGAACTCGTCATATTCGGTCAGCGGGCCGTTCAACCCATAGGCGCTGAGATGCCCGTTGAGGCCCAGCACCCGTTCCACCAGCTCCTGGCGGAAGCCGTTCATCACCGCCATCACGATGATCAGCGTCGCCACCCCCAGCGCGATCCCCAGCAGGGAAAAGCCCGCGATGACCGAGATGAATCCTTCCTTACGGCGCGCGCGGAGGTATCGGAACGCGACCAACCTCTCAAAGGCGTTGAACATCCGGGACCTTTCCTATCCGTCCGCGCGCAAGGAAGCGGGCTTTTGTGGCGAATCTAAGGGCCGGCCCTACCCTATCTACCCTACCCCGCCAGCTTCGCCAGCGCGGCTTCCAGGGACAGTTCCTGCCGCTCGCCCGTCGCGCGCCGCTTCAGCTCCACCACGCCGTTCTGCAGTCCGCGCGGGCCGACGATGAGTTGCCAGGGCAGGCCGATCAGATCCATCGACGCAAACTTGGCGCCCGCCCGCTCCTCGCGATCGTCGTAAAGCGTCTCGATCCCGGCCGCCTCCAGCCTGCCCATGATGTCCTCACAGGCCTTGTCGCAGGCTTCGTCGCCGCTCTTCAGGTTGATCAGCCCGACGCCGAAGGGCGCGACGCTGTCCGGCCAGATAATGCCGGCATCGTCGTGGCTCGCCTCGATGATCGCACCGGCGAGGCGGGAGACGCCGATGCCGTAGGACCCCATCTCCACCGGCACCTGATTGCCTTCCGGGGTCGTGACCGTCGCGCCCATGGAGGCGGAATATTTGGTGCCGAAATAGAAGATATGGCCGACCTCGATCCCCCGGCGCGTCTCCAGCTTCTCCGCCGGCACAGGGCAGTCCGCGGCGACATGCATTTCGTCGGCGGCGGCATAGAGCCCGGTCACGCGCTCAACGAAGCTCTCCAGGTCGCCGTCCGGCCCCGGCGCGTCCTCCATGTCCAGTTCCAGCAACGCCCTGTCGATGTGCAGTTCGCTCTCGCCGGTATTGGCCAGGATCTGGAATTCGTGGCTGAGATCGCCGCCGATCGGCCCGGTATCCGCCTTCACCGGGATCGCCTTCAGCCCCATCCGGGCGAAGGTGGACAGGTAGCAGACGAAGAACCGGTAGTAGGATTGCCGCGCCGCCTCGGGCGAAATGTCGAAGCTGTAGGCGTCCTTCATCAGGAATTCCCGCCCGCGCATCACGCCGAAGCGGGGCCGCACCTCGTCCCGGAACTTCCACTGGATATGGTAGAGAAGCTGCGGCAGGTCCTTGTAGCTGCGGATCGACGACCGGAAGATGTCGGTGATCATCTCCTCGTTGGTCGGGCCGTAGAGCATGTCCCGCTCATGCCGGTCGCGGATGCGCAGCATTTCCTTGCCGTAATCGTCATAGCGCCCGCTCTCCCGCCACAGGTCGGCCGGCTGGATCGTCGGCATCAGCAGTTCCTGGCAACCGAACCGGTCCTGCTCTTCCCGGACGATTTGCTCGATCTTCTTCAGGACGCGGAAACCCAGCGGCAGCCAGGCATAGATACCGGCGCTGGTCTGGCGGATCATGCCGGCGCGCAGCATCAGCCGGTGCGACACGATCTGCGCCTCGCTGGGATTTTCCTTCAGCGTGGGCAGGAGATAGCGGGAAAGACGCATGGGGTGACGGGTCCCGACAGGGCTGTTTCGAAAGCGGCGCGACTTTAGGGAATGCGCCCGCCCCTGTCCACGGGCGCGCGCAGTCCGATCGGAACCATGACGGATGTCGGCTGTTGCTTCGGCAAAGGATGCGCAACGACTGGTTGTGCTTATCCGACACCGAAGCGAAGGAAGGACAAGACATGGCGATTGGCGAAAGGAGCATATGGTTGGGCTTGGCGGTGGCCGGCTTTCTCACCGCAACAGGACATGCCCCGGCCCAGGCTCAGGAAGCTCTCTCAGCAGACGAGGTCAGGGGCTTCTTCGAAATCATGGGACAGGACGTCACGCAGGCGGTGCGGTCGGGCGACTATGAAACCCTGCTCGACTGGACGGAAAGCAGGATCGCGGACGAGGCGACCTTCGCCATGAGCCAGGAACTCTATGTGGGGGAGGAGCGCAAGGCTTTCTCCGTCACATCGCTGGACAAGCAGGACATGGTCCGGTTCGGCCATATCGTGCTGGGCATGATGTCCCGGATGCCCGACGATGCGATGCAGGATTACGAGCTGACGGTCGAGGTTCTGGATGTCCATCCGATCGGGCCGAACGCCGCGACGGCGACGACCCGGTTCACGGAGAGCGGAAGGTTCGCCATGACCGGCGGAGAAGATGCGGAGCAATCCTCGGCCGAACCCGCGCGGATCGAAGCCACGGCGGAATGCACCCATCTCCTGCGGCGTGACGAAGGCTCCGGCGATCTGATGCTGGGTTTGAGCGCCTGCGAGGCTCGTACAAATCTCTGAAACCCTACCGGACGCCCCGGCAGGCAGCGGCGACGACCTGCTCGTCCTCCGGCGTCAGCGGCTGGCCGTTGAAATAGAGACGGTTGTCCTCGAGCGTCACTATGCCGACCCTCACCTCGCCGTCGAAAAGCGCGGGATCGGCCGGGATGCCGTACCGGTCGGCAAGGTCTACCGTGATCGGGATGTCGAAGCTGTCGGGAAGCGTGATCCGCGATCCGCCGGGCAGGTCGGCGGGCGCGACCGGCCGTCCCATGGCGTCGGTTCCCGGCCGGTAGGCCACATCCGGCGCGGGGACATGGGGGACAAGTGCCTGGCATTGCCGCTCCGTGATCGTGACGCGCAGCGCGTCACCCTCGACCACGACCGATTCGGCCGCCGCCGAAAGTCCGGGCGTCAGGAAAAGCGTCAGGAGATATGCCGATGCGCGGATCATCGTCGCCAACATACTCGATTCCCTTGACGATTCCCTAAGCTCCCGCCACGGATGGAAAATTACGGTTCTATGTCGCGGCAACTGTGGCAATACTCCGGCCGCGCGAAGGGGCGCGCCTTAAATCCAAAGAGGGGCAAAGGGGATGTTTGAAAGGTATTTCAAGCTGGAGGAGCATGGCACGTCGATCAGGACGGAGGTGCTGGCGGGGCTCACCACGTTCCTGACCATGGCCTACATCATCTTCGTCAATCCGAGCATCCTGAGCGAGGCTGGGATGGACCGCGGGGCGGTCTTCGTCGCGACCTGCCTGGCCGCCGCGCTCGGCACCGCGATCATGGGACTGTACGCCAACTATCCGATTGCGCTCGCCCCCGGCATGGGGCTCAACGCCTACTTCACCTACGGCGTCGTGCTGGGCATGGGCTATACGTGGCAGGTCGCGCTGGGCGCGGTCTTCCTCTCCGGCATCATCTTCATCGTCATCAGCATCCTGCCGATCCGCGAAGCCATCATCAACGCGATCCCGCAGTCGCTGAAGATGGCGATCTCCGCCGGTATCGGCCTCTTCCTCGGCATCATCGGCCTGGCCAACGCGGGCATCATCGCCGACCATCCGGTGACGCTTGTCACCATCGGCGACCTGACCCAGCCGGCGCCGATCCTGGCCGTCATCGGCTTCATCGCCATCGCCGCTCTCACCGCATGGCGCGTTCCGGGAGCCATCATCATCTCGATCCTTGGCGTGTCGATCATCGGCATGGTCCTCGGCGTCTCCCAGTTCGGCGGCGTCTTCGACATGCCGCCGAGCATGGCGCCGACCTTCCTTCAACTCGACATATCCGGAGCGCTCAGCATCGGCCTCCTGTCGATCGTGTTCGCATTCCTGTTCGTCGATCTGTTCGATACAGCCGGGACGCTCGTCGGCGTGGCGCACAGGGCCGGGCTATTGACCTCCGAGGGCAAGCTGCCTCGCCTGGGCCGCGCACTGATGGCGGATTCGACTGCCACCGTCGCCGGGTCGATCTTCGGAACCTCGACGACGACCAGCTACATCGAAAGCGCCGCCGGCGCCAATGCCGGCGGGCGGACGGGCCTGACCGCCATTACGGTGGCGATCCTCTTCGTGTTGGCGATCTTCCTTGCTCCGCTGGCGACCAGCATCCCGGGTTACGCCACCGCGCCGGCGCTGATCTTCGTCGCCTGCCTCATGGCGAGGGGCCTGGCGGAGGTCGATTGGGACGATGTGACGGAATACGCGCCGGCGCTGGTGACGGCGATCTCCATGCCGCTCACCTACTCCGTCGCCCACGGCATCGCATTCGGCTTTATCGCCTATGCCGCGATCAAGCTGTTGAGCGGCCGGTTCCGCGAGGCGAGCCCGACCGTTGTGATCCTCGCCATCCTGTTCGTCGTGAAGTTCGCCTATCTGGGCTGAGCGGCTTGAGTAGCCCCGGACGTGCGTTAATGGCGTCCGGGGCTATCCGCCTGTCTTCATCCAGGGCGGCGACAGCCGGGCGATCCGCTCATGGGCCGGACAGTCCTGAACGTGCGCCCCCGGCAGGTAACCCAGGCTCATCAGGAACTCGCCGACGATCTCTCCGCCCGTGAAGCGGAAGGTCTTCCTGAACAGCCGCACCCATTCCGCCTTCTCCAGCGGGTGATGCGCGTCCAGCCATTGGGCGAAGCTCCCATGGCTCTCCCGGATCTCCTGCAGCGTCCGGGCGTTGGCGATCGCGGCGTCGACCTTCAGCCGGTTCCGGATAATCCCGGCGTCCGACAGCAGCCGTTGCCGGTCCTCCTCGCCATAAGCGGCGACGCGGTCGATGTCGAACCCGTCGAAGGCTTCTCGGAACGCCTGTCGTTTCTTCAGGATCGTCAGCCAGGAGAGGCCGGCCTGGTTGATCTCCAGCACCAGCCGCTCGAACAGCACGCTGTCGTCGCGGTGCGGGAATCCGTACTCCTCGTCGTGGTATGGACCATGCTCCGGATGGCCCGGCGCGATGTCGCAATAGGTCGTCCCGCCCATGATCGCTCCAGCCTCACCGTTCGATGGTCGCCGCCCAGTCGCGGAAGGAGAACACGTCTGAGATCACCAGCACATAGATGATCAGCCATATGACGGCCGCCACCGCCGTCGTGATCCCGAATTTCAGCAGCAGCCGGGGCCTGTCCGGCGCGCTGGAGGCGTGCCCCTCCTCCACATGCTCCGGTGGTTTCACGCCCCATGGCAGAACCATGAACAGGACCACCCACCAGGTAATGACGTAGACCACGATCGCGGAGACGATGTTCATATCTCTTCCAGTTCCACCAGCGTGCCCGCCATGTCCTTGGGATGCAGGAACAGGACGGGCTTTCCGTGGGCGCCGATCTTAGGCTCCCCCTCGCCCAGCACCCTCAGCCCCTCGGCCCGAAGCCGGTCCTGCGCCGCCTTGATGTCCGCGACCTCATAGCAGACATGGTGGATGCCGCCGGCCGGGTTCCGCTCCAGGAACTTCGCGACCGGCGACTCCTCCCCCAGCGGATGGAGCAGCTCGATCTTCGTGTTCGGCAGCGTGATGAAGACGGTGACGACGCCATGATCCGGCTGGTCGACCGGCGCCGACACCTCCGCGCCCAGCGCGTCCCGGTAGAGCGCGATGGCAGCCTCCAGGTCCGGGACGGCGATCGCGACATGGTTCAGCCGGCCGATCATCAGTCGATCCTGACAAGCTGGATGTCGATCATCGGCTTCTTCCCCTGCGCCATCCTGATGGTGCGCCGGACCGCCAGCCGCGCCGCCTCTCGCACCGCCTCGTCATCCTTCCGGGCGGCCTTGGAGAGGTTGTCGACCGCATCCTCGATACGGTCCATGAGCGCGATCTTCTTGTCCTCCTCGTCGCCGTCATCCTCCAGCCCGATCAGCGATATCTGCGGATCGGCCAGCAACTCGCCGGAGCGGTCCAGCACCAGCGTCGCGACGGCGACGCCTTCATTGTTCATCCGGTGCCGGCTCTTGACGACGCCATTGTCCAGGCGGATCAGCTTTGAGCCGTCCAGCGCCAGCCGCCGCACCTCGATCTCGTCGACGATTCCCGCCTTCCCGGCTTCCAGCCGGATGATCGCGCCGTCATGGGGAATGACGATCTCCGGCACCTGGCAGGCGTCGGCCAGCCGCGCATGGGCCTGAAGGTGCTTCGGCGTGCCATGGACCGGCACGGAGATCCGGGGCCGCAGCCACTGGTAGAATTCCGTCAGCTCCTCCCGCGCCGGATGGCCCGAGACATGGACCATCGCCTCGTCGGGCGTGATGATCTCCACCTCCAGCCGCGCCAGGTTGCTCTGCACCCGGCCGATGGCCTTCTCGTTGCCCGGTATCTCGCGGGCGGAGAAGATGACCGTGTCGCCCTTCTCCAGCACGATGTGGTTGTGATCGTCGCGCGCGATGCGGGCCAGCGCCGATCTCGGCTCTCCCTGGCTGCCGGTGCAGACCATCACGATCTGGTCGGGCGGCACGTGCGCCGCCTCCGCTTCGGTCAGGAACGGCTCGGGCAGGTCCAGATAGCCGGTCTGCTTCGCCGCCTCATGGACCCGCCACAGCGACCGGCCGATCAGCGCGCATTGCCGGCCGTTGGCGTGCGCGGCCTCCGCGACCGTCTGGATGCGCGCGACGTTGGTGGAGAAGCAGGTAACGGCGATGCGCCCCCTCATGCCGCCGATGGCCTCGGTCAGCTTCCGGCGGACCTCCCCTTCCGATCCCGACCGCCCCGGCTCCAGCGCGTTGGTGGAATCGCATACCAGCGCCAGCACGCCCTCGTCGCCCAGCCGCCGCAGAGTCCGTTCGTCCGTCTGCTCTCCGACCAGCGGCTCGGGGTCCAGCTTCCAGTCGCCGCTATGGACGACCAGCCCGTGGGGCGTCCGCAGCACCAGCGCGTTGGGCTCCGGCACCGAATGGGTGACGGTCACGAACTCCACGTCGAACGGCCCGATCGACTGCCGCCCGGACAGCGGCACCTCGATGATCTTCACCTTCTTCGCGAAATCCGTCTCCGCCAGCTTCAGCCGCAGCAGCGCCGCGGTGAAGGGTGTGGCGTAGATCGGGCATTTCAGCCGGGGCCAGAGATACTGGATGGCGCCGAAATGATCCTCGTGCGCGTGGGTCAGCACCAGCCCGACCAGATCCTTCCGCCGTTCCACGATGAAGGAAGGGTCGGGCATCAGCACGTCGATCCCCGGCGTCGATTCGTCGCCGAAGGTGATGCCCAGATCGACGATCAGCCATTTGCCGTCCAGGCCGTAGAGATAGAGGTTCATCCCGATCTCCTCCGACCCGCCCAGCGGCAGGAGGTGGAGACCGTCCAGAGGGGCAATGCCCCCGTCCATATGCGTCATCGGGCTCTGTTGCGTTCGAATACCAGTTGAAGGCCGCGCAGCGTCAATTCGCTGTCGACATGGTCGATCATGTCTGTCGCGGCGGCGAAGACGCCACCCAGCCCCCCGGTGGTGACGACGGTGACGGCGGGATCGCCGGTCGGCGACAGCTCCGCCTTGATACGGGTCAGCAGCCCCTCGATCATGCTGGTATAACCCCAGAACATGCCCGACTGCATGGCCCCGATCGTCCCCTTCCCTATTACCGTTTCCGGCCGGACGATTTCTACCTTGGGAAGCTGGGCTGCGACCCTATGCAGCGCGTCCAGCGCCAGGTTCGGGCCCGGCGCAATGACGCCGCCGGCATAGTTGCCGTCGGCGTTCACGATGTCGAAGGTCGTGCCGGTGCCGATATCCAGCACGATCAGCGGCGACGGATAGCTGGCGGCGGCCGACAGCGCGTTGACCAGCCGGTCGGCCCCGGCCTCCTTCGGGTTGGTCAGCAGGTTCCGGATACCCAGTTCGACCTCCGGATCGCCGACCCTCATGGGCTCGCAGCCGAAATGGTCGGAACAGAGCCGCACCAGGTTGAACGTCGCCGCCGGCACCACGCTGGACAGGATGGCGTGGCTGACATCGATCGGCCGCAGCCCCTTCATCGCCATCAGATTGATCAGCCAGACGGCGTATTCGTCGGCGGTCCGGCGGCTGTCGGTGGAGATCCGCCACTGCCCCTTCTTCTGCCGGCCCTGGAAGACGGCGAAGACGATGTTGGTGTTGCCGGCATCGATGGCGAGCAGCATCGGGTCAGGCTTCCTGCATCAGATGCGGAAAGAACACATCGCCGGCATTCACCCGGCGGCGGGTCCCGTCGCCAAGGCGCACGATCAGCGCGCCGTTCATGTCGATATCCTCGAACAGCCCGGCGAAGCTGTCCGTCTCCAGCCTGACCCGGACCTCGCCGCCCAGCCCGCGCGCCCGTTCCAGCCACGCCTCGCGGATCAGCTCGAAGCCTTCCAGAGCCCAGCGATCGTACCAGAAGCGCAGACGCGGCAGGTAGGTCTCCAGCAACTCGGCGGCCGTGGCCTCCGATGCTCCGGGCAGCGCGTTCAGGCTGATGGCCGGAGTCTCCGAATTCTCCGGATGCGCCGCGACGTTGACACCCAGCCCGGCAATCACCCAATCCGTCCGGCCATCGGGTCGAAGCGCCGATTCCAGCAGGATGCCCGAAATTTTCCGGCCGCCGACCAGCAGGTCGTTGGGCCATTTCAGCATCGCGTCGGCCGTTGGCGACAGGGCCTTCACCGCCTCATGGGTCGCCAGCGCGATGACGAATCCCAACTGTCCCGCCGTCGCCGCCGGCGCGTCGGGGCGCAGGATGGTGGTGCAGAACAGGTTCCCGGCAAGCGACGACCAGCTCCGGCCCCGCCGTCCGCGCCCTGAATCCTGGGCGTCGGCCCAGACGACCGTGCCATGGGCTGCGCCGTCCGTCGCGCGCGCGCGGGCCTCGTCGTTCGTGCTGCCCAGCCGGTCGAAGTGAAGAACGGTCCAGCCGTCCGGAGGGATGACCTTTCCGTCGTCCCCTGGTCCGGAATCGGCTGGGATCATCCGCCGACCAGCGCCGCCGCCGCCCGCGCCGCCGCCGCTGTGATCGGCATCGGGTAGACGAAGAACAGCAGCGTGAACAGGCCCGTGGCCGTCAGGACGAGGCCCATGTCCCGGTCGACAGGCTGGTCGAACGCCTCGGTCGGCTCATCGAAATACATCAGCTTGACGATGCGCAGGTAATAGAACGCCGACACCACGCTGGTCAGGACGCCGATGACGGCCAGGGCGTAGAGTTGCGCCTCCACCGCCGCCTGGAAGACGAACAGTTTCCCGAAGAAGCCCGCCAGCGGCGGGATGCCGGCCATCGAGAACATGAAGATCGCCAGCGCCAGCGCCATCATCGGATGGGTCTTCGACAGGCCGGCCAGGTCGTTGATGCCCTCGACCATCCGGCCGTTGACGCGCATGCACAGGATCACCGCGAAGGTGCCGACATTCATGGCGAGATAGATCGCCAGATAGATCAGCACGGCGGTGACGCCCTTCTCCGTCCCGGCGGCGAGGCCGACCAGCGCGTAGCCGATATGGCCGATCGAGGAATAGGCCATCAGCCGCTTGATGTTCTTCTGATGGATGGCCGCGAAGCCGCCCAGCCCCATCGACAGGATCGAGGTGACGATGATGATCTGCTGCCACTGCGCGACCATGTCGCCGAACGGCCCCATCAGCACCCGGACGAACAGGGCCAGCGCCGCCACCTTCGGGGCCACCGCGAAGAAGGCGGTAACCGGCGTCGGCGCGCCCTCATAGACATCGGGCGTCCACATGTGGAACGGCACGGCGGAGATCTTGAAGGCGAGGCCGGCGGCGATGAAGACGATGCCGATGATCAGGCCTATCGACGGCGCGCCCGACGCCGTCAGCGACTGCGCCAGCGTGCTGAAATTCGTCGTGCCGGCAAAGCCGTAGACCAGCGAAGACCCGTAGAGCAGCAGGCCCGACGACAGTGCGCCCAGGACGAAATATTTCAGGCCGGCTTCGGAGGACCGCAGGGTGTCGCGCCGGAAGGCCGCGACGATGTAGAGTGACAGGCTCTGCAGTTCCAGCCCGATATAGAGCGAGATCAAATCGTTGGCGCTGACCATCATCAGCATGCCGACGGTCGCGAACTGGAACAGCACCGGATATTCGAACCGGGCCATCTGCTCCCGCTCGATATAGCCCAGCGACATGATGACCGCGAGGGAGGAGCCCAGCAGCACCAGCAGCTTGGCGAAGATCGCGAAGCTGTCGATCACGAACAGGCCGCTGAAGGTGACCGCCCTGCCCTCCGGCAGCATGACGACCAGCGCGCCGGCGATGATGAAGCTGGCGACCGTCAGATGGGCGATCAGCCGCGTCGGGTTCCCACCGCGCAGAACGCCCAGAAGCAGCAGCGCCATGCCGGCGCAGGCGAGGAACAGTTCCGGCATGGCCGGCGTCAGGTCGGGGAACGGTGTCATGTTCTTATCGTCTCCCGCGCGTCAGCGTCCGGCCATGTCGACGGCGTCGGCCGCGTCGGACGGCCCGCTGTCCAGGGCGGTTTGATAATTCTCGATCAGGTTGGCGACGGACGCATCCATCACATCGATGAAGCTGGATGGGTAGATGCCCATCCAGAAGACCAGCAGGACCAGCGGCGCGAAGACCATAACCTCGCGCGGCTTGAGGTCCAGAAGCGTCTTCAGGTCCTCCTTCTCCAGCTTGCCGAAGATCACCCGCCGGTAGAGGTAGAGCATGTAGGCGGCGCCCAGGATCACGCCCAGCGCGGCCAGCGCCGCGACCAGCGTGTTCACCCGATAGGCGCCGACCAGGCTCAGGAATTCGCCGACGAAGCCGCTGGTGCCCGGCAGCCCGACGGAGCCGAGCGTGAAGATCATGAAGACGACGGCGTATTTCGGCATGTTGTGGACCAGCCCGCCATAGCGCGCGATCTCACGCGTGTGCAGCCGGTCGTAGACGACGCCGACGCACAGGAACAGCGCGCCCGACACGATGCCGTGGGACAGCATCTGGAAGACCGATCCCTGCACGCCCTGTGTCGTCATCGTGAACATGCCGATGGTGACGAAACCCATATGCGCGATCGACGAATAGGCGATCAGCTTCTTCATGTCCTCCTGCGCCAGCGCGACGAGCGAGGTGTAGATGATCGCGATCACCGACAGCGCGAAGACCATCGGCGCGAAATCCGCCGTCGCGTCCGGCAGCATGGGAATGGAGAAGCGCAGGAAACCGTAGCCGCCCATCTTCAGCAGCACGCCGGCCAGGATCACCGACCCCGCCGTTGGCGCCTCGACATGGGCGTCCGGCAGCCACGTATGCACCGGCCACATCGGGATCTTGACCGCGAAGGACGCGAACAGCGCGATCCACAGCCAGAACTGCATCTGCGGGCTGAACTCGGTCACAAGCAGCGTCGGGATATCGGTCGTGCCGGCCTGGATGTACATCGCCAGCAGCGCGACCAGCATCAGCAGCGATCCGGTCAGCGTGTAGAGGAAGAACTTGAACGCCGCATAGATGCGCCGCTCGCCCGATCCCCAGACGCCGATGATGATGAACATCGGGATCAGCACGCCCTCGAAGAAGACGTAGAACAGCACGTAGTCCAGCGCGCAGAACATGCCCACCATCATGGTCTCAAGGACCAGGAAGGAGATCATGTATTCCTTCACGCGGTTGCGGATGCCGTCCCAGCTCGCCGCCACGCAGATCAGCGTCAGGAGCGTCGACAGCAGGACGAACATCATCGAGATGCCGTCCACGCCCATGTGATAGCCGATGTTGAATTCCGGGAACCACGCCACCTTCTCGACGAACTGGAAGTCCGCCGTGCCGCGATCGAAGCGGAACCACAGGAACAGCGAGATGACGAAGGTGAACAGTGTCGTCCACAGCGCCATCCAGCGCGAATTGCGCGCCACCACCTCGTCCGTGCCGCGCGCGAACAGGAAGATCAGCGCGGCGCCCAGAAGCGGCAGGAAGGTGACGATCGAAAGAATGGGCCAGTCAGCCATGAAATTCCGCCCTTAGCCCCGAACGCTGTAGAGATACCAGGAAACCAGCGCCACCACCCCGATGAGCATGGCGAAGGCGTAGTGATAGAGGTAGCCGGTCTGAAGCGCGCTGGTCCGCCGCGCGATGTCCCGCGTCACCCGCGCGATGCCGTCCGGTCCGACGCCGTCGATGATCGCCACGTCGCCTGACTTCCACAGCCCCCGACCCAGCCACATGGAAAAGCGGACGACGAAGAAGTCGTAGATCTCGTCGAAATACCATTTCCGGAAGGAGAGGTTGTAGAGCGGCCGGAACACGGTCGCCGTCAGCCCCGGCAGGTAAGGCCGGCCCATATAGAAGAGGTAGGCGAGGCCAATGCCGATCAGGCCCATCACGACCGGCAGGATCTTCACCCAGAAGGGCACGTGATGCGCCGCCTCGATGGTGTCGTTCGCTTCCAGCACCAGGATCGAGTCGCCCCAGAACGCCTCGCGCCCATGATGGACGAACGCGTCATAACCCACGTAACCGGCGAACACCGCCCCGATCGCCAGCACGACCAGCGGTCCCAGCATGACCCAGGGGCTTTCATGGACGTGCGCCATCGTCTTCTCGTCGGCGCGCGGCTGGCCGTGGAAGGTCATCAGCAGCAGCCGCCAGCTATAGAAAGCGGTCAGCAGCGCCGCGATCGTGCCCAGCCAGAAGGCGTAGGAGCCGAACCAGCTATGATCCGCGAACGCCGACTCCAGGATGATGTCCTTGGAATAGAAGCCGGCGAAGCCGAACACGCCGTAGACCCCGACCCCGGCAAGCGCCAGGCTGCCGATCCACATCATCGCGTAGGTGACGGGGATCATCCGCCAGATGCCGCCCATCTTGCGCATGTCCTGCTCGTCCGACATGGCGTGGATCACCGATCCGGAGCCCAGGAACAGCAGGGCCTTGAAGAAGGCGTGCGTCATCAGGTGGAAGATCGCCGCCTCATAGGCGGAGACGCCCAGCGCGAAGAACATGTAGCCGAGCTGGCTCATCGTCGAATAGGCGATGACGCGCTTGATGTCGGTCTGGGTCAGGCCGATCGTCGCCGCCACGAAGGCCGTCGTCGCGCCGACGATCGTCACCACCATCAGCGCCGTCGGCGCATATTCGAAGACCGGCGACAGGCGGGCGATCATGAAGACGCCGGCGGTCACCATCGTCGCGGCGTGGATCAGCGCGGAAACCGGGGTCGGGCCTTCCATCGCGTCCGGCAGCCAGGTGTGCAGGCCAAGCTGGGCGGACTTGCCCATCGCGCCGACGAACAGCAGCAGGCAGGCCGTGTTCAGCGCCGGGACCTCGTAGCCCAGGAAGTTGAAGGTGGCGTCCGCCATGGCCGGCGCGGCCTCGAAGACCGTGTCGAACTCGACCGATCCGAAGATCACGAAGATCGCGAAGATGCCCAGCAGGAACCCGAAATCGCCGACCCGGTTCACCACGAACGCCTTGATGGAGGCGTCGTTGGCGGACTTCTTCTCGTACCAGAAGCCGATCAGCAGATAGGAGGCGAGACCGACGCCCTCCCAGCCGAAGAACATCTGCACCAGATTGTCCGCCGTCACCAGCATCAGCATCATGAAGGTGAACAGGCTGAGATAGGCGAAGAACCGGGCCCGGTGCGGATCGTGGCTCATATAGCCGATGGAATAGATGTGGACCATTGCCGACACGCCGTTGACGACGATCAGCATCACGGCCGTCAGCGTGTCGAACCTCAGCGCCCAATCCACGGCGAAATCGCCGCTTTCGATCCAGGTGAAGAGGGTGATCGTGCGCGTCTCGCCGCCCAGCGCGACGTCGACGAACAGCCAGATCGAAAGGATCGCAGCGGCGCAGACACTGGCCACGGTCACGGCCATCGACGCGCGATGGCCGATGACGCGGCCAAGGCAGCCGGCAATCAGAAAGCCGATGAGCGGCAGGAATATCGCGGCAACTTCCATCGGTGCGACGCCCTCAGCCCTTCATGAGATTGATGTCGGTGACCGCGATGGTGCCGCGGTTCCGGAAATAGACGACCAGAATGGCGAGCCCGATCGCCGCCTCCGCCGCGGCGACCGTCAGCACGAACATCGCGAAGATCTGGCCGACCAGATCGTTCAGCGTGGTGGAGAACGCCACAAGGTTCAGGTTGACCGCCAGCAGCATCAGCTCGATCGACATCAGGATGATGATGACGTTCTTCCGGTTGAGGAAGATGCCGAAGATGCCCAGCGTGAACAGGATCGCCGCGACCGTCAGATAGTGAGCGAGACCGATTTCCATGTCCTTAGACCCCTTCCCCGCTCTCGACCTTGCGGATGGCGACCACCTGATCGCGCGGGCGGCTCACCTGATCGGAGATCTTCTGCCGGCGCACGCCCTCGCGCTGACGGAGCGTCAGGACGATCGCGCCGATCATCGCGACCAGCAGGACCAGCCCCGACGCCTGGAACAGGTAGGCGTAGTCGGTATAGATCAGCCGGCCCAGCGCCTCGGTGTTGCTCACCTGGTCGGTCGCCGGCATGACCGCGCGGCTGGCCCCTTCCGCGCCGGGAGACACCACCCAGGCGCCGAACACGAACACCAGCTCGACCAGCAGGATCAGCCCGATCAGCCCACCGATCGGCAGGTACTGGAGGAAACCCTGGCGCAGTTCGGCGAAATTGATGTCCAGCATCATGACGACGAACAGGAAAAGCACCGCCACGGCGCCGACATAGACGACGACCAGGATCATCGCCAGGAACTCCGCCCCCATCAGCACGAACAGCGCCGCGGCGTTGAAGAACGCCAGGATCAGGAACAGCACCGAATGGACCGGGTTCTTCGCTGAGATCACCATCACGCCGGAGGCGATGGCGATGCCGGCGAAAAGATAAAAGGCCAGGGCCTGGACAATCATGCCGAAGCGCTCCCGCGGGCTTGGGAGGAATGAAGGGTCGTCAAGGCGAGGGTTTCCCCCGGGTTGATCTGGAAAGCCGCCCCCAAGGGCGCGATTCCAGGAAACTGGACGTGGCGCGCCGCCGGCTTTTTACCGGTAAGGCGCGTCGGCTGCAATGTTCGCGGCGAGCTGGGCTTCCCATCGGTCGCCGTTCGCCAGCAGCTTCTCCTTGTTATAGAAAAGCTCTTCCCGCGTCTCGGTCGAGAATTCGAAGTTCGGCCCCTCGACGACCGCATCCACCGGGCAGGCCTCCTGGCACAGGCCGCAATAGATGCACTTCGTCATGTCGATGTCGTAGCGCGTCGTGCGGCGGCTGCCGTCGGCGCGCGGCTCCGACTCGATGGTGATCGCCTGGGCCGGGCACACCGCCTCGCACAGCTTGCAGGCAATGCAGCGCTCCTCGCCGTTGGGGTAGCGGCGCAGCGCGTGCTCCCCTCGGAAGCGCGGGCTGATCGGCCCCTTCTCGAACGGGTAGTTCAGCGTCACCTTCGGCTTGAACATGTAGCTGAAGGTAAGCCCCAGGCCCGTAAGCAGCTCGGTCAGGAAGAGCCCCCGGGCGGTGCGGTCCAGAAATGCCATCTTCTATCCGATCCTAATACTTCACGCCGGCAGCAGGTCGAACGCCAGCAGCCCGCCGGCGATCACGATCACCCACAGCAGCGACAGCGGCAGGAACACCTTCCAGCCCAGCCGCATCAACTGGTCGTAGCGGTACCGCGGCAGCGTCGCTCGCACCCAGATGAAGGTGAACAGGCAGAAGGCGATCTTGAGCGCGAACCAGATCGGCCCCGGGATCCAGTAGAGCGGCGCCCAGTCGAACGGCGGCAGCCAGCCTCCCAGGAACAGGATGGTGGTCATCCCGCTCATCAGGATCATGTTGGCATACTCGCCCAGGAAGAACAGCGCGAACGTCATCGCCGAATATTCGACGTTGTAGCCGCCCACCAGCTCCGATTCGCCTTCCGGCAGGTCGAACGGCGAACGATTCGTCTCCGCCAGGGCGGAGACGAAGAAGACCACCGCCATCGGCAGCAGCGGCGTCAGCAGGAAGCCGTTGACGAAGCCGTAGATGCCCTTCTGCGCCAGCACGATCTCGGTCAGGTTCAGCGATCCGGCGCACAGCAGCACCGTGATAATGACGAAGCCGATCGAGACCTCGTAGGACACCATCTGCGCCGCCGACCGAAGCGCGCCCAGGAAGGCGTATTTCGAGTTCGAGGCCCAGCCGGCCATGATGATGCCGTAGACGCCCAGCGAGGAGATGGCGAACAGGTAGAGGATGCCGACATTGATGTCGGCCAGCACCATCCCGTCGCCGAACGGGATCACCGCCCAGGCGATGAGGCTGAGCAGGAAGGTGATCATCGGCGCGATCACGAACACCACCCGGTTCGAACCGGACGGGATGATCGTCTCCTTCGCGAACAGCTTCAGCCCGTCCGCGAAGGGTTGCAGCAGGCCGAACGGTCCGACGACCATCGGCCCCTGGCGGAGCTGCATCGCCCCCAGCACCTTGCGTTCCGCATAGGTCAGGTAGGCGACCGCGATCAGAAGGGGAACGATGATCGCCATGCATTGGATGACGATGAGAATCGTCGGCCAGGCGTAGCCGGTCCAGAAAGCTTCCATCTTCTCGTCGCCTATTCCGCTGCTTCGGCCGCGCCGCCGCCGTGCAGGATCTCATCCACGCAGCGCGCCATCGTCTCAGACGCCCGGCTGATCGGGTCGGTCATGTAGAAATTCGCGATCGGCGTCGCGAACGGCGCCTGATCCATCTTCCCCTTCTCGCCGAACGCGCCCCACGCGGCCGGCTCCAGCACGTCGATCGCCGCGAAGGTCGGGTGCGCCTCCAGCATCTTGCCGCGCAGCTCGCGCAGGCTGTCATAGGGCAGCGTGCGGCCCAGATGCTGGCTCGCCGCGCGCAGGATCTTCCAGTCCTCCCGCGCCTCGCCGGGCGGGAAGACCGCCATGCGACCAAGCTGCGCCCGCCCTTCGGTGTTGACGTAGGTGCCGTTCTTCTCCGTATAGGCAGCGCCGGGCAGGATCACGTCGGCGCGGTGCGCGCCGCGGTCGCCGTGATGGCCCTGATAGATGACGAAGGCGTCGCCCAGCCGGCTGGTGTCGATCTCGTCCGCGCCCAAAAGCCAGACCACATCGATCTCGCCCTTCCCGGCCCCGTCCAGGATACCTGCCACGTCGCGGCCGCCCTCGCCCGGCAGGAAGCCGACATCCAGCCCGCCGACCCGTCCGGCGGCGGTGTGCAGAACGTTGAAGCCGTTCCAGTCTTCCCGAACCGTCGCCAGCTCCCGGCACGCCGCCAGGATAACCGCGCCGTCGGGCCGGGCCAGCGCGCCCATGCCGACGATGACCATCGGGTTCTTGGCGTCCTTCAGCAGCTTCGCGAAGTCGCCCTTGCCGCCCGCGATCTCCGATAGCGTGTCCGTCCCCGCGCCCAGATATTCGGTGCGGTAGGTCAGGTCCTCGTTCGTCCCGATGACGCCGACCGTCAGGCCGCCGCGCAGCCACCGCTTGCGGATGCGGGCGTTGAGGATCGGCGCCTCGATCCGGGGGTTGGACCCCACGATCAGGATGGCGTCGGCTTCCTCGATCCCGGCGATGCCGGTGTTGAACAGATAACCGGCCCGCGCGCCCACACCGATCTTCGCGCCGTCCTGGCGGCAGTCGATATTGGCCGATCCCAGCGCGGTCATCAGCCCCTTCAGGGCGAACATCGATTCCGCGTCGCAAAGGTCGCCGGCGATCGCCGCGATGCGGGAGCCGTCGACGCCCTGGAGCCGCGCCGTTACCGCCGCGAAGGCTTCTTCCCAGCTCGCCGGCGTCAGCTTGCCGTCGCGCCGCACATAGGGGCGGTCAAGCCGCTGGCGCATCAGCCCGTCGCAGGCGAAGCGGGTCTTGTCGCTGATCCACTCCTCGTTCACGTCCTCGTTGAGGCGCGGCAGGACGCGCATCACCTGCCCGCCCCTTGCGTCGACGCGGATGCTGGAGCCGACGGCGTCCATCACGTCGACCGTCTGGGTCTTCTTCAACTCCCACGGCCGCGCCGCGAAGGCGTAGGGCTTGGAGGTCAGCGCGCCGACGGGGCAGATGTCGATCATGTTGCCGGACAGTTCCGACGACACCGCCTTCCCGACATAGGTGCCGATCTCCATGTGCTCGCTGCGGCCAGTCGCCCCCATCTCCGGCACGCCGGCGATCTCGTCGGCGAAGCGGATGCAGCGGGTGCAATGAATGCAGCGCGTCATGAAGGTCTTGATCAGCGGCCCGAGATATTTCTCCTTCACCGCCCGCTTGTTCTCCGCGAATCGGCCCCGGTCGAAGCCGTAGGCCATCGCCTGGTCCTGCAGATCGCACTCGCCGCCCTGGTCGCAGATCGGGCAGTCCAGCGGGTGGTTGATCAGCAGGAATTCCATCACGCCCTTGCGGGCCTTGTGGACCAGGTCCGTGTCGGTGCGGATGACCATGCCGTCGCCGGCCGGCATCGCGCAGGACGCGATCGGCTTCGGGCTGCGCTCCATCTCCACCAGGCACATGCGGCAGTTGGCCGGCACTGAAAGCCGGTCGTGATAGCAGAAGCGTGGGATCTCCACGCCCAGTTGCTCGCAGGCCTGGAGGACCGATGTCCCCGGCTCGACCTCGATCTCGATTCCGTCGATCGTCAGCTTAGGCATTTTTCGTTCCTACTCCGCCGCGACCCGGTGGGCGGCGTCGCGGTATTCGCGGATGCGGCGCTCCATCTCCGGGCGGAAGTGCCGGATCAGGCCCTGGACCGGCCATGCGGCGGCGTCGCCATGGGCGCAGATCGTGTGGCCCTCGATCTCCTTGGTCACTTCCAGCAGCATGTCGATCTCCTCGACCCGGGCGTCGCCCTTGACCATGCGCTTCATGACCCGCCACAGCCAGCCGGTGCCCTCGCGGCACGGCGTGCACTGGCCGCAGCTCTCATGCATGTAGAAATGCGACAGCCGGGCGATGGCGTAGACGATGTCGGTCGACTTATCCATCACGATCAGCCCGGCGGTGCCCAGGCCGGACTTGACCTCGCGCAGGCTGTCGAAATCCATCAGGACGGTGTCGCAGATGTCCTTGGGCAGCACCGGCGTGGACGAGCCGCCGGGAATCACCGCCAGCAGATTGTCCCAGCCGCCGCGCACGCCGCCGGCATGCTTGTCGATCAGTTCCCGCATGGAGATGCCGAGTTCCTCCTCGACATTGCAGGGCTGGTTGATATGGCCGGAGATGCAGAACAGCTTGGTGCCATGGTTCTTCGGCCGGCCCAGCCCGGCGAACCATTCCCCGCCGCGCCGCAGGATCTCCGGCACCACGGCGATCGTCTCGACATTGTTGACCGTCGTCGGGCAGCCATAGAGGCCGGCCTGCGCCGGGAAGGGCGGCTTGTTGCGCGGCTGGCCCTTCTTGCCCTCAAGGCTCTCCAGCAGCGCGGTCTCCTCGCCGCAGATATAGGCTCCGGCGCCGCGATGGAGGTAGAGGTCGAAATCCCAGCCGGACCCGCAGGCGTTCTCGCCGATCAGCCCGGCCTCGTACGCCTCGTCGATCGCCCGCTGGATTTCCGACGCTTCGGTATAAAACTCGCCGCGGATGTAGATGTAGCAGGCATGGGCGCCCATCGCGAAGGACGAGACCAGCGCGCCCTCGACCAGCCGGTGCGGGTCGTGCCGCATGATGTCCCGGTCCTTGCAGGTCCCGGGCTCCGATTCGTCGGCGTTGATGACCAGGTAGCTGGGGCGGCCGTCCGGGTTCTCCTTGGGCATGAACGACCATTTCATGCCGGTCGGGAAGCCCGCCCCGCCGCGCCCGCGCAGGCCGGAGGCCTTGACCTCCTCGATGATCTTCTCGCGGCCCAGCTCGATCAGCGCCTTGGTGTTGTCCCAGACGCCGCGCTTCCGCGAGGCCTCAAGCCCCCAATCCTGCCAACCGTAGAGGTTGGTGAAGATCCGGTCTTCGTCCCGCAGCATGGCTACTGCCCTTCCTTCGCGCCGGTGGTCTTGCCTTCCGGATGGATCTTGACCTTGGTCCGGGCCTTCTTCTCCGGATCGGCATCCGACCGGGAACGGCCCTCGGCGCCCTTCAGGGATTCGGCGACCTGCCCGTTGTCGACCTCCGCGCCCTCGGCGGTCTTCGCCGCGCGCTTCTGGCCCTTCTTCGTGTCGGGCGCCCATTCCGCCAGCGAGGTCGGTCCCGCCTCCGCCTGGCTGCCGGGCCGGCCGATCACCGACCCCTTCTTCAGCGCCTTGCCGGCCTTCAGATCGTCGATCAGCGCGCAGGTCCGGTCGTAGTCCAGATCCTCGACATAGTCGTCGTTGATCTGGATCATCGGCGCGTTGACGCAAGCGCCCAGGCATTCGACCTCGACGACGGTGAACATGCCGTCCTCACTGTCATGGCCGGGCGTCGCGCCGGTCTTGTCTTTCAGCGCCTTCAGCACCGCGTCGGAATTGCACAGCCAGCAGGGCGTTGTGGTGCAGACCTGGACCAGGAATTTCCCGACCGGGGCCTTGTTGTACATCGTGTAGAAGCTGGCGACCTCATAGGCGCGGATGCGCGGCATTTCCAGAAGGTCGGCCACGTAATCCATCGCCGCGCGCGGCAGCCAGTTCTCGTTCTGACGCTGGGCGAGGTCCAGCAGCGGCATCACCGCGCTCTGCTGCTTGCCCGGCGGATATTTGGCGATGATCTTTTGCGCGCGCTCCAGATTCTCCGGCGTGAAGGCGAAGTCCTGCGGCTGGAGGTGTTGCGGCGCCGGCGCTCCGAAACTCATCGGTCGATTTCCCCGAAAACGATGTCCATGGAGCCGATGATCGCCACCGCGTCGGCGAGCATGTGACCTCGGCTCATGAAGTCCAGCCCCTGAAGATGCGCGAAGCCGGGAGCGCGGATGCGGCATCGGTAGGGGCGGTTCGTGCCGTCGGCGACCAGATATACGGCGAATTCGCCCTTGGGCGCCTCGACCGCCGCGTAAACCTCGCCCTCCGGCACGTGATAACCTTCGGTATAGAGCTTGAAGTGATGGATCAGCGCTTCCATCGACCGCTTCATCTCGGCCCGGGGCGGCGGCGCGACCTTGCGGTCGGCGACCTTGATCGGCCCGTCCTTGGGCATCTGCTCCAGGCATTGCCGGATGATGCGGGCCGACTGGCGCATCTCCTCGATCCGGATCAGGTAACGCGCATAACAGTCGCCGGTCAGGCCGACCGGGACGTCGAAATCCATCCGGTCATAGACTTCGTAGGGCTGCGCCTTGCGCAGGTCCCAGGCGACGTTCGACCCGCGCAGCATCGGGCCGGTGAAGCCCCAGGCCAGCGCCTCCTCCTTGGTGACGATCCCGACATCGACCGTCCGTTGCTTGAAGACGCGGTTCTCGCTCAGCAGATCCTCAAGGTCGGCGATGAAGGCCGGGAACCGCTCGGTATAGGCCCAGATATCGTCCGCCAGTCCCGCCGGCAGGTCCTGATGGACCCCGCCAGGACGGAAATAGTTGGCGTGCAGACGGGCGCCGCAGACCCGCTCATAGAACTCCATGAGGACTTCGCGTTCCTCGAATCCCCACAGCGACGGCGTGATCGCGCCAACATCCAGCGCGAACGTCGTCAGGTTCAGCAGATGGTTGAGGATGCGGCCGATCTCGCTGTAGAGCACGCGGATATACTTCGCCCGCTCCGGCACCTCGATGCCCAGCAGCTTCTCCGTCGCCAGGGCGAAGGCATGCTCCTGGTTCATCGGCGCGACATAATCCAGCCGGTCGAAATAGGGGATCGCCTGGATGTAGGTCTTGTATTCGATCAGCTTTTCGGTGCCGCGATGGAGCAGGCCGATATGCGGGTCCGCCCGCTCGACCACCTCGCCATCCATCTCCAGCACCAGGCGCAGCACGCCGTGCGCGGCCGGATGCTGGGGACCGAAATTGAGCGTGAACGGCTTGATCTGTTGTTCTTCGGCCATGATCCCTTACGCCTTCCCCGATTCCGGGGTCTCGCCCTCCGCCGCCTTCTCGTCGCCCGGCAGCATCGTCCTCGTCATGCCCTCCCACGGGCTCAGGAAATCGAAGGTGCGGAAATCCTGGGTCAGCTTCACGGGCTCGTAGACCACCCGCTTCTGCTCCTCGTCGTAGCGCACCTCGACATAGCCGGTCAGCGGGAAATCCTTGCGTAGCGGATGCCCTTCGAAACCATAATCGGTCAGGATGCGCCGCAGGTCGGGATTGTCGGAGAAGAAAATCCCGAACATGTCCCACACTTCGCGTTCGAACCACCCGGCCACCGGGAAAAGCTCCACCGCGGAGGGGACGGGCGTCTCCTCGTCGGTCATGATCTTCACCCGGATGCGCTGGTTATGGCTGTAGCTCAGCAAATGGTAGACGACGTCGAATCGCTCTTCCCTGTCGGGATAGTCGACGCCGGTCAGATCGACCAGGCTTTCGAACCGGCAGTCGCTGTCGTCCCGCAGGAACTTCAGGACCTTTTCGATCGCGCCGCGCCGCACCTGGACGGTCAGTTGCCCCGATCGCGTCTCGAAGGACGCGACATCGGCGCCCAGCGCCCCCGCCAGATGCTCGCCGAGATCATTCAATGCCTGAACGGACATGCAATCTACTCTTGGGTTGTCCGGAAGTTAGCGGGCGATCTCGCCGCCGCGGCGAATCTTCTTCTGAAGCTGCATGATGCCATAGACCAGCGCCTCGGCGGTCGGCGGGCAGCCGGGGACGTAGACGTCCACGGGCACGATGCGGTCACAGCCGCGCACCACCGAATAGCTGTAATGGTAGTAGCCCCCGCCATTGGCGCAGGACCCCATGGAGATCACCCAGCGGGGCTCCGGCATCTGGTCGTAGACCTTGCGCAGCGCCGGGGCCATCTTGTTGGTCAGCGTGCCGGCCACGATCATCACGTCGGACTGGCGCGGGCTGGGCCGAGGGATCACGCCCAGACGGTCCAGATCGTAGCGCGCCATGTAGGCGTGGATCATCTCCACCGCGCAGCAGGCCAGGCCGAACGTCATCGGCCACAGGGACCCCGTGCGGGCCCAGGCCAGCAGATGATCGAACTTGGCGACCAGGAAGCCCTTGTCCTGAAGCTCGGCCGTGGCGCGCGCGATGATCGCGTCCTGCGCGGGGCCGGTTGGCAGGGCCGTGTCGAACTCCGCCGGCGCGGGCGCCGTGGCGGCGGAACCGCTCACTCCCATTCCAGCGCTCCTTTCTTCCACTCATAGATGAAGCCGATGGTCAGGATGCCGAGGAACGACACCATGGACCAGAAGCCGAAAAGACCGATATCGCCCAGCGTCACCGCCCAGGGGAACAGGAAGGCGACCTCCAGGTCGAAGATGATGAACAGGATCGCGACCAGGTAGAATCGAACGTCGAACTTGGACCGGGCGTCGTCGAACGCCTCGAAGCCGCATTCGTAGGCGGAGATCTTCTCGCTGTCCGGATTCTGGTGCGCCACCAGATAGGAAGCAGCGATCATCACCACCGACAGCCCGCCGGCGATGCCAAGGAAGATCAGAATCGGGAGGTATTCCGCCAGCAGCGTTTGAGACATTGGGGCGCCTCGGTTTCGGGGTTCCATTCCGTCACATACGACCGGGAGAGAACTTCACTCTTCAACCGGTTGAAGACGATCCCTCGGACGGCCGCGACGGGCTTGTATATAGGCCCCTGACACTGGCAAGGAAAGCGATTTCCGGCCATTGGCAGGGCGTTGCGGCCTTATGCTGCGACAGGCGCTTTAACGAAAGATTGACGAGGAGAAGTGGCGCGAGTGACGGGACTTGAACCCGCGGCCTCCGGCGTGACAGGCCGGCGCTCTAACCAACTGAGCTACACCCGCGTATGGCGCGCGGGACGGGCTTTCTGAAAAAGCCGCCGCGAGCGCGTTCGTTCTGTCTGGAAATGGCGCGAGTGACGGGACTTGAACCCGCGGCCTCCGGCGTGACAGGCCGGCGCTCTAACCAACTGAGCTACACCCGCGTGGGCGATTTCCTAGAGCCGCCTTGCGGCGAGGCGCTTGAGATACTCGGTCACCCCTGCCCTGTCAAGCGGATCGGGACCGCTTTATGGGCCGAATCTTCCCGATGAAACTTCCATATGATTCCGGGCCGGTGATGGTGGGCGATGACGGGTTCGAACCGCCGACCCTCGGTGTGTAAAACCGATGCTCTGCCAGCTGAGCTAATCGCCCGTTTCCCGGGTTCCTGGGGGCCTCGCGCCGGCCCAGAACGCACCAAGCCGGCCGTGATGAACGGCCGGCTTGGCGGTGGCTTGAAAAGGGACGACTTAGTTGACGGCGTCCTTCAGGCCCTTGCCGGCCTTGAACTTCGGCTGCTTGGAGGCGGCGATCTTGATCTTCTCGCCGGTCCGCGGGTTGCGGCCCTCCGAAGCGGCGCGCGAGGCGACGGCGAAAGTGCCGAAGCCGATCAGGCGAACTTCGTCACCCTTCTTCAGTGCAGCGCCGATTCCATCGAACACGGCGTCAACGGCTTTCGCTGCGTCGCTTTTGGAAATACCGGCGGCCTCGGCCACATGAGTGACGAGATCTTGCTTGTTCACTTCAAGCCCCCCTCTTCAGGACTAAGAAAATATTAAGAAATACTAGTCGGATTGAAGACCAGTACTATTTCAGGTCTGGCGATTTGACCGGAGCAACTCCGCTAGACTTGTGGGGCGGGAGTGTAAGCGCACCGCGCCGCCCCGGTCAATCGTCCGAATGGCTCTCGACGGCGGATTCTCCGCCGTTTTCTGCCATTTTTCAGTGACGCAATGCGGCCCCGTCCTCGCCCTCGCCTGTCACAGGGGCGATCTGGTCGACCTCGGCCGGCTCGATCCACTCGATCGGCTCCGGCTGGCTGACCAGCGCGGTTTTCAGGACTTCGTCGGCCGTGGCGACCGGAATGATCGTCAGGTGTTTCTTCACGTTATCCGGGACTTCCGCCAGATCCTTCTCGTTTTCCTTCGGGATCAGGACAATCTTCACCCCGCCGCGGAGCGCCGCCAGGAGCTTCTCCTTCAGCCCGCCGATCGGCAGCACTCGGCCGCGCAGCGTGATCTCGCCGGTCATGGCGACATCCTTACGGACGGGGATGCCGGTCAGGACGGAAACGATCGACGTCACCATGGCGACGCCGGCGCTGGGACCGTCCTTCGGGGTCGCCCCCTCGGGCACGTGGACGTGGATGTCCTTCCGGGCGAACATCGGCGGCTTGATGCCGAACGCGGTCGCGCGCGACTTGACGTAGCTCTCGGCCGCCTGGACCGATTCCTTCATCACGTCGCCCAGCTTGCCGGTCGTCGTCACCCTGCCCTTTCCGGGCAGCGTCACCGACTCGATCGTCAGCAGTTCGCCGCCGACTTCCGTCCAGGCGAGGCCCGTGACCACGCCCACCAGATCCTCAAGCTCCGTCTCGCCATAGCGGAACTTCCGCACGCCGGCATACTTGTCGAGGTTCTTGCGGGTGACCGCGATCTTGTCCAGCCCCTTGGACAGGATGTCCTTGACCGCCTTCCGGGCCAGGTTGGCGATCTCCCGCTCCAGGCTGCGGACGCCGGCCTCGCGGGTGTAGTAGCGGATCAGGTCGCGAAGCGCGTCGTCGGAGATCGACCATTCGCCCTTCTTCAGTCCGTGATTCGCCACCTGCTTGTCGATCAGGTGCCGCTTGGCGATCTCGACCTTCTCATCCTCGGTATAGCCGGGGATGCGGATGATCTCCATCCGGTCCAAAAGCGGCTGCGGCATCCGCAGGCTGTTGGCCGTGCAGATGAACATCACGTCCGACAGGTCGTAATCGACCTCCAGGTAATGGTCGTTGAACGCGCCGTTCTGCTCCGGATCCAGGACCTCCAGCAGCGCCGCCGACGGGTCGCCCCGCCAGTCCGCGCCCAGCTTGTCGACCTCGTCCAGCAGGAACAGCGGGTTCGAGGTCTTGGCCTTCTTCATGCCCTGGACGACCTTGCCCGGCATGGAGCCGATATAGGTCCGGCGGTGGCCGCGCACCTCGGCCTCGTCCCGCACGCCGCCCAGCGACATGCGCACGAAGTTGCGCCCGGTCGCCCGTGCGATCGACTTGCCAAGCGAGGTCTTGCCGACGCCCGGCGGGCCGACCAGGCACAGGATCGGGCCCTTGATCTTGTTCATCCGCTGCTGGACGGCGAGGTATTCGAGGATACGCTCCTTGATCTTCTCCAGCCCGTAATGATCGTCGTTGAGCACATCTTCGGCGAGCTTGATGTCCTTCTTGACCTTGCTGCGCTTCTTCCAGGGGATGGAGGTCATCCAGTCCAGATAGTTGCGCACGACGGTCGCCTCGGCGGACATCGGGCTCATGTTCCGCAGCTTCTTCAGCTCGGCGGCGGCCTTGTCGCGGGCTTCCTTCGACAGCTTGGTCTTGGCGATCTTCTCTTCCAGTTCGGCCAACTCGTCGCGGCCGTCCTCGGTCTCGCCCAGCTCCTTCTGGATCGCCTTGAGCTGTTCGTTCAGATAGTACTCGCGCTGGGTCTTCTCCATCTGGCGCTTGACGCGCGAGCGGATGCGCTTCTCCACCTGCAGGACGCCGATCTCGCCCTCCATGAAGGCGTAGACCTTCTCCAGCCGCTCGCCGACAGACGGCGTCTCCAGAAGCTGCTGCTTCTCGGGGATCTTCAGCGTCAGGTGCGAGGCGATCGTGTCCGCCAGCTTGGTCGATTCCTCGATCTGGTTGACCGAAACCAGGACCTCGGGCGGGATTTTCTTGTTCAGCTTGATGTACTGCTCGAACTGGGAGATCGCGGCGCGGCCGAGAGCCTCAAGCTCCTGCCCCTTATCGTCGACATCGTCCATCTCATCGGCCAGCGCCTGGAAGAACTGGTCGTTGTCGGCGAAGCGGTTGATCTTCGCCCGCTTACCGCCCTCGACCAGCACCTTCACGGTGCCGTCGGGCAGCTTCAGGAGTTGCAGGACCGTGCCCACCGTGCCGACATCGAACATGTCGTCCGGTCCGGGATCGTCCTGGGCGGCGTTCTTCTGCGTCACCAGAAGGATCTGCTTGTCGTCCTTCATCACGTCTTCCAGCGCGCGCACGGACTTCTCCCGCCCCACGAACAGGGGGACGATCATGTGCGGGAAGACGACGATGTCACGCAGCGGGAGAACCGGATAAAGAGCGCCGCGATTGAGTTCCAACATGAGCCTATGGCCTCTCGAGCATGGGTCGCGTGACAGGGCACGCCTTGGCGGACGGCCTCATTCTGGCCGACGCCTCGTTAACGTGGCCTTTAATGGGGGCGCTATCAAGATGTGCATGAGCGCCAGCGTGACGCCTGGGTGGTAAGGGGGCTCCCCCAGGAATCGTATGGGGCGCCCGAAGACGCCCCAAATCCTTGATCGGCGATTGTGGCGGAACCTACGCGCCGGGCGCGACGTCGCCCCGCTTTTCGGCATAGATCATCAGCGGCTTGGAGCGGCCTTCGACGACCTCGCCATTGACCACGATCTCCTCCACCCCGTCCATGCCGGGCAGGTCGAACATCGGCTCCAGCAGGATGCCTTCCATGATCGACCGCAGGCCGCGGGCGCCGGTCTTCCGGGCGATGGCCTTCTGGGCGATGGCGCGCAACGCCTCGTCGCTGAAGGACAGATGCACGTCCTCCATCTCGAACAGCCGCTGGTACTGCTTGACCAGCGCGTTCTTCGGGGAGGTCAGGATCTCCACCAGCGCGTCCTCGTCCAGGTCGCCCAGGGTGGCGACGACCGGCAGGCGGCCGACGAATTCGGGGATCAGCCCGAATTTCAGCAGATCCTCGGGCTCGACCTCGCGCAGCAACTCGCCGGTCTGGCGGTCCTCAGGGCGCTGCACGTCGGCGCCGAAGCCGATGGCCGTGCCCTTGCCGCGCTGGGCGATGATCTTCTCCAGCCCCGCGAACGCGCCGCCGCAGATGAACAGGATGTTCGTCGTGTCGACCTGGAGGAATTCCTGCTGGGGATGCTTGCGCCCGCCCTGCGGCGGCACCGACGCCACGGTGCCCTCCATGATCTTCAGCAGCGCCTGCTGGACGCCCTCGCCCGACACGTCCCGCGTGATCGACGGGTTGTCGGACTTGCGGCTGATCTTGTCGACCTCGTCGATATAGACGATGCCGCGCTGCGCCCGCTCGACATTGTAGTCGGCGGCCTGCAGCAGCTTGAGGATGATGTTCTCGACATCCTCGCCGACATAGCCCGCTTCGGTCAGCGTGGTCGCGTCGGCCATGGTGAAGGGCACGTCGATGATACGCGCCAGCGTCTGGGCCAGAAGCGTCTTGCCGCAGCCGGTGGGGCCGACCAGCAGGATGTTCGACTTCGCCAGCTCGACGTCGCTGTTCTTCTGGCCGTGGGCCAGCCGCTTGTAGTGATTGTGAACCGCCACCGACAGCACGCGCTTGGCATGCTCCTGGCCGATCACGTAATCGTCCAGCACCTTGTGGATGTCGCGCGGCGTCGGCACGCCGTCGCGGTTCTTCACAAGCGTCGTCTTGTTCTCTTCGCGGATGATGTCCATGCACAGTTCGACGCATTCATCGCAGATGAACACGGTCGGACCGGCAATGAGCTTGCGGACCTCGTGCTGGCTCTTCCCGCAGAAGGAGCAGTAGAGGGTGTTCTTGGAATCTCCGCCGGAAGATTTACTCATCAAAGCCCCGATTGGATACGAACGGCGCGGCTGTTGCCGTAACGCCCTTTAATCCCATGACATGGGCCTCGGCGGGCCGACGGCAACGTGTACCCGACCACAGCCACGACACCTACTCATTCAACATGAGTGTCACAGAGCGATCAACATTTAGTTAACCGCGTTAGTTGGACAAGCCCTTATCGTCGGCGGCCCGCTTATCCACGACATGGTCGACAAGGCCGAAGGCCTGGGCCTCCTCCGCCGACATGTAGCGGTCGCGCTCCATCGATTCCTCGATCGCCGTCAGCGTCTGGCCGGTATGCTGCACGTAGATCTCGTTCAGCCGCTGCCGGATCTTCAGGATCTCGCGCGCCTGGATGTCGATGTCCGCCGCCTGCCCCTGCGCGCCGCCGGAGGGCTGGTGGACCATCACCCGGCTGTTCGGCAGGGTGTAGCGCTTGCCGGCCGCGCCGCCGGCCAGCAGCAGCGATCCCATGCTGGCGGCCTGGCCGATACACATCGTCGACACGTCGGGCTTGATGTACTGCATCGTGTCATAGACCGCGAGACCCGACGACACCACGCCGCCCGGCGAGTTGATGTAGAAGGAGATGTCCTTGTTCGGGTTCTCCGATTCCAGGAACAGGAGCTGCGCGCAGATCAGGCTGCCCACGGCGTCGTTGACCGGGCCGATCAGGAAGATGATCCGCTCCTTCAGCAGCCGGGAGTAGATGTCGTAGGCGCGCTCGCCCCGATTGGTCTGTTCGACGACCATCGGCACGAGAGCGTTCATGCGGGTTTCGAACTCGTTCATCGTCGTCCTCGGTTGGAACTCGAAAGCCGGCGGCTTCCCTCGCCGCCGCCGGCGTCAGTCGGCCTTCTTCGCGGCCGGCTTCTTGGCCTTGGCGGCCGTCTTCTTCGCGGGCTTCTCCCCCGCATCCTTCTCGGCGTCCTTCTTCTCGGACGCGGCGGCCTCCTTCTTCGCCGCCGGCTTCTTGGCGGCGGCCTTCTTGGCCTTCGGCTTCTCCTCCGAAGCCTCTTCCTCGTCCGGGTCGCGCATCAGCTCTTCCGGCGATACGGTCCGCTCCGACACCTTGGCCTGGTCGACGATGAAGTCCACCACCTTGTCCTCCAGGATCGGCGCGCGCAGGCTGTCGACCGCCTGCGGGTTCTTCTGGAAGAACTCCAGCACCTGCCGCTCCTGGCCCGGATAGCGCCGCGCCTCGGCGATCATCGCCCGGTTCAGCTCTTCCTGGGTGATCTGTACGTCGTTGCGCCGCCCGACCTCCGACAGCAGCAGCCCCAGCCGGACCCGCCGCTCCGCGATCTTGCGATAGTCGGCCCGCAGTTCCTCCTCGGGCTTGTCCAGGTCCGGATCATGCTCGTGATGGTGGTCGGGATCGTCCTTGGTCTCCAGATGGTGCTGCCGCGCCGCCTCGATCTGCTTCCAGATGGCGTCGAACTCCATATCGACCATGCCGGCCGGCACGTCGAAGGATTCGGTCTCGGCAAGCTGGTCGAGAAGCTGGCGCTTCAGCCGCTGGCGGCTGTGCTGCTCGAACTGGCCTTCGGCCTGCCGGCGCAGCGCGTCCTTCAGCCCGTCCAGATTCTCGAAGCCCATGACCTTGCCCAGCTCGTCGTCGAGCGCGCTCTCCGCGGCCTCGCGGACTTCCTTGACCTGGATCTCGAACACCGCGTCCTTGCCGGCGACATCCTTGGCCGGATAGGCCTCCGGGAAGGTCAGGTTCAGCGTCTTGCTCTCGCCCGGCTTGACGCCGACCAGCCCTTCCTCGAAGCCGGGGATCAGGCGGTTGGAGCCCAGCTCCAGCTCGAAATCGCTGCCGGCCATCTCCGGCTTCTTCACGCCGTCGACGGAGCCCTCGAAATCGATCAGCACCTGGTCGCCATTCTTGGCGGCGCGGGCCTTCTTGACCGGCGTGAAGCGCTTCTGCTGCTCGGCCAGCTTCTTCAGCCCCTCATCGACGGCCGAATCGTCGACTTCGGCCTTCAGCCGCTCCAGCTTCAGCATCGAATAGTCCGACGGCTCCACCTCAGGCAGGATCTCCACCGCCATGGTGAATTCCAGGTCCTTGCCCTCGTCGAAGGAGGTGATCTCGATCTTCGGCTGCAGCGCCGGGCGCAGGCCGCGATCGGTCATCGTGGTCTGGGAGGTCTCGTTGACCGTGCCTTCCAGCACCTCGCCCATCACCGACTTGCCATAGCGCTGGCGCAGGATGCCCATCGGCACCTTGCCCGGCCGGAAGCCCGGCAGGCGGACCTGACCGCCAAGCTGGGTCAGCCGGTCGGTCACCCGCTGGTCGATGTCGGCGGCGGGGACCACCACCTTGAATTCGCGACGGAGGCCTTCGGTGCTGGTTTCGGTGACTTGCATCTGAGCGTTGCCTATTTCATCTGCGGCCCGGCGGACCGGGGTGATCCCTGTCGGTCGATGCCGGCTCGCCGCGCGGTCGGGGGAAGAAGCCATGCCAGAGGGGCATGTGAGGCGCTGGTGCGGGCGGAGGGACTTGAACCCCCACGACTTTCGCCACTGGAACCTAAATCCAGCGCGTCTACCAGTTCCGCCACGCCCGCTCGACGCGCTCCTTCTCCCGCCGGCGCGAAGCCAGCGGAAACGGTCGGCGCGAGATGTTGCCCGGCCGCCCGAAGCGGGGTCTATAGCACAGGATTTTTCAGCCGCGATAGGATAAATCCGGCAAATCCGCCGTCGGTTTCAGCGCCCCGTTCGTTCAGGAGACAACCCGGCTTTCAGCCGCAACCCCGGCATGCCCGACCAGGGCCTCCGCCTTCTCCGACAGTCGGCACCCCTTCTCCCGAAGATGGAGGATCGCCTGCCGCGCCACGTCGCGGTTGGCCGTATTCCCGATGAAGCTCGCGATCGAATCCGTGAACTCCAGCACGACGTTCCTCGTGCCGAACGTTTCCCGATAGTCGACCCGTTCCACGGCGGCATATTCTTTCCGCCGGCGCTGGATCACCCGGCATTCCACATGGTCGGGGTGCAGGACCAGAAGCGGCCAGATGCTGTTATGCGACCAGGAGAACCAGGCCACGCCCTTCCAGCCGCTGAACGCCGCCTTCAAGGGTATTCTCAGCCCTCCGCCCTCCTGCCGGATGACGGCTGATTTCGCGGCCGAGGATTTCCGCCAGATGATGAAGGCGGCCAGGCCCGCGATCGGCAGGGCCAGGCTGAACATCACGACCCGGAAGATTTCTTCATTCATCGGCGAGCGTCCGGCGCAACCTGAAGATGACCGATAATGCCCGAACACGCCTCGGAAAGAAAGTTTCTTTCCGATTTCTAGTCGCTCACGCGCTCATCCGCTCGGGGAAAAGCTGCCGGAAGGCCGCCAGCGACAGGGTCCGTTCGTCGGTCTCCGGCAGCGCCCTGCCCTGCCTCACGATCTGCAATCGGAAGCGGACATGGGGGATGCCGGTCCGGTCCGGCCAGACCGACATGATCTCTGCGATCTCAGCGGTCTTGCTGGGCCTTATGCGACGAAACACATCCCCCACATCAACCGTCTCAGGGGGCGTACGCCAACCGAACATCTTCGAACTCACTTCAGGTTTTGCGCCCTCTGCCGGCGCTGGGAAATTCTCTAGAGGCAAGGGATTCTACGACGCCCCGCCGCGTCCTGTCGATCCGCCCAGCGCGCGCAGCGTGTCCGGGATCATCCCCGGGATGTCCTCGGCGATCAGCCCGGGACCGAACCCGGCCGCCGCCGCGCCATGGACCCAGACGGCCCCGGCCGCGGCCTCGAAGGCCGACATCCCCTGGGCGATCAGCCCCGCGATCATGCCGGCCAGCACATCGCCCGCGCCGGCGGTCGCCAGCGTCGGCGGCGCGTTGGCGTTGATGACGGCGCGCCCATCCGGCGCCGCCACCACCGTATCCGCTCCCTTCAGCAGCACGACCGCCCCCGCCCGCTCCGCCGCCGCGCGCGCAATTCCCACCTTGTCGCCGCCTGCAAGGTCGGGGATCAGCCGCGCGAACTCTCCCTCATGGGGCGTCAGCACGCATTCCGCCGTCAGCCGTCCGAACAGCGGTGCGGGGTCGCCGGCGAAGCTGGTCAGAGCGTCGGCATCCAGCACGAGCCTCCGCCGGGCCTCCAGCGCCGCGATCACGAGTCCGCGCGTTTCCGCTCCGACGCCCGCGCCGGGGCCGACAAGGACCGCCGTCACTCGCTCGTCGCCCATGAGAGCCCGCCAGTCGCCGAGCGTCCGGACGATCGCCCCCGGCTCCATCGCCGCCGCGTAGACAGGCCAGACCTGCTCCGGCACGGCCAAGGTCGCCATGCCCGCGCCGATGCGCCGCGCCGCCATGACCGAAAGCCGCGCCGCGCCGGTCATCCGCGCCCCGCCCAGCACGACCGCATGGCCGCGCCGGAACTTGTGGGCGTCCGCCGCCGGGGCCGGCAGCCAGTTCAGCCATAGCGGCGGCGCGTTCTCGAACAGCGCCGGCGGCGCTTCCTCCAGCGCATCGTCCGGTATGCCGATGTCGGCCAGCACGATCTCCCCGCACAGGCCGCGCCCCGGCAGCAGCAGGTGCCCCGGCTTCTTCCGGAAGAAGGTCACCGTCAGCCCGGCCGCAAGCGCGGCGGGATCGGCAGCCCCGCTGTCGCCGTCGACGCCGCTCGGCATGTCGACCGCGACCACGGGCGTTCCCGCCGCCGCAACGCGCCTCCGCATCGCCTCGGCCGGCCCTTCAAGCGGGCGGGAGAGGCCCGCGCCGAACAGCGCGTCGATCGCCAGCCCCGCCTCCTCGGGCCGCGCATCCTCCAGCCGAATCGTCTCGCCCTCCCACCGGGCCGCCGCCAGTGCGGCATCGCCCTTGAGCCGCGACGGGTCGCCCAGCAGCGCCACGGTCACCGGCCAGGCCCGCTCCGCCAGCAGCCGCGCCGCGACGAACCCGTCGCCGCCATTGTTGCCGGGACCGCAGAGCACCAGCACCGGCCGCCGCGTCCAGCGTTTCGCGACGGCGTCCGCGACCGCTTTCCCCGCCGCCTCCATCAGGTCGATGCCGGCAGTTCCCCGGTCGATCGCCCAACGGTCGGCCCGCCGCATCCGGTCCACGGTCAGCAGGTGGAGGCGATGGCCGGCTTCCATGACGTTAGCCCCTGAAGGCGTCCACCTCCGCGGCGGCGCCTCCTCTCAGCAATCCCAGATCGGCGCTGGCCACCACGAAATCGACGCCCGCCGCCGCCATCGCCGCCGGGTCGCGGCCCAGCGACGGCAGGCTGCCCAGCCATTTTCCGGTGGTCTTGATCCGCTTTTCCGCATCCAGGATCGCGCCCCTGATCTCCGGATGGTCGAATTCCCGCAGCCGGCCCAGGCTGCCCGACAGATCGTTGGGGCCGATGAACAGCATGTCGATTCCGTCGACCGCCGCGATCGATTCGATGTTGGCGAAGCCCTCCGCCGTCTCGATCTGGACAATGATCAGAAGCTCTTCCTCCGCCTCCGCCTCATAGCGCGCGACCGCGTTCCCGTAGTCGGCGGCCCGCGCGATCGTATAGGCAACGCCCCGCCGGCCGCGCGGCGGATAGCGGCAGGCCGCCACCGCCTCCTCGGCCTCCCCGGCCGTCGAGATGGAAGGAATCATGACTCCCTCGACGCCGATATCCAGCGCCCTCTTGAGATAGATCGGGTCATTCCAGGGCACCCGCATCAGCCCGGTCGTCGGCGTGCCTGAGATGGCCTGAAGGCAGGCGATGGCGTCGGGAAAGGTGCCGGGCCCGTGCTCATGGTCCAGCATGATCGCGTCATATCCGCTGAGCGCGACCACCTCCGATATCACCGGATTGCCCGTGGTCAGCCAGCAGCCCAGGCCGGCGCGCCCGTTCTTCAGGCGGTCTTTCAGCGCGTTGCGTCGGAACATGGCGGCGATCTTCCCTTTTCTCTCTATGGAGCCGGGAAGAAGACCTAGCCCGGATGGGCGGATCGGGAGAAGGGGAAACTGGGGCGACCGATGGGACTTGAACCCACGACAACTCGGACCACAACCGAGGGCTCTACCAACTGAGCTACGGCCGCCGCAGAGGCTCGGCTGTGCGGATCGCATGGCCGAACGGGACGGTGATATGAACCATCGCGGCGGCGACGTCAAGCAGATGGGAACGTGACGGTTGAATAGGCGGAATGCCCAAAAAACAGGCGGATATTCTGCCCAATTCCTGGGCTGCCCGACTTAGGGGTGGGCGGCGTCCCCGCCCTTCGCTAGGCTTCCGGTGAGCGATTTGCTTCTGGCATGGCGCATGCTTTGGTGACGGGCAGTGCGGAGTGCCGGAACGACATCGACGGCCAGATCCTGACGGGAAAAGCGGCGCATGCCCATGAAGAAAGTCGAAGCGATCATAAAGCCCTTCAAGCTCGACGAGGTGAAGGAGGCCCTTCACGATGTCGGCATCAAGGGCATCACGGTGACCGAGGCCAAGGGCTTCGGCCGCCAGAAGGGGCATACGGAGCTCTATCGCGGCGCGGAATACGTGGTCGACTTCCTCCCCAAGGTGAAGGTCGAGGTGATCATGGAGGACAGCCTGGTCGAACGCGCGATCGAGGCGATCCAGCAGGCCGCCCAGACCGGCCGCATCGGCGATGGCAAGATCTTCATCTCGCCGATCGAGGAGGTGGTCCGCATCCGCACCGGCGAAAAGGGCGCCGACGCGGTCTAGCCCCTTTCCTCGCCCTCAAATCTCATCCGATCCACCAGAAGCCTGACAGGAAGCAAGAATATGGCTGACGATCTCTCCAAGGTCTTGGAAATGATCAAGGAGAACGACGTTAAGTACGTCGATTTCCGGTTCACCGACCCGCGCGGCAAGTGGCAGCACACCGCCCAGCATGTCGACACGATCGACGAGGAATCCCTGACCGAGGGCATCATGTTCGACGGCTCCTCCATCGCCGGATGGAAGGAGATCAACGAATCCGACATGTCGCTGGTCCCGGACCTGGCGACCGCCGTCATGGACCCCTTCTCCGCCCAGCCGCAGCTCATCCTGTTCTGCGACGTGAACGAGCCCTCGACCGGCCAGGCCTATGAGCGCGACCCGCGTTCGATCGCCAAGAAGGCCGAGATGCACATGGCGTCGCTCGGCATCGGCGACACCGCCTTCTTCGGGCCGGAGGCGGAGTTCTTCGTGTTCGACGACGTGCGCTACGAACAGGGCATGCATCGCGGCTTCTATTATCTCGATGGCGAGGAACTGCCCGGAAACTCCGGCCGCGAATACGCCGAAGGCAATATGGGCCACCGCCCCTATATCAAGGGCGGCTACTTCCCGATCCCGCCGGTCGACAGCGGTTCCGACCTGCGGGCGGAGATGCTGACCACGATGGGCGAGATGGGCCTGCCGGTCGAAAAGCACCACCATGAGGTCGCCCCGGCCCAGCATGAGCTCGGCACCAAGTTCGACACGCTGGTGCGGACCGCAGACTACATGCAGGTCTACAAATACTGCGTCCACATGGTCGCCCACGCCTACGGCAAGACCGCGACCTTCATGCCGAAGCCGGTCAAGGGCGACAACGGCTCGGGCATGCATGTCCACCAGTCGATCTGGAAGGACGGCCAGCCGACCTTCGGCGGCTCGGGCTACGCCGACCTGTCGGAAACCGCGCTCTACTATATCGGCGGCATCATCAAGCACGCCAAGGCGCTGAACGCCTTCACCAACCCGTCGACCAACAGCTACAAGCGGCTGGTCCCGGGCTTCGAGGCGCCGGTGCTGCTGGCCTACTCGGCGCGCAACCGCTCGGCCTCCTGCCGCATCCCCTACGCCACCAGCCCGAAGGCCAAGCGGGTCGAGGTCCGGTTCCCCGATCCGACGGCGAACCCCTACCTCGCCTTCGCCGCCATGTTGATGGCCGGCCTGGACGGCATCCAGAACAAGATCCATCCGGGCGACCCGATGGACAAGAACCTCTACGACCTGCCGCCCGACGAGCTGAAGGACATCCCGACCGTCTGCGGCAGCCTCCGCCAGGCGATCGACGCCCTGGAAGCCGACCACGACTTCCTGACCAGGGGCGACGTGTTCTCCAAGGATATGCTGGAAGGCTACATGCGGCTGAAATGGGAGGAGGTCTACGCCTTCGAACAGACCCCCCACCCGATCGAGTTCCAGATGTACTACTCGTCCTGATCCCGCCCCGGCCCCGACTATGGTAGGCCGGACATGAAAAAGCCCCGCGTCGATATCCTCGGCGCGGGGCTTTTTCGTTCGGAAACGATTTCAGGCGGCGAGCGGCGCCGGACGGGTCGCGGGGCGGCGGGCGCGGACCCTGGCGATCAGGTGCCTTATATCCTCCTTGGCGACTCCGTCGCGGCGCAGCAACGGCTCCACAACCGGATCGTCCAGCAGGTCGTTCAGGAGGCTGTTCAGGGACTGGGCTGGGGCATCAACGGCGGTCATCGGGTACTCCCTCTTGATCGTTGGCGCCTTATCGCACGGCCGGCATTGCGGCCTCGTGACGGCTTCATGGTCATTTAGAGACAAACCGCCCCGCCCCGCCGGTGACGGCGATCACCATCAAACCGCTTGACGGCTTCGTTCTCTTTATGTTCTTGTTCACAGCATAGAACGAAGGAGGAACAAATGACCCAGTGGCAGGCCTTCCGCGAACTGATGACGCTTCTGCTGTTCTTCGGCGCGATCTACGTCGTCACCCTGATCGGCCACGGCTACGGGCTTTGAGTCTCGAAGGCGACAACCCCCCTCACCCTCCCGTCCGCTTCGCAACCGGGTCCCTCCCTCTCCCCAAAGGGGCGAGGGTAAGTTGGTAGCCCTCGCCCCTTCGGGGAGAGGGTTGGGTGAGGGGCTTTGGTTGTTATCCCTTCGGCACCGGCCGGGGCTTCCGGTCCTCGTCGATCGCGACATAGGTGACCATGCCCTCGGTCACCTTGATCAACTCGTGCTCCGCGCGGCGCGTCGCGTAGGTCTCGACCTTGACCCGGATGGAGGTGTTGCCGATGCGCTCGATCTCCGCGTAGCAGCTCACCAGGTCGCCGACCATGACCGGCGCCAGGAAGGACATGGCGTCGATGGCGATGGTGGCGACGCGGCCGTCGGCCTGGTCATAGGCGAGGACGCTGCCCGCGAGGTCCATCTGGGCCAGCAGCCAGCCGCCGAAGATGTCGCCGTTCGGGTTGGCGTCGGCGGGCATGGCGATCGTCCTGAGCGTCAGTTGACCGGACGGGTGTTCAGGCATATCAACCTCTGTTCCGCGAGACATAAGTTCGGAATACCACCACATTTTGTGGTCGGTGACAAATCGCTCACAGCATATCCTTGCCCCCTCCGCAACGCGATCATTATAATCCAGCCATGGACGATCTGTTCGACACCTCCGCCGCCGCCAAGGCCGAGCGCTATACCGCCCACGACATCGAGGTGCTGGAAGGGCTGGAGCCGGTGCGCCGCCGGCCCGGCATGTATATCGGCGGCACCGACGACCGCGCGCTGCACCATCTGGTCGCGGAGGTGCTGGACAATTCGATGGACGAAGCCGTCGCCGGCCATGCCAGCTGGATCGAGCTGTCCCTGACGGCGGAGGGCGCGGTGACGATCCGCGACAATGGGCGCGGCATACCGGTGGAGGAGCATCCGAAGTTCCCCGGCAAGTCGGCGCTGGAGGTCATCCTCACCACGCTCCATTCCGGCGGCAAGTTCTCCAACAAGGTCTACGCCACCTCCGGCGGCCTGCATGGCGTCGGCCTCTCGGTGGTCAATGCGCTATCCGACGATTTCGTGGTGGAGGTCGCGCGCGACCGCCGGCTGTGGTCGCAGCGCTACCGGCGCGGCGCGCCCCAGACGACGCTGCAGGATGGCGGGGCGGTGCATAACCGGCGCGGCACCTCGATCAGCTTCCACCCCGATCCGGAGATATTCGGCGTCGACGCCGTCTTCCGGCCGGAACGGCTCTACCGGATGGCCCGGTCCAAGGCCTATTTGTTCCGGGGCGTCGAAATCCGCTGGAGCTGCGCCGAGGAGCTGCTGAAGGAGGATGGCCCCACCCCCTCCTCCGCCACGCTGCATTTTCCGGGCGGCCTGCTCGACTACCTGACGGCGACGCTGGCCGACCGCCCCGGCCTCACCGCCGCTCCCTTCGCCGGCCAGGTCGACTTCCCCGACGGCGCCGGCAAGGTGGAATGGGCGATCGCCTGGCCGGAGGATGAGGAAGGCTTCTCAAGTTCCTATTGCAACACGGTTCCCACCCCGCAGGGTGGCACCCATGAGAGCGGGCTGCGCGGCGGGCTGATGCGCGGCCTCAAGGCTTATGGCGAACTTGTTGGCAACAAACGGGCTTCCGCCATCACCGCCGACGATGTCTCGGGCGGCGCGGCCATGCTCGTGTCGGTGTTCATCCGCAATCCGCAATTCCAGGGCCAGACCAAGGAAAGGCTGGCGACGCCGGAGGCTTCGCGTCTGGTCGAGAATGCGGTGAAGGATCATTTCGATCATTGGCTGGCGGGCGACCCTGCGACGGCGAGCGCGGTGCTGGACCGGATGATCGAGCGGGCGGAGGAACGTGCCCGCAAGCGGCTGGCGAAGGATCAGGCGCGCAAGACCGCGACCCGCCGCGTCCGGCTGCCCGGCAAGCTGTCCGATTGCTCCCGCACCGCCGCCGGCGGCACGGAGATCTTCCTGGTCGAGGGCGATTCCGCCGGCGGCTCCGCCAAATCCGCGCGGCAACGCGAAACTCAGGCGATCCTGCCCCTGCGCGGCAAGATCCTCAACGTCGCCAACGCCTCGGCCGACAAGCTGGCCGGCAATCAGGAGATCGCGGACCTGACGCTCGCGCTCGGCTGCGGCACGCGCGGCCAGTATGACGAAAACAAGCTGCGCTACGAGCGGGTCATCATCATGACCGACGCCGACGTTGACGGCGCGCACATCGCCTCGCTTCTGATGACCTTCTTCTATCGGGAGATGCGCGGCCTGATCGAGGACGGCCATCTCTATCTGGCCCAGCCGCCGCTCTACCGGCTCCAACATGGCGGAACCACGGTCTACGCCCGCGACGACGCCCATAAGGATGAGCTGATGCGGACGGTTTTCGTCGGCAAGACGAAGATAGAGATCAGCCGCTTCAAGGGCTTGGGCGAAATGCCTCCGGCACAACTCAAGGAAACGACCATGGACCCGGCGCGCCGGACGCTATGGCGGGTGGAGATTCCGGAGCACAGCGACCCCGAAAGCGCGGCGGAGACGGCGAACCTTGTCGAAAGGCTGATGGGCCGGAAGCCGGAACTGCGCCTCCGCTTCATCCAGGAGAACGCGCAGAAGGCCCACGATCTGGACGTCTGACCCATTTCGGGGCAGTACAAGCCAACAAAAGCCGACAAAAGCCTACATCAGAAATTTTTTCGCCGCCGCCCGCGACGGCGTTATCCTTGCCGTCGGGTTCTTCACGGCGGGAGACGAAGATGCTTCGTACCGGTCTGATATTGCTGCTGGCGCTGGGCCTCGCCGCCTGCGACAGCCGCTACCGGCGCAACTACATCTCGCCACTCTATGACGCGCCCCGCGTCGGCTACGCGATCGGCGGACGGGATCTGCGGGTGGATGTGCTGGGCAACCCGTTCGGCGAGCCGCAGGATGATTTCATCCGCAGTGTGACGGCCGCCATGCAGGGCCACGCCCCCGGCCGCTACGTCAACTTCACCGCCACGCCGGGGGAGACAGCACGCTCGCTCTACCGCGTGGTGGTCGCCTTCAACACCGCCATGCCCGTCGTGGTCAGCGATCTCTGCGGCCCGCCGCCGGAAACCGTCCCCGCCGCCCGCCCGCTGGAGGTTCGGATGGCCTTCTGCGAGGGCGGCCGCGCCCTCTCCACCGCGCGGGGAACGCTGGAGGCGGCCGAAGGCTCCGCCTCGCCGGAATTCCGTGCCCTCATCGGCGGCATGACGCGGTCGCTGCTGCCCCGCGACAATCCCGACGATTGGGATGACGAACGGTCGAACGTCTGCGATTTCGTGCCCTTGTCCTGTTAGGTGTCCTGCAACTAGGACCGTTCCAGCCAGTCCCGCAGCGCCCGGTTCGTCTCCTCCGGCCGCTCCAGCGTCGAGAGATGACCGCAATCCTCCACGATCTTCAGCCGGGCGCCGGGAATGCCGGCGGCCAGTTCCTCCGCCAGTTCGACCGGCGTCAGCGCATCCTGACGGCCGCACAGCACCAGCGTCGGGCAGGCGATGGCGGCCAGGTGCGGGCGGCTGTCGGTCCGTCCAAGGATGGCCGTCTGCTGCCTGAGGAAGGCCGCCTGCCCTACCCGCTCGGCCATGTCCATGACGATGCGGGTCAGATTCTCCTCCGACAGCCGGTCGGGGTGCAGCAGCATCGGCAGCAGCCGGGGCGTCACGCCCTTGAACTTGCCCATCTTGGCGAGCGAGATCAGCCCCCGCCGCCGGCGCGCCTGCTCGGCCGTGTCCGGCCGGGCGGAGGTATCCAGCAGCGCCAGCCGCTCCACCCTCTCGGGCGCCTGGCGCATGATCTCCAGCGCCACGTACCCGCCCATGGAGAGGCCGGCGAGCGAGAATCGCGGCGGCGCGGTCTCCAGCGTCCGCCGCGCCATCGCCGCCACGCTGTCGTCGAGCGTCAGGTCGGCGATCCTGACATCGTGCGTTCCTTCCAGCGCCCGGCGCTGGGCCTCCCACAGATCGGCGTCGCACAGCAGGCCCGGCAGCAGGATGACCGTTTCGGCGTTCGTCATTTGACCCAGTTCAGAATGTCCTTGAAGGCCGGCGTGCCGGCGCGCTCCAGCCATTCGTAGACCACCATCTCCGCCGTGACCACATGGATGCCGCAGCCAGCGGCGCGGAGGAATGCCGTCTCCGCATCGACGGCCTTGCGCGATCCGCAGGCGTCCCTGACCAGGAAGGCGTCGTAGCCGGCGGCCTTCAGGTCCAGCGCGGTCTGGAGCGCGCAGATATGCGCCTCCATCCCGCAGATGACGGCTTGTGGACGTTCCAGCCGCTCCACCCTCTTCCGGAACTCCGGGCTGCCCATGGCGGAGAAGCTGATCTTCGACACGATCGGGCCAGTGTCCAGTATGTCTGCCAGTTCCGGCACGGTCGGCCCCAGCCCCTGCGGGTACTGCTCGGCCGCTATCATCGGCACGCCCAGCCGCCGCGCCGCGCACGCCAGCAGGATGGCGCGGCCGACGGCCTCGCGGCCGCCCGCTATCGCCGGGACCAGCCGATCCTGGATATCGACCACTGCCAGGAAGGAGGATGAGACGTCTATGCGCATGGCAGCCCTGAACGATGGTAACATTTCATGAATTGACACAAGCATTTGACTTTATATGCTGCAATCCCAATTGGAGGGGCGTGGTCCGCACGCCCCTGATTTTTTGGATAACTGTTTTTGGGTAAGACTTCGAACGACATGAATTTTACCGATCTTGGGCTGAAACCGGAAATCCTGCGCGCCGTCGAAGATGTCGGCTATACGACGCCGACACCCATTCAGGAGCAGGCCATTCCGCTGGTCCTGCAGGGGCGTGACGTTCTCGGGATCGCCCAGACGGGCACAGGGAAGACCGCCGGCTTCACCCTGCCCATGATCGAGATCCTGTCGAACGGCCGCGCCCGCGCGCGGATGCCCCGGTCGCTGATCCTTGAGCCGACGCGCGAACTGGCAGCCCAGGTCGCCGAGAATTTCGAGCTTTACGGCAAGTACGAGAAGCTGAACTACGCGCTGTTGATCGGCGGGGAAAGCTTCGATGAGCAGATCAAGAAGCTCAACCGCGGGGTCGACGTCCTGATCGCCACGCCGGGCCGGATGCTCGATCTGTTCGAGCGCGGCAAGGTCCTTCTGGCCGACGTCAAGATCCTGGTCATCGACGAAGCCGACCGGATGCTCGACATGGGCTTCATCCCGGATATCGAGCGGATCGTCGGCCTGCTGCCGCCGCTGCGCCAGACCCTCTTCTTCTCCGCGACCATGCCGCCGGAGATCCGCCGGCTGGCCGACGCCTTCCTCAGCAATCCCAAGCAGGTCGCCGTGTCGCCTTCGGCCTCGACGGCCGAGAATGTCGAACAGCACCTCGTCATGACCGATCGCGACGGCAAGCGCGACGTGCTCCGGCGGCTGCTGGAGCAGGAGGCCGTGCGCAATGCGATCGTCTTCTGCAACCGCAAGCGCGACATCAGCACCGTCTGCCGTTCGCTCCAGAAACACGGCTTCAATGTCGGCCAGCTTCATGGCGACCTCGTCCAGTCGCTGCGAACGGAGACGCTGGAGAAGTTCAAGTCCGGGGACATTCGCATCCTCGTCTGCAGCGATGTCGCCGCCCGCGGGCTCGACGTCTCGGAACTGAGCCACGTCTTCAATTTCGACGTGCCGACCCACGCGGAAGATTACGTCCACCGCATCGGCCGCACGGGCCGCGCCGGCCGGTCCGGCCGCGCCTTCACCATCGCCACGCCTGAGGACCGCAAGTTCCTCGACGCGATCGGACGGCTGATCAAGAAGGACATGATCCCCGTCAGCCTGGACGGCGAACCGGAAGCCAAGGCGGAAGCCGCCGACGCCGAAGAGGCTCCGCGCAAGCCCGAGCGCGAACGTCCCCGCCGGTCGGACAGGAAATCCCGCCGCCCGACCGCGTCCGCCGCCCCGCCGGCGGAGAAGGAGCCGGCGCGGCGCGCGGACAATTCCGATCGCCGGCAGTCCCGGTCGGACTCCGACAATGTCGTCGGCCTGGGCGATCATGTGCCGGCCTTCCTGCTGCGGCCGGTACCCAAGACGCCGCCGCGCAAACTGGCGGTAAACGACTGAACTCCCTGTCGCTTTCTGTTGCTTTGCGATCGACATCCCCGCTTCCGTGAGCGGGGCGGGCCGTGTACGGTCTTCCCGAATTTGAATCGGTCGATGTGAAGAATCGCGCTCGGAACCGTGGACGCAGAACCAGCCGGCGAAGCCGCTGACGGAAGCGCCGAGGTCCGATCCCGCGACGGCCGCATCGGGATCGGAACGGCAGAACGCGCTTCATGGCTCCAGATCGTCGCCTCGTATCATCCCTGGTCATCGCTCTTCTCCTGGCAATGCCGGCGAAGGCGCAGGAATCCGAGACGGAGCCGGCGGCGGAGACGGAGGCCACCGACCAGCCGGTGGTGCTCAGCGCCGACGAGGTCGTCTATGACGAGGTGCTGAATCTCGTCGTGGCGTCCGGCGACGTTGAGATCGTCCAGGCCGAGCGCACTCTGAAGGCCGACCGCGTCACCTACAACCAACGGACCGAGGTCGTGACGGCGACCGGCAACGTCGTCCTGGTGGAGCCGGACGGGGAGGTCGTCTTCGCCGATTATGCGGAGCTTGAGGACGATCTGGCTGAAGGCTTCGTCGATAATGTCAGCCTCCTGCTGCTCGACAATTCGCGGATGATCGCGAACAGCGGCGTCCGGCGCCCCGACGGGTCCACGGAGGTCGAGAGAGCGGTCTATTCCCCCTGCGATCTCTGCGAGGAAGACCCGCGCGCCGCCCCCATCTGGCAGATCCGAGCGGTTCGCGTGATCCATGATTCGGAGAACAAGAACGTCATCTATCGCGACGCCTTCTTCGACTTCTTCGGCTTTCCGGTCTTCTACACGCCCTATTTCTCCCACGCCGACCCGACGGTGGAGCGGCGCTCTGGCTTCCTCTTTCCGAGCTTCGGGTCCAACAGCAGCGTCGGCCCCTTCCTCAATTCCTCCTACTACTGGGACATCTCGCCGGAACAGGACGCGACGGCGCGCCTGGGCATCACGCGGGATGCCGGGTTCATCCTGGGCGGGGAATATCGCCGGCGGTTCGAGAACGGCTCCCTGGTGATCGACGGCTCGGTCAACCGCAGCGACCGGACGGAGATCAACGACGCCGGCCAGTCTGTCACGCTGACCGATCGGTGGCGCGGCCACCTCTTCGCCGATGCGCGCTTCGACCTGAACGACCATTGGCGCGCCGGCGCGAATATCAGGCGGGCGTCCGACGACACCTATCTGGAAGTCTTCGACATCTCGGAGGAGGACGTGCTTGAGAGCCGGATCTACGGCGAAGGCTTCTACGGGCTCAGCTACGCGTCGCTGGAGGCGTTCGACTTCCAGGACCTGCGCATCGACGCCATCGAACAGCCGCAGATCGCGCCCTGGCTGAACTACAATTTCGTCGGTCAGCCGGGCTCCGTCATGGGCGGCCACTTCTTCAGCAACGCCAGCGTCATCAACCTGATCCGCGACGGGGAGATCACGGGCTTCCGGGAATTCCCGACCGAAGGTGTGGATACCAAGCGCCTGTCCCTGGAGGCCGGCTGGCAGACCACGAAATACAGCGACATCGGCTTCGTCACCGACTTCACGACATCGGTGCGCGGCGACCTCTACTGGTCGGATGACCTTCCCTCCGACGACGGCAGCGGCGAACTGCGCGACAACGTCTTCGAAGGCAGGCTCTATCCTATGGCGATGGTGACGACGCGCTATCCGATGGTGCGGCAGTACGGCACGTTCCAGCATCTCGTCGAACCCATCGCCGCGCTGACGGTGGCGCCGGAAATCGACGAGCCGGATGATATCCCGAACAATGATTCCGTGGATTTCGAATTCGACGAGATCAACCTGTTCAGCGCCAACCCCTTCCCCGGCATCGACCGCATCGATGACGGGACGCGGGCGACCTACGGCATCAAGACCGGTCTCTATGGTCAGGATGGCGGCTACGGGACCTTCTTCTTCGGCCAGAGCTACCGCTTCACCGAAAGCGACAATCTGCCGGAAGGATCGGGCCTGGACGATGAATGGTCGGATTTCGTCGGCCGACTGACCATCGTCCCGGATGCGCCCGTCGCGCTCGACTACCGTTTCAGGATCGACAATGAATCGTTCGAGGCGCGGCGCCACGAACTGACGGCCTCGGCCGGCCGGCCGATCTTCCGCGCGTCGACGACCTACACCTTCATCGACGGCGTGCCCGACACGGAAACGCCGGAGGACCGCGAAGAAGTGCAGGCGACCGTCTCCTCGCGATTCTCCGACTATTGGACCGCCACCACCGGCATCCGCTACGACATCGCGGAATCCCAAGCGCGGGACATCGGGTTCGGGCTCACCTATTCCGATGAATGCTTCCTCTTCGGCGTCCGCTTCGTCCGGTCCTACACCAGCGACCGCGACCGGGAGGCGGGCGATTCGATCTATTTCACGCTTTCGCTGAAGAATATCGGCGACCTGCCGCTCAGCGGCAGCTTCTTCTAGTCTATTGCCGGCTCATCGATGACGGTCACGCTCGATCCCTCCATCCATATGTGGGTGGTGCTGGCGACGCTGGTCGCTGCCATGATCTCCTATGCCTGGGAGAAGGTGTCGGTCGAGGTCACGTCCCTCTGCCTGCTCGGGTTCCTCATCGTCTGGTTCTCGGTCTTTCCCTATGAAGGGGCCGAAGGAAGGCCGCCGCTGGATGCGGCGGAGCTGCTGAAGGGATTCGCCAACCCTTCGCTGATCGCGGTGCTGGCGCTGCTGGTCATGGGCCAGGCGGTCGTCCAGACCGGCGCGCTGACCAAGCTGACGCGGGTTTTCGTTCGCCTCAGCAAGCATCATCCCACGCTCAGCATAGGCTGCGGCCTGGCCGGCGTCGGCGCCGTGAGCGCATGGCTCAACAACACGCCCGTGGTCGTGATGTTCATCCCCATCATGCAGGCGATCGCCCAGCGCCTGTCGCTGTCGCCCAGCCGGCTGATGATGCCGCTCAGCTTCGCCGCCATCCTGGGCGGCATGACCACCCTTCTCGGCTCCAGCACCAACATGCTGGTGTCTAGCGCGCTGATCGACCTCGGCGAAACGCCGCTGAACATGTTCGACATGACGGCGGTCGGCGTCATCATGGCGGTGGTCGGCATCTGCTATGTGATCTTCATCCTGCCGCACATCCTGCCGACCCGCGCCGACTTCGCCGGATCGCTGAAGGGCGACAGCAAGCAGTTCGTGGCGGAGATCGACATCGTCACCGACAGCGCGCTGGCGGGGCAGCGCCTGACGGCGGGCCACTTCCCTGCCCTGCCCGACGTGACGGTGAAGCTGATCCAGCGGGCCGACCAGATCCTGCTGCCGCCCTTCGGGGACATAGAGCTTCAGGTGGAGGACCTTCTGATCGTCGTCGCCACCCGCGAAGCGCTGGTCGAGGCGATTGCGCGAAACGGCGGTTATCTCCTGTCGGAGGCGGAGAGCCGTCCCGACCCTGACGGCGACGGCAACGGGAAGCCGCCTTCCGAGCGCGCGCTGGCGGAGGTGATGATCACGCCGGCCAGCCGGATGATCGACCAGACGCTGGACACGATCGACTTCCACCGGCGCTTCGGCGCCCAGGTGGTCGGCATCCAGCGGCGGGGGCGCATGGCCCGCCGGCGGCTCGGCTCGGTTCAGTTGGAGGCCGGCGACGTTCTTCTGGTCATCGGTGCGCGGGAGAATGTGGAGCAACTGGCCAACAACCCGGACATCCTGCTGATGACCTGGGCGATCAAGGACCTGCCGAAGCTGGAGAAGTCGGGCCAGGCCGCCTTCATCTTCGGCGCCACCCTATTGGCGGCGTCGACGGGGCTTGTCTCGATCACGGTCGCCGCCTTCGTCGGGGCGACGGCTATGGTGATGACGGGGTGTCTCAACATCCGGCAGGCGGTCCGCGCCGTGGATCGGTCGATCCTGCTGATCGTCGGGGCCACGCTCGCCCTCGGCGCGGCGCTGGAGGCGACGGGCGGCGCGACCTTCATCGCCAACAGCGTACTGGGCAGCATCGCGGGCAACGATCCGGCGCTCAACATGACGCTCCTCTTCCTGGTCGTCGCGTTGATCACCAACGTCTTGAGCAATAATGCCTGCGCGATCCTGTTCACGCCGATCGCCGTCAGCGTGGCCGCGACCACGGGCGTCGACCCGATGGTTATGGCCATCACTGTACTGCTGGGAGCCAACTGCTCCTTCGCCACCCCCATCGGCTATCAGACGAACCTTCTGGTGATGGGCCCCGGCCACTACCGGTTCGGCGATTTCATCCGGGGCGGCCTGCCCCTGACGCTGCTGATGTGGGTCGTTTTCACGATAGCCGCGCCCTGGTATTTCGGCATCGGCTGGTAGGAAGCGGGCGGCGCGGCGAATGTCGTCCGCGCCGCCCGGCCTCCTCAGCGCATCACTGGAAAGGCGAACTCCGCGCCGCCGGTCATGCCGGTCAGCCAGCGGGAGGTGATGGTCTTCAGCTTGGTGTAGAAGCGCACCGCGTCCATGCCGTACATCCCGTGGTCGCCGAAGGCCGACCGCTTCCAGCCGCCGAAGGAATGGAACGCCATCGGCACCGGAATCGGGATGTTCACGCCGACCATGCCGATATTGCAGTTCGACGCGAAGGCGCGGGCGGCGTCGCCATCCTGGGTGTAGATCGAGGTGCCGTTGCCGTACTCATGGTCGTTCACCAGCTTGAGAGCGCTCTTGAAGTCCGGCGCGCGAACGACCGATAGCACCGGCCCGAAGATCTCCTCACGGTAGATCCGCATGTCCGGCGTTACCTGGTCGAACAGGGTCCCGCCCATGAAATGGCCGTTCTCATAACCCTGGAGGTGCAGGTTGCGGCCATCTACGACCAGCTTCGCTCCCTCTTCGACGCCCAGATCGACATAGCCGGAGACCTTCTCCAGATGCTGCTTCGTGACCAGCGGTCCCATCTGGGAATCCGGATCCATGCCCGGCCCGACCTTCAGCGCCCGGACCTTCGGCTCCAGCGCGTCGATCAGCCGGTCGCCCGCGTCGCCCACCGCGACGGCGACGGAGATCGCCATGCAGCGTTCGCCCGCCGCGCCGTAGCCTGCGCCCATCAGGGCGTCGCTCGCCTTCTCGATGTTCGCGTCGGGCATGACCACCATGTGGTTCTTTGCGCCGCACAGCGCCTGCACGCGCTTCCCATGCGCCGCCGCGGTGGAATAGATGTATTCGCCGATCGCGGTCGACCCGACGAAGCTGACGGCGCCGACGCGCGGGTCGGTCAGCAGCGTGTCGACGGCTTCCTTGTCGCCGTTGACCACATTCAGCACCCCCTTGGGCCCGCCGGCTTCCATGAACAGTTCGGCCAGCCGAAGCGGCGCGCTGGGATCCTTCTCCGAAGGCTTCAGGATGAAGGTGTTGCCGCAGGCGATGGCCATCGGGAACATCCACAGCGGCACCATCGCCGGGAAGTTGAACGGCGTGATGCCGACGCAGACGCCGACCGGCTGGCGCATGGAATAGCTGTCGATGTTGGTGCCGACGCTTTCGGTGAACTCGCCCTTCAGCAGGTGCGGAATGCCGCAGGCGAACTCCACGACCTCGAGCCCGCGCTGGACCTCGCCCCTGGCGTCGTCCAGAACCTTGCCATGCTCGTTGACCAACATCTCCGCGAGTTCGTCGACATGCTGCTCCAGAAGCTGCTTGTAGCGGAACATCACCCGAGCCCGCGTCAGCGGCGGCGTCGCGGCCCAGCCCGGCAGGGCGTCCTGGGCAGCCTGGATGGCTTCCTCGACCTCGGCCTTCGACGCCAGCGCTACCTGAGCGGAAACCTCCCCCGTCGCCGGGTTGAAGACATCGCCCTGTCGGCCGCTTCGTCCCTTGACGATCTTGCCGGCAATGAAATGATCGATTGAGCCGACCATGTATTCCTCCGTTTGTCGGCGCCTTCCTGCTGGCGCTCCCTATTGATGACGCACCTTAGCAAGGCCGCGACAGCCCGTACAATGTCCCCAGCCGCGTGAAGGCGGCAGATCGTTCCGCGGCCACAAGATTGTCTTACTTGCCCCCTAGGAGCGACCGGGCACCTCGGATAAAGTGCGCCGCTCGCTCCGAAATCCCGTCTTTCGCATAAAAGCTTTCTGTCCATGACGCTCGGTCTCTACGATCCCGACCGCCGCTATCGCCGCCGCGTATGGGGCGCGATCATTCGAATCGGCTTCTATGTCGTGACGATCGGCGTCGCCTCGGTCTTCGCCTATCAGATCGGTGTGGAGCAGTCGAAGAACCGGGAAGAACAGCTTGCCGCCCGCGTCTCGGCGCTGGAGTCAGCCCGTCAGACGCTGGAGCAGAATGCGATCCGGCTGGAGGCCGCCGCCCAGACCGCTCAGATCCAGTACCGGGACCTTCTGACCCGGTTCGAGCAGGAGGTGCCCCGTGGCGATTTGAGGGTCCTGTCCCAGCTTGTGGCGACCCGGTTGCAGGAAGGCGTCGCGCCGGAGCGGCTGGCCTTCTTCATCAACGCCGCCGATCAGGTTCGCGACTGTGCGCCGGCGGACACCAAGCGCTTCATCCTGCCGACGCCGATCTATCAGGGGCCGAACACGGCAGTCGGTTTCGCCGATGGCCGTATCACGGTCAGCGGAATGGGCGCCAACGCGACCGGCGAGGACGGCGCGCCGCTCGGCTGGTTCGATCCGACCCAGGACGTGAAGATCACCTTCACGCTTGTCGGTGGAGAGCAGTCGGAAGTTTCCGGGGCGATGCCGCTCTACCATTCCGTCGTGCTGGGCGACCGGGAGTTCCGTTTCACGATCACGCAGGGGGAGCGGAGCTTCGTGGAGGTCACGGCGGACAATTGCGCCCTGCCCGGCCAGGGCTAGGTCATTTCCGGACCCATTCTCCGCTGGCGTTCATGATGTATTCGCCCGGTGCAGCGCGGCTGATGAGCTGCGCACCCGCCCGTTGCTCCACGGCCTCTACGGGCACGCCGTTGCCGGCCGCGATATCCCGGTAGCTCTGCCGGCGCTCCGCATTGATGCGGTCGACCGCATCCTCGGCATCGGCATCCAGACGGACAAGCCCCACATAGCCGTTCGGCATCTCGCCCACCAGGCCCTGCCGTTTCAACTCGTCCAGGCTCTGCGCCCGCGCCGGCCATGGGACCATCGACACCACGGCGCCCGCGACGACCAGGCCCAGAAATCCACGTCTGCTGATGCTTGTCATGGCGTCCTCAGAAGATGTCGCTGTTTTCCGCGAAGGCGTCTTCCAGATCGCGATCAATCTTTACCCGGACTTCCTGTTCGATCCGGACGTTCAGGTTGATCTCGATCGGTTCATCTGGCGGTTCGACGCGCACGGTCGGCGTGCAGGCGGCCGCGATTCCGCCGAGCACAAGAAGCGCCGCGACGCCGGCTCGGCCGTTCCCGCCCCCTTCAGTCAGCTTGGCTATCATCCGTCCTCACGCCGTCGAAACGGTTGCGATACAGCTCCTCAAGCTGTTCCCCGAAATTGGCGGTTTCGAGGCTTTGTTGAAGTATTTCGTTGAGTGCGCCGGAAAGGTTGAGATTGAGCGCGATCGGATAGCCGTCATAGAGGGCCGGGTTCGCGCCGTCGATCGACAGTTCCAGCGTCATATCGCCGTCGATCGGTCCGCTGATCCGTGCGGTCAGCGATTCATAGTGGAAATCGGCGAGCGCCAGCAGCAGCAGTTGGACGCCATCCGGCGAAGCGAGCGCGGGAGGCGTCTCCGGGGCGGCGGCGGGATTGTACCGGATGGTCCCCGGCTCGTCGGTTTCCAGGAACGCTCCATCGACCCGCACCGTCTCCCCGATCTCCAGCGGCACGGTTCCCGAGACGGAGCCGGTGACGGAGAAATTCTCCAGCGGAACCCCATCCAGAAGCTGCGGCAGGCTGGCGGAATCGAGAGTGAGCAATAGCCGCCAGGGTTCATCGTTCAGCGGTATGCGCGTCGGCGCAGCGCTCAATGTGCCTGCGGCCAGGTCGAAGCGCGCCGACTCCAGCTCGATTGCGCCGCTCTCCAGTATCGCGGCCTCTACGACCCCGTTCCCCAGTGGTAGGCCGACATCGATCCGGTCGATCGTGATCCGCTGCAGTCCTTCCGTCGTCAGCGGTGCCAGGGAGTCGAATGTCAGGATGGCGTCCAATCCGGAAATCGTGCCCTGATCCGTGGCGAAAGCCATCTCCGCGATTTCGATCTCGGTCGATGTCTCCACGCCGCCGCCCCATCGGAGACGAACCACGCCGTCGGCCGTTCCCGACACTTCTCGAACGCCCTCCGGCGCCATGGCCGACAAGTCGGAGGGCTGCATCCCCTCCGGCGAAAAGGTGATCTCACCGACATCCGCCGCCACATTCCCGTCGCCGGACGAGAGATCGTGCTGCAGCCGATAGGTAGCCGAGAGCACCCCCGCATCCAGTCTCCCCTCTCCGACGATCGCCCCTTCCTCGACGCTGAACGCTCCTTGAGCCGTCGCCGGTTCGATCCAGGGCGATAGGATACGTCCGGTCACTTCCGCGATGGCCGATTCCGGTTCGAACGGCGTGACGAAGGATGCGTCGACGCTGATCTCCTCCATCTCTATTCCAGCGTCAGCCAACGCGACCCGGCCACCCGCGGTCTCGATTGTCCACCGAAGCCGGTCTTTTTCCACGGCCGCCAGCCGGATCTCAGGGATTTCCGCGTCCAGGAGGCCGGGCCGGCTGATCCGGAGCCCTTCGTCCGTCCGCACCGAAAGGGCAGCCTCCACGATCCGCGCGTCCTTACCGATGCGGATGCCAAGGACTCGGCCGCCTCCCTCGCCCGATGCAAGGCATGCCTCGCCTGACAGCGTCGTCCCGGCAAGGGCGACGTCGTCCGTGATGATCGAGAGGCAGTCCGGGATGAACAGGGAGACTTCGCCCCCTTCCACCCTCGCCTCCAGATCGCCGGAGACTTCCGCCCGGCCTATGGAGATCGCGGCGACCTCGCCCTCGATCCAGCTATCGAGCGACAACTCCGCGCGCCAACCATTCTCGTCGCCCCGCGCATCGACCTGTGCCTCGGCCAGATCGATGTCGAGATCGCCCATGGCGATTCTCATCCCGGACAGCCGGCCGCCGAACCCATCGGTCCGCCTGTCCAGCGCGACGGTGCCGTGAATGTCGATCAGCGGCGGGGAATCGGGAGTTTCGGTCGGTCTCGCGGTGAAATCGACCCGGCCTTCGCCGCTCAAATCCAGAGCCCCGACCGTGGTCGAGAGGAGGCCATGGAAGTCCGTCCCTGCTCCTGTTGCAAAGGACGAAGCGACCGCCCAGCCCTCCGCCGCTATTTCCAGCGCATCGTCCGCGCCCAACCGGATATCCAGCGCCACATCACCTTGCCCGCCATAGGCGCGAACGGAGCCCCAGCCGGAGCCATCCTGCCGGCCGAACAGCAAGTCAGCCCGGTCGAAGGCGATGGCCGGCGTCACGATGCGCCCGGCCTCGATCGCGCCGGTGACCTCGATAGAGCCGCCCGCCGCGCCGCGCGCCGCGCCGCGCGCCGTCGCCCAGCCCGATGCGATCTCCGCCGAATAGCCGTCATGGTCCAGCCGTCCGTCCTCGACGGCGATGTCCGCCGTGAAGTTCCATTCCGGATCGACTGTCGCCGCGACGGAGAGGGTGAGTGCGCCATAGGCCGAGTCCGGACGGATGGCTCCCGCGATCCGATATCCTCCTTCCACCAGCCGTTCGACCGTCAGGTCCGCCGGTGCTTCGACCTCGCCATAGGGTGTTGAAATCTCAAGGATCGCCGAGGTGAAGGCCAACCTGTCGACCGGAAGGTCCGGCAGGCCCTGCGGTCCGTCATCTCCCGACGCTTCGGGAAGGCCGGCGATACGGACCCCTTCCCCGTCGACACGTACCGATAGCCGCAGCCCTTCGATCTCGACCTCGTCCAACCGGCGTTCACGCCACAAATCGGAGAGGCTGAACCGCCCTGTGATGCTATCGGCGCTCAGCCCCGTTTCGCCGCCCAGGCGGATGTCGGCAAGGCGAAAGCTATCGAGCCCCCAATCTTCGATCTCCAGCGACACGGGTTCGATTCCCGCCGCCCGAAGGCGCGCCGATATCCAAGCTTCCGCGATCATCGGCGCCACCAGCACGAGCCCAAACAGGATCGTTGTCACGGTGAGCGCCGCGCCGCCGATCCACTTGGCTGCGGACATGCGACGACTCACCGCCTGATCGCTTGATTATGTCCGTTTACGAACATCATTCGCCTGGGTTACTTTCGATTTCGAACACTGGGTACAGGACCAATGAGCAGCGATACATACGATCTTCTCATCGTCGGCGGCGGCATCAACGGCGCGGGTATCGCCCGTGACGCCTCCGGCCGGGGGTTGAAGGTCCTGCTATGCGAGCAGAGCGATCTCGCCAGCGCAACGTCTTCGGCATCCTCCAAGCTTATCCATGGCGGCCTCCGCTACCTGGAGCTCTACGAGTTCCGGCTGGTCCGCGAGGCGCTGGCGGAGCGGGAGGTGCTGTTGCGCGCCGCACCCCACATCATCCGTCCGCTGCGATTCGTGCTACCGCACAATAAGATTCTGCGTCCCGCCTGGATGATCCGGCTGGGGCTCTTCCTCTACGATCATCTGGGCGGCAAGCGCAGCCTGCCCGGGACCGTCGGTTTCGATTTGCGCCGGGAGCCGGAAGGCGCTCCGCTCAAGGACCGCATGACGAAAGGCTTCGCCTATTCCGACTGCTGGGTGGAGGACAGCCGGCTCGTGGTGCTGAACGCTATCGACGCCCAGGCCCGCGGCGCCGATATCCTGGTGCGGACGCGCTGCGTCTCCGCCCGCCGGGAAGAGGACCAATGGCGCGCTACCCTGCGCGATGAAACGACCGGCGCGGAGCGGGAGGTGACCGCGAAAATCCTCGTCAACGCCGCCGGCCCCTGGGTCGACAGCTTCCTGAAGAATGTCGCGGGGCGCGATTGCAAGGCCAGCCTGAAGCTGGTCAAGGGCAGCCACATCATCGTCCCTCGCCTTTATGAGGGAGAACACGCCTATATCCTGCAGAACGCCGACCGCCGGGTAATCTTCGCCATCCCCTATGAAGACTTCACCCTGATCGGCACCACCGATATCGTCTATGAGGGCGATCCGGGAAAGGTCGCGATTTCCGAAGAGGAGATCCGCTATCTCTGCGACGCGGTCGGCCGCTACTTCGACAAGCCGGTGTCGCCGGACGAGATCGTCTCAAGCTATTCCGGCGTCCGGCCACTCTATGACGACCGGCAGGACAATCCATCGGCCGTCACCCGAGACTATGTGTTCGACGTGGAAGCTCCCGGCGGGGACGCTCCGCTGCTCTCGATCTATGGCGGCAAGATCACGACCTACCGGAAGCTCGCCGAACATGCGCTGGAGAAACTCTCCCCGCACCTGCCAGCGTTGAAGCCGGCCTGGACAGCGGCTGAGCCTCTTCCCGGAGGCGATGTCCCCGACCGCGACATCGACCGCTTCCTGGCCGGGCTGCGAAGCGCCTTCCCCTGCCTGCCGGAAGATCTGGCGAAGCGTTACTGCCGCCTCTACGGCACGCTCTGCCATCGCTTCCTGGATGGCGTGGTGAGCATGGATGATCTCGGCATCCATTTCGGCGCCTCGCTTTATGAAAGGGAGGTGCGGTATCTGGTCGACCATGAATGGGCCCGCACCGCCGAGGACGTTCTCTGGCGTCGGACCAGGCTGGGCCTGACCATGCCGGAGGAAGGCCGCGTCCGGCTCGAAGCATGGCTTGCGGGCCGCTTCTCCGACAGCGCGGCGGGCTACGGAATGTCGAAAGCCTCGGCCTGACCGGATCGCGCGGTTTCATCCGTGGGAAGGGATAGGATCTGCGCGGCGACGGAGATGGCGATTTCCGCCGGATGCTTGCCGCCGACGCCGGGCAAACCAATCGGGCAGGTCAGCCGGCCGGAATCCAGCCCCCGCGCCGTCAGCCGCTTCTCGAACCGCGCCCGTTTTGTGGCGGACCCGATCAGCCCCAGAAAGCCGAATGTTCCCCGCTCCAGCGCCGCCTCCACCAGCCGGTAATCGAGATCATGGCTGTGGGTCATGACGAGGATCAACGCCCCGGCAGGCGCGGCCGCGACCTCCGCTTCAGGGATCGAGGTCACGGTGACGGCAACAGTCCCCGGCGCGGCGGCCGGGAATTCATCCTCCCTGGAATCGATCCAACGCACCCGGAGCGGCGTCCCGTCCAGCACCCGCACCAACGCCCGGCCGACATGGCCCGCGCCAAACAGCACCAGCGTCCGGGAGGGTGGCGTGACCGGCTCGAACATCAGGGAACAATGACCGCCGCAACATTGCCCCAGCGCCGGCCCCAGCGGGAATTCCCGTAAGGACGGCAGGTCGCGCCCTTCGGCGAGGAAGCGCCGCGCCGTCTCCAGCGCCTTCTGTTCCAGCGCACCACCGCCGATCGATCCGGCGAAGCGGTCGGGGAAGACGGCCATCTTCGTTCCCGCCGGCCTAGGGGTCGACCCGCGCGCCTCCACAATCGTGACCAGCACGCAAGCCTCGCCAGTCTCCCGCGCCGCAGCCAGTGTATCCAGCCAATCCTCCGTCATGGCCGCCTGCCTCTCACCTCCTCCACCGCCGCCAGCACCCGCTCCGGCGTCGCCGGCGTATCGAGGTGGGGAACCATCTTATGGTCAGCGGCTGCGGCGACGGCATCCTTGATCGCCAGATATGCCGATATCGCGAGCATCAGCGGCGGTTCGCCCACGGCCTTGGATTTGTGGACCGTGTCCTCCCGGTTGGGCGCGTCGGTCAGCAGTTCGACCCGAAAATCCTTCGGCACGTCGCGCGCCGTCGGAATCTTGTAGGTCGAAGGGGCGTGCGTCCGCAGCCTGCCCTCCTCGTCCCACCAGAGCTCCTCCGTCGTCAGCCAGCCGACGCCCTGGACGTAGCCGCCCTCCACCTGTCCTCGGTCGATGGCCGGGTTCACCGACCGGCCGCAATCATGGAGGATATCGGTGCGTAGCAGCCGGTATTCGCCTGTCAGCGTGTCGATCGCGACCTCCGTCACCGCCGCGCCATAGGCGTAGTAGAGGAAGGGCCGGCCGCGCGCCTTGGCGCGGTCCCACCAGATCTTCGGCGTCTTGTAGAAGCCGGTCGCCGAAAGCTGCACGCGGTGCATGTAGGCCAGCTTCGCCAGCGCGGCGAACGGCATTTCCCGATCGTCGAACGTTACCTTGCCGCCCGCGAAGATGACGCTGGCGGGATCGCAGCCGAATTGGCCTGCCAGGAAGTCGATCAACCGGTTCCGGATGGTCCGGGCGGCGTCCAGCGCGGCGAAGCCGTTGAGATCCGTGCCGGACGATGCGGCCGTCGGGGACGTGTTCGGCACCTTGCCTGTCGTCGTGGCTGTGATTCTCACGCTCTCCAGCGGAACGCTGAAGGCGTCGGCGACGATCTGGGCGACCTTGATGTAGACGCCCTGCCCCATCTCCGTCCCGCCATGGTTAAGCTGGATCGACCCGTCCTGATAGAGATGGATCAGCGCGCCCGCCTGGTTCAGGTGCGTTACGGTAAAGGAGATGCCGAACTTCACCGGCGTCAGCGCCATGCCGCGCTTGAAGACCGGGCTGCCGGCGTTGAACGCGTCGATCGCGCGGCGCCGGGCCTGGTAATCGCTGCTCTTCTCCAGCCGGTCGATCAGGTCCGGCGCGATATTGTCCTCCACCCGCTGATGGTAATGGGTGAGGTTGCGGTCGGCAGTGCCGTAGAGGTTCCGGCGGCGGACGTCCAGCGGGTCCAGCCCCAGGATTCGCGCCACCTCGTCCAGCACATGCTCGATAGCCACCATGCCCTGCGGGCCGCCAAACCCTCGGAAGGCGGTATTGCTGACCGTGTTGGTCCTGCAGCGATGCCCGGTGATCCGGGCGTCGCCCAGGAAATAGCAATTGTCGGCGTGGAACATCGCCCGATCGACGACGGCGTTGGACAGGTCCGGCGACATGCCGCAGCGCGCCGCCAGATCCATTTCGATACCGCACAGCCGGCCCTCATCATCGAAACCGACATCGTAGCGGATAAAGAAATCGTGCCGCTTGCCCGTGATGACCATGTCGTCGTCGCGGTCTAGCCGCAGCTTGACCGGCCGTCCGGTGCAGGCTGCCAGCAACGACGCCAGGCAGGCGATCAGTGCGGGCTGCGTCTCCTTGCCGCCAAAGCCGCCGCCCATCCGCCGCACCTCGACCGTCACCGCATGGTCCGGGCGGCCCAGCACCCTGGCGATCAGATGCTGGACCTCCGACGGGTGCTGGGTGGAGGAATGGCAGAGAATGTCGCCATCCTCGCCCGGCAGGGCGTAGGCGATCTGTCCTTCCAGATAGAAATGATCCTGGCCGCCGATGGTCAGCGTTCCCTGTCGCCGCCGGGGCGCCCGGGCCAGCGCGGCGGCGCTGTCGCCGATCCTCATCGTCAGGCTAGGCGACACGAAGGAGCCCGCCTCCAGCGCCTCCTCCGCCGTCAGGATCGCAGGCAGTTCCTCATAAAGAATCCGGACCTTTCCGGCCGCCGCCCGCGCCTCCTCCAGCGTCTCCGCCGCCACGACTGCCACCGCCTGGCCGACATATTCGACCTTGTCGACCGCCAGCACGGGATCGCCCGGAAAGACAGGGCCGATATCGACCTCTCCCGGCACGTCTTCATAGGTCAGGACCGCGTGGACCCCCGGCATTCTCCGCGCCTCTTCGACCTCGATGCCGACGATCCGCGCACGGGCCTTTTCCGACGTGACGATGAACGCCATCAGCGTTCCCGCGCTCTCGGTGATGTCGTCCGTATAGATCGCTTCCCCGGTAACGTGCTTGATCGCGCTGTCATGGGGCAGCGGCCGGGTCACCAGCCCGGTCAGGGGTCTTACGGGCGGTTCTTCCAGGAGGGCTGCAGGAAGCCGGTCGTCAGCCATGAGTCACCTCATTCAGCCGCGCCGGTCCCTCGGCTGTCTCCAGATAGAAACGCATCAGCAGGTTCCGTGCGACCATTGATCGGTAGCGGTCGGACGCCCGCATGTCGCTCAGGGGCTGGAAATCGCGATCCAGCGCTGCCATGGACTCGGTGACGGTTTCCAGCGTCCAAGGCCGACCGATCAGCGTTTCTTCCACCGCGGTCGCTCGGCGCGGCGTTGCAGCCATCCCGCCATAGGCAGCGCGGAAGGCGGCGACCCTGCCTTCGTCGTCCAATTCCAGAAGGAACCCAACCGCGACGGCGGAAATATCCTGATCGATCCGCTTGGAGACTTTCCAGGTGGCGAAGCGCCGCCCGTCCGGCAGGAGCGGCACGATCAGCTTCTCGACGAACTCTCCTGCTTCCAGCGCCGTCTTGCGATAGTCGAGATAAAAATCCTCCAGCGCCGGTTCTCGCCGCTCTCCGCGACGATTGAGGACGATCCGCGCGCCGAGCGCGATTAGCGCCGGCATGCTGTCGCCGATCGGCGACCCGTTGGCGACATTGCCGCCCATGGTGCCGGAGTTGCGGATCTGCGCCGATCCCAGCCGGACGAGAAGGTCGCCGAAGGTCGGGAAGCGTGCCTCCACACAGGGCAATATATCGGCATAGGTCGCCCCCGCGCCGATATGAAGCGCCCCGCCGACTTCCTCCACGCGGGCCAGTTCCTTCACCCCGCCCAGATAGATGATTCGATCCAATTCCCGGTGCTGCTTGGTCACCCACAGCCCCACATCGGTGCCGCCGGCCAGCAGGCAGGCATCCGGATGGTCCGCCAGCAGGCCGCCCAGTTCCTCCATCGTGGCTGGAGCGTGGTATCCGTTCAGGAACAGGCTTCGCTCTCGCCGCAGGTCGCGCAGCCGAACTGCGGTCTCAGGCTCGGCCAGGGAGAATTGATCTATCCTGCCTCCTTCTGTCATCCTGCCGGCGGCTTCCAGGATCGGACGATATCCCGTGCAGCGGCAGAGATTTCCGGCCAGAGCCCGGCAGGCCATCTCGCGATGGATCTCCGCCTTTTCCTCATGGAACAGCGCGAAGAGGGACATCACGAATCCCGGCGTACAGAAGCCGCACTGGGAGCCATGGGCATCGACCATCGCCTTCTGAACCGGATGAAGAGAACCGTCGGAGGCTTTCAGATCCTCTACCGTGATGAGTTGCTTTCCGTCCAGCGTCGGCAGGAACAGAATGCAGGCGTTCACCGCCCGATAGCGGATGCTATCCCCTTCCGGCTCGCCCAGCACCACGGTGCAGGCGCCGCAATCTCCTTCGGCGCAGCCCTCCTTCGTCCCTGTCAGGCCCCTCCCCCGAAGGAAACCGAGGACCGTCATCGTCGGGTCGAAATCCGTCACCGTCTCGACCCGGCCGGCCTTCAGGAAACGAATGGTTCCGTCAGCGCTCATCCCGCCTCGCATGCTCGCGGCCCTGAAAGGGTCGCGCAACCCTGACCGATCGGTCAAGTTCGTTGCCGATTGAACGCCGGGGAGCGGCGGGATACCGTCTTCCTATGGTCAGCCTGGTCGAACTTAACCGCCTCTCCGCCGACAGATTCGCCCGCGCGCTTGCGGATATCTTCGAACATTCCCCCTGGGTGGCGGAGCGTGCGGCGAAGGCCCGTCCCTTCTCCAGCATCGGCGTGCTTCACGACATCATGGTCGCGATCGTTCGATCGGCCGGCGAGGATGAGCAGATGGAGCTGATCCGGGCTCACCCCGACCTTGCGGGCAAGGCTTCGCGAGCCGGTTCCCTCACCGCCTCCTCGGCCGGGGAGCAGACGGGCGCGGGCCTCGACCGGCTGAACGACGAAGAGTACGACCGCTTCGACCGGCTGAACCGCGCCTATCGCGACAGGTTCGGCTTCCCCTTCATCATCGCCGTCAAGGGGCTGACCGCCGGCGACATCCTGAACGCGTTCGAAAGGCGGCTGTCGCAGGATCCGTCATCGGAGAAGGAAACAGCGCTGGACCAGATCGCGCGCATCGCCCGCTTTCGGCTGGATGCGCTGATCGAACCTGAACCGTCATGGGGAGAGGCGGAAGCGCCCGTTAAGGGCCGCCTGACCACCCATGTTCTGGACACGGCCCATGGCCGGCCAGCCGCGCAGATGCGCATTACTCTCCGCCGCATCGACGATGACGGGGAGTCGAAGAGCCTGAAGGTGGTGCGGACGAACGGCGATGGACGGACTGACAGCCCTTTGCTGGAAGGCGATTCCCTCCAGCCCGGCTCCTATGAGCTGATCTTCGACGCCGGCGATTATTTCCGCGCAATCGGCCTCCACCTGCCCGACCCGCCCTTCCTGGACAGGGTGCCCATACGGTTCGGCGTCGCCGATCCGAAGGGGCATTACCATGTGCCGCTGCTGGTCAGCCCGTGGAGCTATTCAACCTACCGCGGAAGCTGAAGCGTCCTGCCGCTCCACCGCCCGCGCCCGGAAGCGTGAGGGCGGATGGGCGATCTCCTCCTGCGCGGGGATAAGCTGGATCTCCCGCGCTCCTTCCGCCGCCGTTCTCTCCAGCACGGCGAAGATGGAATTGGCGGTCTTCTCAAGCGCGCTCGCCGGCGACCTGTCGCGGAGATAGTGCGCAAGAAACAGCGCGGACGTGGCGTCGCCGGCTCCGCTGACGGATAGCGGCAGCAGCGGCGTTTCCAGCAGCCACGCTCCATCCTCCTGGACTGCCAGCATCTCGATCGTGTCGGCGGGCGCGTCCTCGCGCATCAGGCTGGTGACTACCACCAGCCGCGGCCCCAGCGCCAGCGCGGCCTTCGCCGCCGACAGCGCGTCGGCCAGCGTCGCGATCGTCCGTCCGGTCAGGAACTCCAGCTCGAACTGGTTGGGCGTGATGATGTCCGCCAGCGGCACGGCCCGGTCACGGATGAATTCCGGCAGGCCGGGCCGGACGAAGAACCCGCGCCCGACATCGCCCATCACCGGGTCGCAGCAATAGACGGCCTGCGGGTTGACCGCCTTCACCTTCGACACGGCATCGGTAATCACCTCGCCCAGCGACACGTCGCCCATATAGCCGCTCAACACCGCGTCGCAGGACGGCAGAACGCCCCGTTCCTCAATGCCGGCGATCACGTCGGCTATGTCCGCCGCCGGCAGCACCGGGCCGCGCCACTGGCCATAGCCGGTGTGGTTGCTGAAATGCACCGTGATGACCGGCCACACGCCGAAGCCCAGCCGCTGCAACGGGAAGACCGCCGCGCTGTTGCCGACATGGCCATAGGCGACGGAGGACTGGATGGACAGAATGTTCATGGGTGCGAAGGCTCCGATCAGGCGACGGCGAGACAGGGTTCGGGAGATTCCGCGAGCGTCCGGGTCAGGGTCGACAGGCCGCGCGCCAGTTCCTCCCGGTCCCTGGTCGCGCAGACCGTGACCCTGACGGCGTGCGGCGTCTCCATCCGGCCGGGAACGAACAGTTCCGTCGACGTCATCGACAGGCCCCTTCTTCTGCCGGCGGCAACCAGATCCTGCGCCCGCCACGGCTCCGGCAGCGACAGCCAGACATGGAAGCTGCCGGGGGACATCTGGTAGTCCAACCCATCCAGCATTTCGATCGCCACCTCGTGCCGCGCCTGCACCTCCTTCAGGATGCGCGCGGACAGGATGTTGGCAGTGCCGTCGCGGATCCAGCGGGACACGATCTCCGCCTCCACCGGCGGGGCCATCCAGTTGAGCGCCCGGCTGGCGGCGCTGAGCCGGCCGATCCGGTCCAGCGGCACCGCCGCGAAGCCCACGCGCAAACAAGGGGCGAGGCTCTTCGACGAGGTGGTGACATAGATCGACCTCTCAGGCGCGTAGACCGATATCGGCGCCGGCGCATCGGGCGCCACGAAGCCGTAGACATCATCCTCCACAATCGTGACCCCGTAGGTCCGCGCGATCGCCGCGATAGCCCGCCGCCGCTCGTCCGGCATCACCGCCGTGGTCGGGTTGTGGATGGTCGGCATGGTGTAGAGGATGCGCGCGCCGGAGGTCTTGCATGCGGCCTCGAACGCTTCGGGGATCATGCCGTGCCTGTCCATCGCCACCGGCTTGAGGCTGAGGCGCTGCAGGCTGGCCAGCGCGCGCACGCCCGACCAGGTCAGTTCCTCCACCAGAATGGAATCGCCCGGGTCGGTCAGCCCCATCAGTGCGGCGGCGATCGCGTGCTCCGCGCCGCTGGTCAGCAGGACCTGGTCCGCATCCACCCGCAGGCCGCGCTGGGCGATCCATTCCGCCCCGGCGACGCGATGTTCCCAGCGCCCAGTATGCGCCTGGTAGTTCATCAGCTGCGCCACATCATTGCTGCGCGACAATTCGGCCAGCGCCTGGGCAAATTCCGGCGCATTGAGATGGGAGGGCGGGCGATTGATCCCCAGTTCCAACGCGTGCGGGGTTCCTTCGCTCGGCATGTCCAGGGTGGCCGCCGATCGCGCGCCGGGCCTGACGAACGACCCGCGGCCGACTTCCCCGACCACCAGTCCCCGCCGCTCCGCCTCTGCATAGGCGCGGCTGACGGTGCCGACCGTGACGCTCAGCCGCCAGGCCAGGTCCCGGTGGGTCGGCAGCCGGTCACCCGCCAGCAGCCGGCCGGCATAGACATCCTCCGCCAGAGCGTCGGCGATGCGAAGATATTTCGGACCCGGCCGATCGTTCAGGGATGGAATCCACATTGTCTCTATTCCTTCGCCAATCGGGCGCGTCAATTTCTTCAAATGAATTGGTTCAAAACTCTAAACCTATGGCGTCAATCCGCAATGGAATGATTGCATCGATCCAATCCCGGCCGCACCGCCGCTTGAAAAGCGCCTTTCACCGGGGCAGGGTCAGGTCTCCTAAAAGAGGAAGGACAAGGTGACCGGCTTCGCCGACTATCCGAGCCTGCGGGGCAGGTCCGTGCTGATCACCGGCGGCGCGTCGGGGATCGGCGCGTCGATGGTCGCGGCCTTCGCCGCCCAAGGCGCGCGGGTCGGGTTCATCGATATCGATGACGGTGCGGCCGAGACCGTCCAGCAGGCCGCCAAAGGCTCCCGCCCGGCCTATCGCCGCGCCGACGTCACGGACATTCCCGCTCTCAAGGAAGCGATCGCAGAACTGGCGGCAGAGATCGGCGCCATCGACATCCTGATCAACAACGCCGCCGACGACAGCAGTCAGGCAACACCGTCGGTCACGCCCGATGACTGGAACGCCCGGCTGGCGGTCAATTTGAACCACCATTTCTTCGCCGCGCAGGCCATATCGCCGGGCATGAAGGCGGCCGGCGGCGGCGTCATCCTCAATGTCGGTTCCATCATCTGGCGGATAGGCCAAGCGGGGCGGCCGGCATACGCCACGGCGAAGGCCGCCATCGTCGGCCTCACGCGATCTCTCGCCCGCGAACTGGGCGGCGACAATATCAGGGTCAATTGCCTGATGCCGGGCGCCGTCCTGACCGAAAAGCAGAAGGCGATGTGGATGACGCCGGAATATGAGGCGACGGTTCTTGGCGCGCAATGCCTGAAAAGGCATATCATGCCGGACGAGGTGGCGCGGCTGGCGCTGTTCCTTGCCAGCGACGATTCGGCCGGCATCACCAGCCAGAATTTCATCATCGACGGCGGCTGGGTCTGACCCCGCCGCCGGCGCCCTCACCTTTTAGGGAGAAACCAGACCCATGCGTTTGCTGCGTTACGGAGAAGCCGGCCAGGAGCGTCCCGGACTGATCGATGCCGATGGAAAGCTGCGGGATCTGAGCGGCCATCTCGACGATATCGGGCCCGACGCCCTGTCGCCCGACAGCCTGTCGCGACTGGCGGCGCTGGATGTGGAGCAGTTGACGGTTGTGCCGGGAAATCCGCGCCTCGGCCCGCCGCTCACCGGCATCGGCAAGTTCCTCTGCATCGGGCTTAACTATTCCGACCATGCGGCGGAGACCGGGGCCACGGTGCCGCCGGAGCCGATCATCTTCATGAAGGCGACCAGCGCCATTCAGGGGCCGGACGATCCCGTCACCATCCCCAAGGGATCGGAGAAGACCGATTGGGAGGTCGAACTGGGGATCGTCATCGGCCGGCGCGCCCTCCATGTCTCGGAGGCGGACTCCCTCTCCCACGTTGCGGGCTACGTCGTCGTCAACGATTTGTCGGAACGGGACTTCCAGATGAACCGCTCCGGCCAATGGGTGAAGGGCAAGAGCTGCGACACGTTCGGCCCGATCGGGCCGTGGCTGGTGACGCGGGACGAGGTGGTGGACCCGCAGGATCTGAAGCTGTGGCTGGAGGTCGATGGAAGGCGCTATCAGGACGGCTCCACACGTACGATGGTCTTCGGCGTTGCCCACCTTGTCAGCTATCTCAGCCAGTTCATGAGCCTGATGCCGGGCGACATCATCTCCACCGGCACGCCTCCGGGCGTCGGCATGGGGCAGAAGCCGCCGGTCTACCTCAAGCCCGGCCAGGAGATGCGCCTTGGCATCGAGGGGCTTGGCGAACAGCGCCAGAAGACCGTCGCCTTCCCCGGATGAAGCCTCCGGATGAGGCGCGGTTACATCGACCAGCCGCCGTCGATCACGACGGCGGACGCGGTCGTGTAGGCGGATTCATCGGAGGCCAGGTAGACGGCCAGATGCGCGATCTCCTCCGCCGTGCCCAGCCTGCCCATCGGCTGGCGGGCTATGAAGGCGGCCCGCGCCTTCTCCACGTCGCCCTGGGCCGCGATCCGGCCTTGCAGCGACGGCGTCTCCACGGTGCCGGGGCAGATGGCGTTGCAGCGGATGCCCTTGCCGACGAAATCCGCCGCCACGGCCTTGGTCAGCGCGATCACAGCGCCCTTGGTCGTGCCGTAGACGAAGCGGTTGGGCGCGCCCTTGATGCTGGAGGCGACGGAGGACATGTTGACGATGCTGCCCCCGCCGCGCGCGATCATGCCCGGCAGGAACGCCCGGATCATCCGGTACATCGACTTGACATTGAGGTCGTTGGAGAAATCCCATGCCGCCTCGTCGCAATCCAGGATCGTGCCGTGATGGACGAAACCGGCGCAGTTGAACAGGATGTCGATATCGCCATGGCGCTCGGCCATGGCCGCGATGGAGGCGGCATCTGTCACGTCCAGCACCCCAGTCACGACACCCGGCACGGCGTTGAGATCGGCCAGCTTCGCCTCGTTGATGTCCGTCGCGACCACGCGGGCGCCCTCGTCAGCAAAGGCCCGCGCCGTCGCGGCGCCGATGCCCTGCCCCGCGGCCGTGACCAGCGCCTTCTTCCCCTTCAACCTGTCGCCCATGGTGCCTCGGTTTATAAGATGATTGATCCTCGATACTATAAACGCGGCTTCCGTCCGGCCGGTACCTTCCGATGACGACTCCGGTTGAACCGTCCTACCATCCCTGGTTCCGGCCGCTCTATCGGCGGGTGCTCGTCCTTCTCGTCTGCCTGGGCTGGCTCGTCTTCGAGATCACGCAGCAGGACCCGTTCTGGCTCCTGATGGCCGGCGCGGCCTCAGGTTATGCCGTATGGGATCTCTTCCTCAGAGACTTCATCCGGATGCATCGAAGTCCATCCTAACCCGCTGTTCGAACTTGCATCGTCGCGGCCCGCCGTCTTGCCTCAGCCGCCACTTCCCGATCGACCACCGCCTTGCCGATCGGCCAGAGCGACAGGCCGGCGAACTTCAGGTGCTGGATGGCGAAGGGGATGCCGATGATGGTGATCGCGCTGGCGATCGCCGCCAGCACATGGCCCAGCGCCAGCCAGATTCCCGCCAGGACCAGCCAGATGACATTGCCGATGGCGCCCGCCATCCCCGTTCCCAGATCCGGCCGGCCCGTCAGGACTTCCCGGTCGATGGCCTCTCGTCCGAACGGCCATAGCGTGAACACGAACATGGTGAAGCAGGCCCGCGCCCAGGGAATGCCGATGATGGTGATCGCCATGATGACGGCAGCCAGCAGCCAGCCCGCCGCCATCACAATGCCGCCGAACAGCAGCCAGAGGATGTTCAGGATCAGGGAGAGCATGTTCCGGGAATCCTCTATCATCGTTCGGAAATCCACGCGCTTCCGCCCGGATAGTCATGGGCGTCCAGGCTTGCCGGCTTCATGGTGATGGAATAGCCGGGCGCGGTCGGCGGCATGTAGCGCCCGCCCTTCATCACGACCGGGTCGACGAAATGCTCATGCAGATGATCGACATATTCCAGTACCCTTTTCTCCAGACCGCCGGACACGCAGATATAGTCGATCAGCGACAGGTGCTGGACATATTCGCAGAGGCCGACGCCGCCGGCATGGGGGCATACCGGTACGCCGAACTTGGCCGCCAGCAGCAGCACCGCCAGCACCTCGTTCATCCCGCCCAGCCGGCAACTGTCGATCTGGCAGAAATCGATCGCCTGGGCCCGGAGGAGTTGCTTGAACATCACCCGGTTCTGGCAGTGTTCGCCCGTCGCCACGCCTATCGGCCTGACCGCCTGGCGTATCGCGGCATGGCCCAGCACGTCGTCCGGGCTTGTGGGTTCCTCGATCCACCAGGGATCGTAGGGGGCGAGCTGGTGCATCCAGGCGATCGCCGTCGGCACGTCCCATTTCTGGTTGGCGTCGACCATAAGCTTGCGGTCCGGCCCGATCTCCTCCCGCACGATGGCGCAGCGCCTGACATCATCGTCCAGATCGCCGCCGACCTTGATCTTGATGTGGGTCCACCCTTCCGCCAGCGCCTCCCGGCACAGCCGCCGCACCTTGTCGTCCGGATAGCCCAGCCAGCCCGCCGATGTGGTGTAGGCGGGATATCCCGCCCTCTCCATCTCCGCGATCCGGTCGGCCTTCGTCGGCGCCCAAAGGGCCATGATGTCCAGCGCCTCCTCGCGGGTCAGCGCGTCGGTGATGTAACGGAAGTCGATCAGTCGGACGAACTCCTCCGGCGACATGTCGGCCACCAGCCGCCAGACCGGCTTGCCCTGTTCCTTCGCCCAGAGGTCCCAGACGGCATTGACGACCGCCGCCGTCGCCAGATGGATCGCCCCTTTCTCCGGCCCGATCCAGCGAAGCTGGCTGTCGCCGGTGATGTGACGCCAGAAACCGCCCATGTCGGTAGTGAATTCGTCCAGATCTCGTCCGACCACCAGCGGCGCCAGCGCCTTCACCGCGGCGACCACCACCTCATTGCCGCGTCCGATGGTGAAGGTCAGCCCGTGCCCTTCCAGCCCCTCCCGGTCGGTCGTCAGCACGACATAGGCGGCCGAATAATCGGGATCGGGATTCATCGCATCCGATCCGTCCAGGTGGCGGGAGGTCGGGAACCGGATATCCCGGATGCGAAGATCGGTGATCCTGACGCTCATGACGCGGCCAGCTCCTGCAATCTGGGTGGATCATTGCCTTGGCGGGAACATGTCACCGCCGCCGCCCGGTTGGCGAAGGTGAGCACATCGCGAAGGTCGCCCTCGCCGATCGCGCCCAGCCGATCGGCCTCGAGGTCGCCCAGTTCATGCAGCCGGGCCAGCAGCGCCCCGTGAAAGGTGTCGCCTGCGCCGACGGTGTCGACCAACCGGATGCTCGCGCCCGACACGGTCACGATCAGTCTCTCCGTCGCGCCCAGGGCGCCGTCCGTGCCCATCGTGACCACGATCAGGCGCGGGCCGGCAGCCAGCCAACGCTCCAGGATTCCCTCCACCGCCTCGCCGGGATAGAGCCAGTCCAGATCCACACGGCTGACCTTGACCAGATCGGCCAACGCCACCCAACCCTCCAGCCGGCGGGCGTAGCCTTCCCTGTCGGCGATCAGGCGCGGCCTTATGTTGGGGTCCAAAGCGATCGTCCGCCGGCCATGCTCACGCCGCATCAGGCTCTCCAGCGTCGTCGCCGCCGGCTCCTGCATCAGGGAGATCGAACCGAACTGCAGGCATTCGACATCCGCCGGGAAAGCGGCCGGAATATCCTCCGCCTCCAGCATCCGGTCGGCCGCGCCGTTGGAATAGAAGGCGTATTGCGGCTCCTCATCCTCCAGGCTCACGAAACCCAGCGTCGACGGCTGGTCGCGCCGGACGACGAAGCGCCGGTCCACGCCGTTGGCTTCCAGCGCGCTCACCAGCATGTCGCCGAAGAAATCCGTAGATATCCGCCCGAGAAAACCCGCCGGTCCGCCCAGCCGCGCCGTTGCGATGGCGACGTTGTAGGGCGATCCGCCGACGCACGGCCTGAATCCCGATTCGCCGTTGCGGCCGCTCATCGGCACGCAGTCGATCAGCGATTCGCCGCAGGATACGATCATGGAGGGGTTGTTGCTCCCATGGCGCGGGCATGGGCTTCGAAATCCGCCACCGCCTTGTCCGTCAACGGCTCCACCAGCAGCGCGTCTGCGACGGCGGCGGAGATGGTGAAGGTGTCGATCCCGCGCACGGCCAGCCGCACCAGATCGTCGACCGATCGCAGGCTGGCCACCAGCAGCCTCGTTTCGCTGCCCGTGCGCGCCAGCATCTCTTCCATCCGGGCGATATCCTCCTCGCCCTGCCGGCCGGCATCGTTCATCCGGCCGAGATAGGGGGCGGCGTAGCGTGCGCCCGCGGCGGCGGCCAGCAGCGCCTGATGGGGGGCGTAGAGGGCGGTCAGCGTGACGCCCGTGCCCTCGTTCGCCAGTTCGCGGGCGCAGATCAGCCCTTCCCGGGTGACCGGCACCTTGACGACGACCCTCTCATCGAAGGCAGCCAACAGCGTTCCGGCCGCGACCATCGACGCCGCGTCCTCGCCCCAGACCTGCATCTGGACTTCCGGCGCATCCAGCGCGAAGGCCTGGTCCGCCAGCCGCCTCAGCGCGTCCGGCGTGCAAGGCACCTCCGCCCTTTGCAGCAGCGTCGGATTGGTCGTGACGCCGCAGAAGATGCCAAGCGGCAGCCAGCGCCGCCATGCCTCGACATCGGCGCTGTCGAGGAACAGCCGCAGGCCCGTCGGCATCGCGGCAGGAGTCATTTTGGCGCGTCCCGCCGTGGTGGCGGCTCCACCGCCAGAGCCTCCCCCGGCTTCAACTCGTGCGCCTGCTTTCCGTAGGTCTTGAAGCGGGCCAGGATATCGGTCATCTCGGCATCGTCCAGGATGACCGGGTCGCCCATCTGAGAGGCATACCAATATTGCCTGGCCAGCGTTTCGACCTCGACGGCCAGCCACATCGCCTTCTTCAAATCCCGCCCCAGGCACATCATGCCGTGGTTCGCCAGCAGGCAGGCCGTTCGGCCCTCCAGCGCCTTCAGCATTCTGTCCGACAGCGCCTGTGTGCCGAAGGTCGCGTAATCCGCGCATTTGATGTCGGTCCCGCCAGCGACGCCGATCATGTAGTGAAAGGCCGGAATACCCTGGCGCAGGCAGGAGATCGCGGTGGCGAAGACCGCATGGGTATGGACGACGGCCCCCGCATCGGGACGGTTGCGGAAGATGTCGTAATGCATCCGCCATTCGCTGGAAGGTAGATAATCCCCGTGATAGCCGCCCTCCATGTCCATGGGGACGATCTGGTCCGGCTCCATCTCCTCATAGGGAATGCCCGACGGCGTTATCAGGAAGCCGTCATCGGCCCGCGCGCTGATATTGCCGCTGGTGCCCTGGTTGATGCCCAGCGCGTTCATTTCCCGGCACGCATCCACGATGGCGCGGCGAAGTTTCTGATGTTTGGATTTGGGCATGACCGTCGATCGAATGGGGGCGGTGGCCAAGGACTGTAGCCGCCGCACGGAAGACGTTCAACAAGGGCCGCCGCGTGATCTATGATCGCGGGCATGATCGAAGGTCGCCCCAAGACGATCGCCGTCCTGGATATCGGAAAGACCAACCTCAAGATCGTCCTCGTCTCGGAGGACGGCCGGGTGGTCGAGCATCTGTCGCGGCGCAATCGCGTCGTCGACGGTCCGCCCTATCCGCACATCCCGGTGGATGAGGTCTGGGACTGGTTCCTGGAATCGCTGGCGATTCTAGCCAGACGACACGCCATCGCGGCCATCGTGCCCACGACCTACGGATCGGCCGCCGCGCTGATCGACGAGGACGGGCTGGCGCTGCCGGTTCTGGATTACGAGGCCGATCCGCCACCGAAGGTGAAAGCGTCCTATGCGGAGATCGCCCCGCCCTTCGAGGAGGTCTTCGCGCCGACGAATCCCGCCGGCCTGACGCTCGCCCGCCAGCTTCACTGGCAGCAGCAGGTATGGCCGGGCCGCTTCGCCCGGGCCCGGCACCTGCTGACCTATCCGCAATACTGGACGTGGCGGCTCACAGGCGTGGCGGCGGGGGAGATCACCTCGCTGGGCGCGCAGACCCATCTCTGGGCGCCGGAACGGTCTGATTTCTCCTCCCTCGCCAAGCGGCATGGCTGGGATCGGCTTGTGCCCCCGCTCAGGCCGGCCGGAGATATCGCGGGCACATTGCTGTCGGCCATCGCGGATATCACGGGCCTGCCAGCGGTCACGCCCGTCCTCTGCGGCATTCATGACAGCAACGCGAACTATGCCCGCTATCTCGCGGCCGGCTTTGACGATTTCACGCTGATGTCGACCGGCACCTGGCTCATCAGCTTCAACGCCGCCCAACCGCTGCGGCAGTTGGATCCGGCGCGGGACACCAACGTCAATATCGACTTCGCGGGCCGCCCCGTCGCCTGCGCCCGCTTCATGATCGGGCGGGAATATGAATTGCTGGCCGGACCGGCATCGGCCTCGCGCCCGGAGATACTGGCCGCGCTTTCCCGGATCATGGAGAACGGTGCGATGGCCTTGCCGGCCTTCACCGAGAGCGGTGGTCCCGTTCCCGGCGCGGGCGGTCGCGGCCGTGTCGTGGGTCCGCCGCCCGCCAACGACGTTGAGCGGATCGCACTGGCCATGCTCTACGTGGCGCTGATGGCTGACCAATCGCTGGACGCCATAGGATCGCGCAACATGATCGTCATCGATGGCGGGTTCGCCGACCGCCCCTGGTTCGCGGAGCTGATGGCCGCCCTCCGGCCGGGCCAGCCGGTGCGGGTTTCCTCGGAAACCGAGGGAACGTCGATCGGCGCCGCATCGCTGCTGTTCCGGGACCACGGACCGCAATGGTCAGCGCCACTCCGGCCCGTCGATCCGCCGCCTCTTCCGGCATTGGCTGCCTATGCGGAGGGATGGCGGCTCGCCGCCCTTTCGTGATCGGCCAGCACCTCCTCGATCACTTTCCGGGCCTTCGCCGCGCCGGCTGGATTGGCGTCGATATGTCCGGCAAGTGTAATCAGCGCTTTCCACAATGCCCAGCCACGGCCGCGCGCCCAGGTCGCGTCGTCATGCGGCAGGGCGGTCCGGAACACGTCTCGGCTTTTCCCTTCCAGCAATGTCCAGGCGACCGTCAGGTCGCAGGCGGGATCGCCGACGCCGGACGTGCCGAAATCGATGATCGCTGTCAGCCGCCCATCCTTGACCAGCAGGTTTCCGCCGGCGACATCGCCATGGAACCAGACGGGTTCGCCGTGCCACGAGGCGTCCAGGGCGGACTCCCATACAGCTCTAGCTGCGTCGGTATCAATCCGCCCATTAAGCGCCGCCAGCGCCCGCCGCGTTTCGCCGTCATAGACCGTCAGCGGTCCGCCTCGATGGAAATTGTGTGCGCCGGCCGGCGGCCCGCCAGTGGCGTCCACCTTCATCAGCGCGATCAGGAATTCCGCCAGCGCCAGCGCGAATTGCTTCGGATCGTCGATCCGTCCCTGCTCCGCCGTCTCGCCTTCCAGCCATCGATAGACGGACCATCTCCAGCGATAGCCTTCCGCCGGCTCGCCCATAGCCAGCGGCGTTGGGATGGGAAGAGGCAGCAGCGGCGCCAGCTTCGGCAGCCAGCGATGTTCCTTCTCTACCTGCGCCGAATAGGCTGCGTGGCTCGGCAGCCGAACCGTCATCCGGTCGCCCAGATGGAAGGTCCTGTTGTCATGCCCGCCGAACCTCACCGGCCGGACCGGCAGGCCTGCCCATTGAGGGAACTGCTTGGCGATCAGCCGGCGCACAAGCGATGCGTCGATCTCAAAAACGGCCGTGGAATCCATGGGCATGCGGCGAACCCTCCGCTCAACGCGTCGCACGGGAGGGCCCAGCGGCCAAGGGAAATTGCTGTGGCGGCTGGGAAAACCGGCGTGCGGCCGCTATCCTCGCCGCCTCAATAAACAGGGAAGAACAGATGGACGATCCGGATATTCGTCAGGCGCGCACCGATCTCACCGCCGCCCTCCGCTGGGCTGTGCGGATGGGATTGCATGAAGGTATCTGCAATCATTTCAGCGTCGCCGTGTCGCCTTCGGGCGATCGTTTCCTGGTCAATCCTTACGGGCTGCACTGGTCGGAGATCAGGGCGTCCGACCTGCTGCTGGTCAACGCCGACGGCAGCGTGGAGGATGGGCGCGACCCGCCGGAGGCGACGGCCTTCTTCATCCATTCCAGGCTGCACCTGGCGCTGCCGCACGCCCGCTGCGTCCTGCACACCCACATGCCCTACGCGACGGCGCTGACCTCACTCGCCGACCCGCGGCTGGAGCCGATCAACCAGAACGGCCTGCGCTTCCATGACCGCATCGCCTATGACGACGACTATAACGGGCTGGCGCTGGACGAGGGCGAAGGCGACCGGATCGCCCGCGCGCTGGGCAACAAGTCGGTGATGTTCATGGCCAATCACGGTGTGATGGTGCTGGGCGCCAGCATCTGGGAGGCCTTCGACGACCTTTATTATCTGGAGCGTGCGGCCGAGAACCAGGTGCTGGCGCTTTCGACCGGCAGGCCGCTGAAGCGCGTTCCGGAAAAGCTCGCCGCCCTCACCGCCTCCCAGATCGCCGCAACCGGGGCGGAACAGGCCAGACACCATTTCCAGGCGCTGAAGCGCATCCTGGATGGGGAAGAGCCGGACTACGCGCTGTAAATCAATTCAGGTGATCGTGAACCGCTGGAGCACGTGAGCCAGATCGTCGCCGAAGCTGGGGCCGCGCCGGATCAGACCGGCATTCATCGGCAGGGCGGCGAGATCAGGATGGTCGGCGCTCAGGCTGGTCAGCACCGCGACCGGGATCTTCTTCGTCGCCGGCATGGCGGATAGAGCGCAGGCGAGGTCGACGCCGCTCATCCTCGGCATCACCATGGCGGTGATGACCAGATCGGGCTTCGTCTCCACGATCAGCGCCAGCGCCTCGAACGGATCGAGGACGGTGGAGACGCGATAGCCGCAGGCCGCCAGTTCCCGCTCCACGACGCGGGCCGCGGAACGCTGGCCCATCACCAGCGTGACCTCGACCTCGGAGATCGTGACATCCTCGATCTCGAAAGTCCGCTTCGCCGGCAGATGGCGGACGACGTCGGCGACCTCGCTTTCGGCGACCGCCTCCCCGTCCAGCACCGCGGCGATCCTGTCGGAGAAGGTCTGGAGATCGTCGATATGCTCCGCGCCCAGCGCCGGAAGTCCCGCCAGGTAATCCTCCAGCCGGTGCGTCAGCGGACCGAGCCCCGCCATGCTGACCGCGCGAGCCTTCAGGCGCAGGTTCGAAGCATCCAGAAGAAGCAGCCGGGCGGCTTCCCGACCGTCCAGGTCGCCGGTCCGCATCTGCTGGAGACGGATATCCAGCGCGGCGACGACATCGCGGGCCTCGGCCAGAACCTCATCCTCGGCCTGACGATCGACATCCTCCTCGGACATCAAGCCGAAAGCCTTCCCCGCCATCTTGTCTTCCCCGTCTCGCGTCCATCCTGGAGCGGACAGGCTAGCGGTCAGGGGTTAACGGGTTCTGAAGGTGCTGGCTCCATCCGCGCAGCGCAGTATTTGAACTCCGGAATCTTGCCGAACGGATCGAGCTGCGGGTTGGTCAGGATATTGGCCGCCGCCTCCGCATAGCAGAACGGTATGAAGATCATTCCCGGCGCCATCGCCGAATCCGCCCGCGCCCTCAACTCGATCGATCCGCGCCGCGTGGAGATCTGGACCTTCTCCCCCGCGTCAGCCCTGATCCGGCGCAGATCGGCGGGCGATACGTAGACCACGGCCTCCGGCTCCAGATGATCCAGCACGCTGGCCCGGCGGGTCATGGCGCCGGTGTGCCAGTGCTCCAACTGCCGTCCGGTGCTAAGCACCATCGGATAGTCGGCATCGGGTTCCTCGGCCGGCGGTATGATGGCCGCCGGCACCAGCCGCGCGCGGCCGCTGGCGGTGGGAAATCCGTCGCCGAACACGATGTCCTTGCCGGGAGCGTCTTCCGCTTCGCACGGATAGGTGACTGACCCTTCGCGGGCTACACGATCCCACGTGATGTTGTTCAGCGACGGCATCGCCTCACGCATTTCCGCGAACACGTCCCTCGGATGCTTATAGTCCCAATTGAGCCCCATCCGCTGCGCCAGATCGTTGATGATGAACCAGTCTTCCCGCGCCTGCCCCGGCGCAGGAAGGGCGCGCCGGCCCATCTGGACCTGCCGGTTCGTGTTGGTGACCGTGCCGTTCTTCTCCGGCCATGCGGAGGCCGGCAACACCACATCGGCGAAGGTCGCGGTCTCCGTCAGGAAGATGTCCTGGACCACCAGGTGCTCCAGCTTCGCCAGAGCCGCACGCGCATGGCTGACGTCGGGATCGGACATCGCGGGGTTCTCGCCCATGATGTACATGCCCCTGATCTGGTCGTCATGGACGGCGTCCATGATCTCCACCACCGTCAGGCCGCGCTTGGGGTCCAGCTCCGCCTGCCAGAGCTTCTCATAGAACCCGCGCACCTCCGGATCCTCGACGGACTTGTAGTCCGGGAAGAACATCGGGATCAGGCCGGCATCGCTGGCGCCCTGGACGTTGTTCTGGCCGCGCAGGGGATGCAGGCCCGTTCCCGGCCGTCCCACCTGCCCCGTCACCAGCGCCAGCGCGATCAGGCAGCGGGCGTTGTCGGTGCCGTGGATGTGCTGGCTGACGCCCATGCCCCAGAAGATGATCGAGGCTTCCGACCGGGCGTAAAGGCGGGCGACCTCCCGCAGCGTCTCCGCCGGAATGCCGCAGATCTTCTCCATCTCCTCAGGCGGGAACGCCTTCACGTGCTCGCGCAGCTTCTCGAAATCCTCGGTTTGCGCCTGCACGTATTGAAGGTCGTAAAGCTCCTCCGTCACGATGACGTTCAACATCGCGTTCAGCATCGACACGTCGCGGCCCGGCTTGAACTGCAGCATGTGAGTCGCGTGACGCTTCAGCGCCTGCCCGCGCGGGTCCATGACGATCAGCTTCGCCCCACGCTCCACGGCGTTCTTGAAGAAGGTCGCGGCGACGGGATGGTTCTCCGTCGGATTGGCGCCGATAACGATGATGACGTCGCTGTCCTCCACCGCCATGAAGGGCGCCGTCACCGCGCCTGAGCCGATGCCCTCCATCAGCGCCGCGACGGAGGAGGCATGGCAGAGCCTGGTGCAGTGATCGACATTGTTGGTGCCGAACCCCGTGCGCACCAGCTTCTGGAAAAGGTAGGCTTCCTCGTTCGATCCCTTGGCCGATCCGAAGCCGGCCAGCGCGCCGCCGCCATGCCCGTCGCGAATGCGCTTCAGCCCGCCGGCGGCGGCGGCCATCGCCTCTTCCCAGCTTGCCTTGCGGAAATGCGTGTAGGGGTTGTCCGGATCAATCTCGATCTCCGCCGTCTTCGGCACGCCCTCCTTACGGATCAGAGGTTCGGTCAGGCGGTGGGGGTGGTGGATATAGTCGAAGCCGAAGCGGCCCTTCACGCACAGCCGGTTCCGGTTCGACGGCCCGTCGCGGCCGTCGACGGAGATCAGCTTGTCATCCTTGATGTTGAAGGTGAGCTGGCATCCCACGCCGCAATAAGGACAGACGCTTTCGACCTGCCGGTCCGGCTCCAGCGCCATCACGCCTTCCTCGTCCAGCACAGAGGCCGGCATCAGCGCGCCGGTCGGACAGGCCTGGACACATTCGCCGCAGGCGACGCAGGTGCTGCTGCCCATCGGATCGTCGAAGTCGAAGACAATCTTCTCCTCATGGCCGCGCAGGGCCATGCCGATCACGTCATTGACCTGCACTTCCCGGCAAGCCCGGACGCAGAGATTGCACTGGATACAGGCGTCGAGTTGCACCGCCATCGCCCGGTGGCTCCGGTCCGGCTGCGGCTGTGCGCGCCTGGGGAAGCGGCTTTCGGCCACCTCGACATGATCGGCCCAATGCCAGAAGCTGGAATCCGGATCATGCGCGCGGCTCCGCTCCGGCTGGTCGCCGACCAGAAGCTCGAAAACCCTCTCCCGGGAGAAGCGGGCCCGCTCGCTCGCGGTCTGCACCTTCATCCCCGGCGTCGGCTTGCGCACGCAGGACGCAGCCAGCACGCGCTCACCCTCAATCTCCACCATGCAGGCGCGGCAATTGCCATCGGCCCGGTAGTCGGGTTTCGGGCTGTAGCAGAGGTGCGGGATCTCGATCCCGCGTCGCGTCGCGACCTGCCAGATCGTCTCGCCGGGCGCGCTCTCGACCTCCACGCCGTCCAGTTCGAAGCGGATAGTCTCGGTCATGCCAGATCCTCAGGAAAGTGCTTGAACACCATCTTCACGGGGTTCATCGCCGCCTGCCCCAGCCCGCAGATGGAGGCATCGCCCATCACCCGCGCCAGTTCGCCCAGGAGCGGCTGGTCGACGGTCTCCCGCTCCAGCAGCTTGACGGCCTTCTCCGTTCCCACGCGGCAAGGCGTGCACTGGCCGCAGCTTTCATCCTCGAAGAATTTCAGAAGGTTCAGCGCCACTTTCTTCATGTTGTCCTGATCGGACAGGACGACAATCGCCGCCGATCCAATGAAGCAGCCATGAGGCTCCAGCGTTCCGAAATCCAGCGGGATGTCGTCCATCGACGCCGGCAGGATGCCGCCGGACGCGCCACCGGGCAAATAGCCCTTGAAGCAATGTCCTTCTGCCATGCCGCCGCAATATTCGTCGATCAGTTCCCTGACCGTGATGCCGGCGGGCGCCAGCTTCACGCCCGGATCGCGAACCCGGCCGGAGACGGAGAAGGTGCGAAGTCCCTTCCGGTCGTTCCGCCCGTGAGAGGAGAACCAGTCCGCCCCCTTCTCCACGATGTCGCGCACCCAGAACAGCGTCTCGATATTGTGGATCAGCGTCGGCCGGCCGAACAGCCCGACCTGGCTGGGGAAAGGCGGCTTGTGCCGGGGCAGGCCTCGCCGGCCCTCGATGCTCTCCAGCATCGCGGATTCCTCGCCGCAGATATAGGCCCCGGCCCCGCGCCTCAGATGGATCGTCGTATGGCGCGACAGCCCGGCCGCCTCCAGCGCCGCGATCTCCCGCTTGAGGATCTCCCGGCATTGCGGATATTCGTCGCGCAGGTAGATATAGATCTCCGCCGCCTCCACCGCCCAGGCGCCGATAAGCATTCCTTCCAGGAAGCGGTGCGGATCGGTTTCCAGATAGTGCCGGTCCTTGAAGGTTCCGGGTTCGCCTTCATCGCCGTTGATCGCCATCAGGCGCGGCGCCGGCTCCTGCCGGACGAAGCGCCATTTGCGTCCCGTCGGGAAACCCGCCCCACCCAGCCCGCGCAGGTTCGATCCCTCCAGCGCGGCGATGATGTCGTCGACCCCGCGGCGGCTGGAAAGACAATCCTCCAGAAGCGCATAGCCGCCGCCGGAGCGATAGGCGGTGAGATCGACATAGGGAGGGAGGTCGGGATGGAAGCCATCGCTCACCGCTTCGGCCACGCTGCTCACCGTCGCGCGCTCATGCAGTGCATGGCCTACCGCCGTGACCGGCGCATTATGGCAACCGCCCATGCAGGGCGCGCGGACGACACGGACGTTCGGCCCCAGCGTCCCTTCCAGGCTTTCCAGCAGTTCCCGCCCGCCCATCAATTCGCAGGTCAGGCTGTCGCAGACTCTTACGGTCAGCGGCGGAGGCGGTTCCTCCCCCTCTTTCACAATATCGAAATGGGCGTAGAAGGAGGCGACCTCGTAGACCTCGACCAGCGCCAGCTTCATCTCCATCGCCAGCGCGGCCAGATGCCTGGCGTGCAGGCAGCGATACTTGTCCTGGATCAGGTGCAGATGTTCGATCAGCAGGTCCGGCCGGCGCGGTCGATCGCCCAGCAGCGCCTGCACTTCCTCCAGCGCGCCGGGATCGACCTGCCTCCCCTTCGGGTGAATGCCGGTCTTCCGGCGTCCCGCCCCTGGATGGATGCTTCTTTTCGGCTTCTCTGGCGCCGTCATCACCGACATGTCTCTCCCGGCCCCTTCTTCCGCGGGTTCTCTGATTCAGATACTGGGCGACGCACGCCCCCCAGGTCCATCCCTGTTGCGCCGCCTAATGTTTCCCCACGGACGGCTACAGCAACCCGGCTCCCCGCGCCCACCTGTATTTCGCCCCCAGCACCGCCACGGGGATTTCGGTGGAATAGGCATAGGCCGGTATGCCGTGATCGTAGAGATACTCCGACGCTTCCTCCACCTGCACGTCCCCGGCCAGCGACGCAACGACCGGCTTGTGGATGCCCTGGGCCTTCATCTCGTCGACTACCTCCACCATCAGCTTGGCGAACACCATGGGCGGGGTGATGATCGTGTGCCAGTAGCCCAGGATCAGCGAATGGATGCGCTCGTCCTGTAAGCCCAGACGCACCGTGTTCTGGTACGTCGACGGCGGTTCGCCGCCGGTGATGTCGACAGGGTTCCCCGCCGCGCCGAAGGGCGGGATGAACTTCCGGAAGGCCGCGTCGAGATCGTCCGGCATCGCCATCAGTTTCAGATTGTTGTCGACGCAGGCGTCCGACAGCAGCACGCCCGACCCGCCGGCCCCGGTGATGATGATGACGTTCTCGCCCTTGGGCGTCGGCAGCTTCGGCACGCCGCGCGCGAACTCAAGCATATCGCGCAGCGACCGGGCGCGGATGACGCCGCACTGGTTGAACACGTCCTCGTAGATCTTGTCGTTGCCGGCCAGCGCCCCGGTATGGGAACTGGCGGCCTTCGCGCCGGCGGATGTCCGTCCCGCCTTCAGGACGACGACCGGCTTCTTCTTTGTCACCCTTTTGGCGACCTCCGCGAAGGACCGGCCGTCCTTCAGGTCCTCGCAATGCTGGGCGATGATCTCCGTGTTGTCATCCTGTTCGAAGAAGGTCAGCAGATCGTCCTCGTCCAGGTCCGACTTGTTGCCCAGACCGACGATCGCCGACACGCCCATCTTGGCCGACCGGCTGAAGCCGATGATCGCCATGCCGATGCCGCCCGACTGCGACGACAACGCCGCCTTGCCCTTCACGTCATAGGCGGTGCAGAAGGTCGCGCACAGATTCTTGGGGGTGTAGTAGAAGCCATAGATATTCGGCCCCATCAGGCGGATGCCGTATTTCAGGCCAATCTCCTGGATTTCCCGCTGACCTTCCTCGTTCCCGGTCTCCGCGAAGCCGGACGGGATCAGCACCGCGCCGGGAATTTTCTTCTCCCCGCATTCGATCAGCGCCTGGGCGACGAATTTGGCGGGGATCGCGAACACCGCCACGTCGACTTCGCCGGGAATGTCCTTCACCGACTTATAGGCCTTGCGGCCCATGATCTCCTCGGCTTTGGGATGGACCGGATAGATATTTCCCTCATAGCCCCCGTTGATGAGGTTCTTCATCACGGAGTTGCCGATCTTCCCGTCTTCCGCCGACGCGCCGATCACCGCCACTGAGTCCGGCTTCATGATCCGGTTCATCTGGCGGACGATGTCCTCTTGCGACGGCCGATGACGGGGAGTCTTGACAGCAAAGTCGACGACGATCCGCACGTCGGCCGCGACCGCGCCGCTGGCCGTCGCGAATACCGGGTTCAGATCCATCTCGTCGATTTCGGGAAAATCGCTGACCAGCTGCGACACCCGCGCGATCATGCCCGCCAGCGCCTCGCGGTCGACAGCCTCTCCGCCACGGACGCCCTTCAGCATCTCCGCCGCCTGGATGCCATCCAGCATCGACAGCGCGTCGTCCCTGCTCGCCGGCGCCAGCCGGAAGGTGATGTCCTTCAGCACCTCGACCAGCACGCCGCCCAGGCCGAACGCCACCAGCTTGCCGAAGCTGTCGTCGGTAACGGCGCCAATGATGACCTCCTGCCCGTCCTTCAGCATCTGCTGGACCTGGATGCCGTCGATCCGTGCGTCTGCCTTGTACTTCTTCGCGTTGGCGACGATCGTCTCGTATCCCTGGCGCGCCTCTTCGGCCGATTTGACGCCAACCAGGACGCCGCCAGCCTCGGTCTTGTGCAGGATGTCGGGGGAGACGATCTTGAGCACCACCGGATAGCCCATCCCGTCAGTCAGCTTCGCCGTCTCGTCGGCCGATCCGGCCACGCCTTCCTTCGGCACGGCGATGCCGTAGGCGTCGCAGACCAGCTTTCCTTCCGGCGCGGTCAGAGAGGTGCGGCCGTCGGCCTTGACCTTGTCGAGGACCTTGCGGACCGCGTTCTTATCCTGGGACATTTCCTGTTCCTCCCTTGGCCGGCGCGTTCATCCGGGCCGGTCCTATGGATATGAGTCTCCCGTGCCCGAGCCTGCTTTCCGGCCCCGGCGTCCTTCCCCGTCACTTCCTGAGGACAGCCGGAGCCTATTCGGCGGCGATGCGCGGAACGCCGCCTAGCGCTCCGGATTCCTTGACCTCCGATACCCGGCTATCGTCGAAGCCCAGCACCTCGCGCAGGATCTCCTCGGTATGCTCGCCCAGAAGCGGCGACCGGGTGACCTCCGTCGGACTGTCGGACAGCTTGATCGGATTGCCGACCGTCAGGTACTTGCCCCGCTTGGGATGATCGACCTCCACGATCGTGCCGGTCTTCCTCAGGGACGGCTCCTCCGCCAGTTCCTTCATCGACAGGATCGGCCCGCAGGGGACGTCATACTTATTGAGAATGTCCATCGCCTCGAACTTCGTCTTCGTCATGGTCCATTCCTCGATGGTGGCGAAGATGTCCTTGAGGTGCGGCAGCCTTGCCTCCGGCGTGGCGTAGTCGGGATCGGCGATCCAGTCCTCCTTGCCGATGACCGTGCAGATCTTCTCCCAGACCGGCGCCTGGGTGATGAAGTAGATGTAGGCGTTGGGATCGGTCTCCCAGCCCTTGCACTTCAGGATCCAGCCCGGCTGTCCGCCGCCCGACGCGTTGCCCGCGCGAGGCACCGCCTCCCCGAATTCGCCATGAGGATATTGCGGATATTCCTTCAGGACGCCGTGGGAAAGGCGCTGCTGGTCGCGCAGCTTGACCCGGCAGAGGTTCAGGACGCCATCCTGCATCGCCGCCAGAACCTTCTGGCCTCGTCCGGTCCCGTTGCGTTGATAGAGCGCCGCCACGATGCCCAGCGCCAGATGCAGCCCGGTGCCGCTGTCGCCGATCTGCGCGCCTGTCACCAGCGGCGGCCCGTCATCGAAACCGGTCGTCGAAGCCGCCCCGCCGGCGCATTGAGCGACGTTCTCATAGACCTTGCAATCTTCGTAGGGGCCTGGCCCGAACCCCTTCACCGAAGCGACGATCATCTTCGGGTTCAGTTGCTGGATCCGGTCCCAGCCGAAGCCCATCCGGTCCAGAACCCCGGGCGCGAAATTCTCCACCAGCACGTCGCAGCTCTTCACCAGCGCCTCAAGGACTTCCTTGCCCTTGGGGTTCTTGGTGTCCAGCGTGATCGACCGCTTGTTGTGGTTCAGCATCGTGAAATAGAGGCTGTCCACCTCCGGGATATCGCGAAGCTGCCCGCGCGTGATGTCGCCGGGGCCCGGCCGTTCGACCTTGATCACGTCCGCCCCGAACCAGGCCAGAAGCTGCGTGCAGGTCGGTCCTGACTGGACATGGGTGAAATCGAGGATGCGGACGCCGTCTAAAGCCTTGCCCATATTTCCCTCCCTGGGGCCTTTCTCATTGTCGTTTTGTCGCGCCGTTCGGGGCGCTACTTATACATCGTCTGCGCCTTTGTGCCCGGCGCGTACTCCCGTGGGTCGACCCAGATATTGACGACGGCCGAGCGGCCGGATTTGGCGATCGCCTCCCGCGCCCGCTGGAGAGCCGGCGCGATCTCGGCCGCGTCCCTCACCTCCTCGCCATGGCCGCCCAGCATCTCGGCGAACTTGCCGAACGGCACGTCGCCGAGAAGGTTGCCGACATTGCCCCGCTGTTCGCCGTACTTGGAGATCTGGCCGTAGCGGATCTGGTTCATAGCGGAATTGTTGCCAATCACGGCGAGATAGGGCGCGCCGAAGCGGTTGGCGGTCTCCATGTCGAAGCCGGTCATGCCGAACGACCCGTCGCCGTAGTAGCAGAGCACCTCCTTGTCCGGCCGGGCCAGCTTGGCCGCCATGGCGAAGCCGGTGCCGACGCCGAGGCTGCCCAGCGCGCCGGGATCCATCCAGTTGCCCGGCCCGCGCGGCCGCACCGCCTGGGCGGAAATGGTGACCACGTCGCCGCCGTCGCCGATATAGATCGTGTCGTCGGTCAGGAACTCGTTGATCTCCCACGCCACCCGGTAGGGGTGGATAGGCGACTGGTCGGACAGGAACAGCGGCATCAGCTTTTCGGTCGCCGCCTTCTCCGCCTCCTGAAGCTGCGCCATCCATTGCTGGCGGGCCTGACGCTTGCCCTTGTCGATCCTGGCGCTCGCCGCCTCCAGCACCGCGCCCAGGATCGCGCCGGGATCGCCGACCAGCCCCAGAGAGATGTCGCGGTTCTTGCCGACGGTCTTGTAGTCCATGTCGATCTGGACGAGCGTCAGGTCATTGCTGATCCGCTTGCCGTAGCCCATGCGGAAATCGAAAGGCGTGCCGACGATGAGGATGACGTCGGCGCCACCGAACGCCTTCGACCGGGTGCGGTCGAAATGATGCGGGTCGCCCGGCGACAGCAGGCCGCGGCTCGCCCCGTTGAAATATCCCGGGATGTCCAGTCCGCGCAGCAGAGCGATCGCCTCCTCATGACCCCGCGCCGCCCAGACCTGTTGCCCGAACAGAATCGCCGGCCGTTCCGCGTTGACCAGAAGGTCGGCCAGCTTCTCGATATCGCGCGGATCGCCGATCGAGCGGGTGGAGGCGCGGTAGGCGCCCGGCTTCGGGATCACGGCCTTGTCCAGGTCGATCTCCCGGTCCAGAACGTCGCGCGGGATTTCCAGATAGGCCGGGCCATAGGCGCCGGCGAAGCATTCTCGCGCGGCCATGGAGATCATGTCGGCGACGCGTTCGGTCGACCGCACGCTTTCGGCGAATTTGGTGATCGGCCGCATCATGTCGACATGCGGCAGATCCTGGAGAGATCCCATCTTGTGCTGGGTCAGCGCGCCCTGGCCGCCGATATGCAGGATCGGGCTTTCCGACCGGAAGGCGGTCGCGACGCCGGTCACGGCGTTGGTGCAGCCGGGGCCGGCGGTCGTCACCACGCAGCCCAGCTTGCCGGTCTGGCGGGCATAGCCGTCGGCGGCATGGGCCGCCACCTGCTCATGCCGCACGTCGACGATGCGGATGCCTTCATCCACGCAGCCATCATAGATGTCGATGATATGGCCGCCGCAGAGGGTGAAGATCGTATCCACCCCCTCGCTCTTCAGCGCCTTGGCGACGAGATGGCCGCCGGAGACGACGTTGCCTTCCCGGCTCTTGCGCTTCAGCGTGTCGTCCGCCGTCGTAGTTTCCGCGACGGCGGCGGTGGCGATTGCAGTCATCAAGCGTCTCCTGATCTACCCGTCTCAAGGACATTGTCGGTGCGGCGCGGTGCCTTCGAGGGCATGGAAGAATCGAATGTCCGCGCCGATTTCGACACCGCTTCTATTCCGCAGATATAATACTGTATACAAGATATGGTTAGCAACCGCGAATGCGGAGAATCCCGAACGCCTGAGGCCTGAAAAGGAGTGGCCGACGGGCAACGCCATGTCGCCGGCGACGAGTGGCCGGGCCGACGCTGGCATTACCTGTACGATATGCCGTAGTCTGTTCGCGGTATGCGGAATCCAATGGAAGCCCCACGAAAGCTGTGTTCCACCGCCATGTTCAGGACCGGACAACACGATGGATGATCTCAAGCTCAAGGTTCGCCCGTTAGACACCGGTGCAACCTTCAAGGCCCAGGCCTACGCCGCCCTCAGGAAAGCGGTGACCGAAATGGACATCTATGACCATCCGGGCGACATCCGGCTGGACGAGCGGGAGTTGTGCGCCGCGCTGGGGGTCAGCCGGACACCCATCCGGGAAGCACTCAATCTCCTGGAGCAGGAGGGACTCGTCCGCTCCCAGCCGCGCCAGGGAGTGTTCGTCGTCAAGAAGACGAAGAAGGAGATCCTCGAATCGATCACCGTCTGGGGCGCGCTGGAGGGCATGGCGGCGCTGCTGGCCACGCAACGCGCGACGGACAAGGAAATCGCTTCGCTGCGCCGCCTCTTCCGGGAATTCGACGATGGCCGGCCGGCCGAGCATCTGAATGAATATTCCGACGCCAACATCGCCTTCCATCAAACGATCATACGCCTGGGACGGTGTCAGCTCATCACCGACATTACGGAGAACCTGTTCATTCATGTCCGGGCGATCCGCAAGATAACGATCGGCCAGGAAGACCGCGCCGATCGATCGATCACCGACCATTTCCGCATCATCGAAGCCCTTGAGAAACGCGACGGCGACCTGGCCGAGCGGCTGGTCCGGGAACATACGCTGGGCCTCGCGGCGCATGTCGAAAGGCACGGGGACTTCCTGGAGTAGCTGAAACTCCCACCGACGGAGGCGAAAGGAGGCGGCTCACCGCCGCCCCCTCCCTCTCGTGGATCCATCTCAACCCTGCGATTCATCAGGGATCGGCTGACCAGCCATCATGCGCCGGCGCTTGCGCCGCCAGCCGGCGGCCAGCGGGTAGACGAACAGCACCACCGCCAGCGCCAGGAAGCAGGCGGAGATCGGCCGTTCGACGAAGACCATCGCATCCCCGCGCGAACCCAGCAGCGACTGGCGCAGCGACTGTTCCGCCAGCGGCCCCAGAACGATGGCGAGCACCGCCGGCGCCACAGGGTAGTCCAGCTTACGCAGAAGGTAGCCGACGACGCCGAACAGGAGCATCAGCCAGACATCGTGCAGCGTCTGGGTGGGCGCGTACCCGCCGACGATGCACAGCGTGAAGATCACCGGCGCCAGGATGGTGAAGGGCAGCGTCAGCACCTTCGCGAAAAGCGGGATTAGGGTCAGGTTGAAGATCAGCGTGAACAGGTTCGCCAGATAGAGGCTGGCGACCAGGCCCCAGACGAAATCCGGATGTTCGGTGAAAAGCAGCGGTCCCGGCCGCAGCCCCCATATGATCATGCCGCCCAGCAGGATCGCCGTCGTCGGCGAGCCGGGAATGCCCAGCGTGATCATGGGAAGCATGGAGCCGGTGGAGGCCGCGTTGTTGGCCGATTCCGGCGCCGCGATGCCCTTGATATTGCCCTTGCCGAACGTCTCCGGCTCGCTGGAGAAGGACTTGGCCATGCCGTAGGCCATCAGCGAGCCCGGCGTCGCTCCGGCCGCGGGCAGGATGCCGACGAAGAAACCGAGGAAAGAGCCGAAGATGGACGTGCCGAAATAGCTCCGCACCCGCTTAAGGTTGCTGACGATGATCCTCCAGGTCACGTTCACGCGTTCGACCTGCACCTTCCCCTTGGTCTCTTCCAGCGTCCACAACATCTCGCCGATGCCGTAGATGCCGATGGCCAGCACCAGGAAGTTGACCCCGTGATAGAAGCCCGAAATATCGAAGAAGATCAGCCGGGGGTTCCCCGAAACGATGTCCAGCCCGATCGTGGCCAGCACCAGGCCGATGACGATCGAGAAGATGGTCTTCGGGATATCGTCGCCGCCAAGCCCGATGAAGGTGGCGAAGGCGAGTATCATCAGCGCGAAATTCTCCGGCGGCCCGAAGCTGAGCGCGACCCGGGCGAGCGGCGGCGCGAACAGGGTGAACAGCACGACCGAGATCGTGCCGCCGATGAAGGAGGCTATGGCCGCAGTCATCAGCGCCTGATCCGCCTTGCCCTGCATCGCCATCGGTCTTCCGTCGAAGACCGTCGCGACGGCGGTGGATGCGCCGGGAATACCCAGGGTGATGGAACTGATGGCGCCGCCATACATCGCGCCGTAATAAATCGCCGCCAGGAAGATGATGGCGGCATTGGGCGGCACAAGGAAGGTGACCGGCAGGAGAATAGCCACCCCGTTCACCGAACCAAGGCCCGGCATGGCGCCGATGAACAGGCCGGCAAGGCAGCCGATCACCAGCATCATGAAGTTGACCGGCACCAGGGCTTCAGAAAATCCGGCCATAAGCGGAAGAAATATCGTTTCCATCCCGGTTACCAACTCCCTGTTCGCATCGTTTCAGCCAGCGGCCCATACGGGCCGAGCCTTCCGGTCTCGCCTTGGAAAATGTGGATGTCGCGCCCGACCGCGGATTCTGGCGAGGGCGGCGCGTGGTGATTGTGATGACTCATCCGGCGCGTCCCGTTCAATAAATGATCGCGTAGATCGGATAGAAGAGCGGCGCCGATATCCCCTTGGGCAGCGGAATGACCAGCAAGTACTCGAAGAACAGGAAGATGAAGATCGGAATGCCGAACATCAGCGATATGCTCGTCGTCCAGCTATGCCCGCCCAGCGCCTTCAGATAGAAGAGAAGGAACAGCATGAGGGAGAAGTAGAGGCCGATCGTCGCCGTCCCGAACAGCAGGAGGACAAGGGCGAGCACGGTGATGCCGATGAGACGGACCGCATGGCTGTCCATGAACGTCTCTTCCGACCGCGATTGCGGCGTCGCCCGCATGAACCAGCGGACGATCGTCGCGATGCAGGACAGCAGCATGACGAGAGAAAGCCAGAACGGCCACGCGCCGGAACCGGGGCCCGTGCCCCTCACCCAGCCGATCGCGAGGCCGTCGGTTGATTTGTACATAAGGGCGACTGACGCTAGAGCGAGAAACACCGCCATAAGCAGTTCGGCAGTACGAACGGTCATGGACGACCCTCCTTTGTGATTCCGCTCCGCCACGCGCAAATCCCCGATCCGCTCGCGGGAGGTCGGAACGACTTCTTCTTCTGGTGCGGTTCTTCTGAAAGCAGAGAGGCCGCCCCGTGAGGCGGCCTCTTTCTCAGTTCTATTGGCCGGTGATGGCTGCGGCGCCGACCTGTTCGATCAGCGCCTCATGACGGGCGTACTGATCCTCATGGAACTGGCCGAGATCCGCTCCGGAGACATAGTCGTCGCAGAACAGACCCTCACTGGCGCAGTACTCCTGCCATTCCTCCGAATTAAACAGGGTTTCGAAGAGGGCGATGTACCATTGCTGCGCCTCTTCCGGCATCTCCGGCGGCCCGTTGATCGAACGCTGCATGAAGTAGCTGATGTCATGCCCGGTTTCGGCGGCCGTCGGCACGTCGGCGAACGCCTCCATGCGCTCCTCGGTGAACTGTACGATCGGCCGCGACTCCCCCGCCCGCCAGAACTCGTTCTGTTCCGCGGGATTGTTGACCGACGAGTCGATATGGCCGCCGATCAGGTTGCTGGCCACCACGCCACCGCCCTCGAACGGAATGTAGGTGATGTCGGTGCCGAACTCGGCCTCGATCATCGCGGTCAGGATCGAATCTTCCTGACCCATCCCGGTGCCACCCATATTCCAGTCCAGACCGGACTCGGTGATGGCGGCGGCATAGTCTTCAATGGTCTGGATTTCGGAATCGGCGTTGACCCAGAGCACGAACGTATCGAGCGCCATGCGGCCGATCGGCGTGAAGCTGAGAACGTCGACGCCGAGATCTTCCTGGATGATAGGTGTCGTATAGAAGCTGTTCAGCGTCACCAGCACCTTGTGCGGGTCGCCGGCATTATCCTGCATGTAGCGTAACGCCTCGGCGCCCGACCCTCCCGGCTTATTGATCGGGATGAAAGGTGTCGGCGAGAGATCCTTCTGCTCAATAAGGCCTTGCAGAAGGCGCGCGATCTGGTCGGCGCCGCCGCCAGTACCCGCCATAATGATGAGTTCGACCGGTGCTCGAGGTTGCCAATCCTGTGCTTCGACCGGTTTCGCGAAACCGCCAGCCGCCACGGCGACGCCGAGTGCGGACAGGCCAAGTAAGCTCTTCCTGGTTAGCGACATTGTTTTCCTCCCGGTTTCGAGCGTTGATCGCTCAGTAGATTCTTTCTTCTTCGTACCTCTTGGTCATCGGTTCATGTCCCGGAAGTGCCCGGGAAATAGTGTATACTGTCTTTCGTATGCGAGATAATGTCACAGGGGACGGCATATGGAGTCAAGAGGCCTTGCGTTGCCCAATGAGATCGGATCACCTGGCCGGTTTTTTGAACCCAATCGAAAATTGGTTCAGGCCGAGCATCGCTGTCGACAGGCGTCTCATCACATAAGGGCAAGGGCATGACGACGCTGATCTTCACCCATCCCGACTGCCTGGATCATGACACCGGCCCCGGCCATCCCGAACGCCCCGACCGGTTGAGGGCGGTCCAGGCGGCGCTTCAGCAGGACGGGCTGGCGGACCTTGAGCGGCGTTCAGCGCCGGAAGCCACAGTCGATCAACTGGAGCGGGTCCACGAGCCGGATTACGTCGCGCATGTCCTGGCCTCGATTCCCGCGCAGGGGCTGGTGCGACTCGATCCCGACACGGTGCTGTCGCCGACATCCAGGAGCGCGATCCTGCGCGCCGCGGGCTCCGTCTGCGCGGCGGTCGACGCGGTGATGACAGGCGAGACCGACAACGCCTTCTGCGCCGTCCGGCCTTGCGGCCATCATGCCGAGCCCGACCGGGCGATGGGCTTCTGCCTCTTCAACAACATCGCGGTCGGCGCGGCGCATGCACGCGCCGTTCACGGGGTGGAACGAGTTGCCGTAGTCGATTTCGACGTCCATCACGGCAACGGCACGCAGGCCATGTTCTGGGACCGGCCGGGGATGCTGTTCGCCTCCACCCATCAATGGCCGTTCTATCCGGGCACCGGGGCTGCCGATGAACGGGGCGAGCATGACAACATCGTCAACATCCCCCTTCCCGCCTTCTCAGGCACGAAGGAATTCCGCCTCGCCATGGAGTCCTTCATCTTCCCGGCGATCGAGGCGTTCGGTCCCGACCTGCTGATGATCTCCGCCGGCTTCGACGCCCATGCGGAGGATCCGCTGGCGCAGATCGAACTGGTCGATGAGGATTTCGCGTGGGTCACACGCGAGCTGGTCGCGCTGGCGCGCAAGCACTGCTCCTCCAGGATAGTGTCTGTCCTGGAAGGCGGCTATGACCTCGACGCGCTGGGCCGCGCCTGCGCCCTTCACGTGCGGGAACTGGCGGCTGGCTGAGGCAAACTATCAGGCTGTTTGTCGGTTCCGGACGCCGTCCTCTCCAGTCCGCCCGATCTCGTCCAGGCGGGAAGTCACCAAATCCCGGACGCTGATCACGCCTATAAGCGTATCGTTCTCCAGGACCGGGAGATGCCGGATATGATGGGTCTCCACCAGTTCCAGCACATGTTCGACCGGATCGCCGGGCGCGCAGGTGATGACGTTCCTGCTCATCAGGGCGGAAACCGGTGTCCGGAGCGCCGCCGGTCCAAGATCGACCAGCGCGCGCACGATGTCCCGTTCGGAGAACATCCCCAGCACGACGTTGCCCTCGGTGCGGCACACGTCCTTCACCACCAGCGCGCCGACATTCTCCCTGCGGAGAAGCTGCGCCGCGACCTCGACCGTCTCACCGAGGCGAACGGTAAGGATCCTGGTCCCTTTCTTGGTAAGGATGTCAGCTACTTTCATCGCTTTCCTCCCCAGCTGCCGGCTTATGACGCCGTGCCTGATATACAATATACACGAGGTCGGAACAGGCGTCGAGAGAAGCCGGAAAGGGCCTAGCCTCTAAGGAACGCGGAAGCGCACGAGCCCCTTTGCGTCGGCCGGGTCGATCGCCTCACCCTTGCGCACCACTTCCAGCCGCCCCTGCCGCGCCAGATGGAGCGCCTGCTGCTTCACGGGGTTGAGCCACCGGCGCCAGGCGTCCGGCGGGTCCTTCGGTTTTACCCGATCGCGGGCGAAGGCGATCGCCACCTCCTGCGCGGAAACCGGCTTTTCGGCCGCCATGCGGAGGAGGCAGGCGACCAGCGCATCGTCGCCGGCGGATTCATATGTGTCATTCATAATCGGGACGTATCATGGTTTCACGCCGGGGTCATCCGCGATCGCCGGCGGGGCGTATCGAAGATCCTATTTCAGTTTTGTGGCGTTCCATTTGCTGTCGACCCTGCTGATGTAACGAACGGCCATGGCCAGAGATAGAGAGACCGGAAACCTTCATCCCGCGAATGTCGATGGCGACACCGACGCCGAAAAGGAGATCGCCCGGCTCACCGGCGTTATTCACGATTTGTGGCAGATCCTGGACCAGCAGGGAGAGATGATCTGCCGGTTCAGGCCCGACACCACCCTCACCTATGTCAACCAGGCCTATGCCGCCTATTACGGCAAGCGGCCGGAAGAGATGGTGGGCATGCGGTTTATTACCATGGCGCCGCCGGCCAGGCGCACGCAGGTGATGGCTTATCTGCGAACCTTCACGCCGGAGAAGCCGATCAACACCTTCGAACTCCGGACGGTCAAGGCCGGCGGCTCCGTCAGATGGACCTGGTGGCGGGAATACGCGCATTTCGCGGCGGACGGATCGATCGACCATTTCCATTCCATCGGACGGGACGTCACGGAGATGCGGCTCATGGAACTGGCCCTCGCCGACGCCCGCTTTCGGCTGCGCCGGAAGGAAAGCCGGCCCCCGGACCCTTCCGACGTTCCCCTCTCCCGCCGGGAACGGCAGATCGCCGACCTGATCGTCGTCGGCCATACAAACAAGCAGATCGCCGGGGAACTCGGTCTCCAGGTGTCGTCGGTCAAGGTCTACATCACCTCGCTGTTCCGGAAGCTGGAAGTCCGCAACCGCACGCAGGCCGCCACGCGCCTGCTTGAGCAGGACCCGGCGGATTCTTGACAAAGATGCGCGGGCCGGTGCGAATTTTCGGTCGGCATGTCGGGACGGGTCGCGGTCGTTCGTCCTGTGGGCACAACGTCAATCCAGATCGACCGGAGGTCACGATCCCATGCGCTTCATGATGCTGATGATCCCCAAGGGCTACGAAACCGCCGAACCGGGAACCATGCCGGACGCCGAGGGCGTCGACGCCATGATGAAATACAACCGGGCCCTCCAGGAAGCCGGCATTTTGCGCGGGCTCGACGGGCTTCATCCGCCCTCGATGGGAGCCCGAATCTCGTTCTCCAAGGGCAAGCCGATCGTCACCGACGGCCCCTTCGCCGAGGCGAAGGAAGTGCTGGGCGGCTATTGGATGATCGAGGTCGCATCGCGGGAGGAAGCCATCGCCTGGGCATCCCGTTGCCCGGCGTCGGACAATGAGATCATCGAGATCCGGCAAGTGCAGGAGCTCTCTGACTTCCCTGCCGACGTACAGGAGGTCGCCGCCGACTTCCCGGAAATACAGGCACAGCCCGGCGGACGCGGGCGGACCTGACATCGGGCCAGTAGGAGGATGAGATGCTCTACAAGGGAAGCTGCCATTGCGGCCATGTCGCTTTCGAGGTCGAAGGCGAGATCGAGGCCGTCGTCGCCTGCAACTGCTCCATCTGCTCCCGCAAGGGCGCGCTCCTCTGGGCGGTGCCGCGAGAGAAACTGCGGCTGCTGGGGCCGGAAGACGGCATCGGCGACTATACCTTCAACAGGCATGCGATCCGGCACCGCTTCTGCCAGACCTGCGGCATGCACCCCTATGCGGAGGACGCCGACCCGAAGGGCAAGCCGTCTGCCTATGTCAACATCCGCTGCCTGGAGAACGTCGATATCGCATCGGTTCCGACGATCGATTTCGATGGCCGGTCGGTGTAGGGTTCCAGCTCCCGCGAGAAGACGCCCGGCGCGTCATTCCAGCCCAATGCGCCGCGCGCCTTCCCGGAACAGCGCCTCACCGTCCGGCGCGAACTGCATGGCGGTGAGGAAGTCGCTCAGCCGATAGGCGGGATGGGCGCCGCGGATCGCAGCAAGACAGGCCCGCGCCTCGTCCAGCCGGCCAGCCAGCGCCAGCGAGAGCGCGGCAATCGCCTGGATCTGGACATGGGCGTTCGGCCGGCTGGCGGCCTTCACGCCCCAATCGGCGGCCTCCTCCATCCTGCCGAGGCGCACCAGGGCCATGGCGCGGGAGCCGAGCATGCCAAACAGCATCGGGTCGAACGGACTGAGGCTCCGCGAATGGTCGGACGAAGAAATGGCGGTTTCGGCGTCACCGGCCTGCGAATGGACGAAGGCCAGCGTATAGTGGCCAAGTGCGAAGTTCGGGCTGAGGTCGATCGCCTGCTCAAGCTCCACGACGGACTGGTCGTGGTGGCCGCGCAGCCAGAGCGCCCGTCCCATCGCCCAATGCGCCGCCGGGTCGCGATCGTCGGCCATCAGGCTCCGCCCGGCGGACTCGAACGCGCGGTCGATCTCGGGGCCACGCCGCGCCCAACCCTGGAACGCGTTCTGGAAATGGGTGAAGGACAAGCCGGCATGGGCGCGGGAGAAGGCGGGATCGAGCCTCAGCGCCGCCTCGAAGAAATGGCGCGCCCGCTCATTGTCCTGCTTGCTGAACCGGTACATGTGCCAAAGCCCGCGATGAAGGGCTTCCCAGGCGTCGAGGCCGTTCGGCGGCAGAAGGATCGCGCGGTTGCGTTCGATCGTCTCGATCTCGCTGGCGACCGAGGCCACGATCCTATTGCCGATTTCCTCCAGCAGCAGGAAGGCGTCGTCCAGCCGGCGGCTGAATATCTCCGCCCAGACAACCCGCCCGCTCCGCGTCTCGGCCAGTTCGACCGTCACGGTCATTCGGCCGCCCTCCTGCCGCAGCGATCCGCCGACGAAATAGTCGACATTCAGCGTCCGTCCCGCCTCCTCTGCGCCGATTTGCCGTTCATGCAGGGCGAACATGGTTCCCTGGGCGATGACGAACAGGCTGCGCAGCTTCGCCAGCCGCGTGATGATGTCATGGGCGAGTGCGTCGGCGATACCGCGTCCCCCCTCCCTCGCGATGGAGCCGTCGATGAATGGGGTCACCGCGATCGAGGCCCGCCTGGACGCGGCGGCGGTGTCTCCTTGCCCGCTTTCTGCCGCGATGGTCGATGAAACGGACAATGCGGCTCCCTTCCGCCGGGCCGATCGCCATGTCTCGCGGATGGGCGCCCAATCCAGCCCCTCGGCCTCGAACAGCCGGGCGACCGCCGCCAGATGCTCCTCGCCCTCCCGAATTCGACCACGCCGGGCCAGCGCGGCCAGGAGCAGTCCGTGGATCCGCGGATCGAACGGCGCGAGCGTGATCCAGTCGCCGAGATAGGTTAGCGCCTCATCCTCGGTGACATCGCCACCCTGCCCCGCCGCCACCACCAGGCGTTCCAGCAGAGCGGCATGGCAATCGCGAAAACGCCGCCTTTGGGCGGCGAGCCAGCCGCCGAAGCCCGGACTGCGCCCGAGTTCCAGTCCTTCCAGAAAATCCCCGCCGAACAGCGGGAGGAGCGACCGCAATCGCTCCGTCGGCAGCGACCCTACTCCTTCGGTCGTCGCGCGGGCGATTTCGACCGCGTCGACGAAGCAATCCGCGAGGTCCAACCGGACGGCGTCTCCATCCGTCTCGACGCGGCGGCGGCCCGGCTGGTCGACGATTCCCCTGATCTTGCTGAGGCACCAGCGGAGTTCCCCCCGTGGATCGTTCGGGACGTCCCACAGAAGTTCGCAGAGCTGGCTTCGGGCCGTCGGGCGGGGTGACAGCGCCAGATAGGCCAGCAGCGCCCGCGCCTTGCGGGACGACGGCAGGGTCAGCGCCGCGCCGTCCCGACGCACCTCCAGCGGGCCCAGCAGCCGCAGATGTAGCGACGGGGTCGCCCGGATCTGCTCCGATCCTTCGGAATCCACAGGCTTTTCCACGCCGATTCCCACGATCGCCTCCACGAGCGGCCGTTAAACCCGAGGCTGCCGGCCTTCGCACGGGCAAGGCCGGCAGCATAGCAGGACCACCAGCCCGGCATGGAGAGTGAACATGGAGACATCAATCGCCGCGGCGAGCCCCGACCGCGCCGCCGCTTCGGCGCCGCCCCCCGCCCCGGCCGACCTGGGCGCCATCAAGGCGCGCCAGAAAGGAGCATGGTCTTCCGGCGACTATGCAATCGTCGGCACGACGCTGCAGATCGTTGGGGAGGAGTTGTGCGAGGCCATGGACATCCGCGCGGGCCAGAAGGTGCTCGACGTCGCCGCCGGCAACGGCAACGTCTCCCTCGCCGCCGCGCGCCGCTGGTGCGAGGTGACGGCGACCGACTATGTGCCGGCGCTGCTGGACCGCGCACGGGAGCGGGCGTCGGCCGAGCGGCTCGACATCCGGTTCCGGAACGCCGACGCCGAGGCCCTGCCATTCCAGGATTCCAGCTTCGACGCCGTTGTTTCGACCTTCGGCGTGATGTTCACGCCGGACCAGGACCGCGCCGCGGCGGAACTGGTTCGCGTCTGCAGGCCCGGCGGGAAGATCGGCCTCGCCAACTGGACCCCGGAAGGCTTCATCGGGGAGGTCTTCAAAGCCATTGGCCGACATGTCGCCCCGCCGGCCGGAATCCGCTCGCCGTTGTTATGGGGCACGCGGGAGCGGATCGCGGGCATGTTCGAGCCGCAGGCAGCCTCGGTCGCCACCGCCCGGCGAAATTTCGTCTTCCGTTACCGTTCGCCGGCGCACTGGCTGGAGGTCTTCAGGTCCTACTACGGACCATTGCTCAAGGCCTTCGCGGCGCTGGACCCGGCGGCGCAGGCGGCGCTCCAGGATGATATCCTCGCGATCATCGACCGGTTGAACCGCGCCGATGACGGCACGATGGTCGTCCCCGCCGAATATCTGGAGATCGTCGTCTCCCGGCAGTAGAGATCGGAGCCCCCTCGCCACCAAAATCGGCGAGGGGGCTCAGTTCGTCTGCTCGCCATCCCAGTATCCCCTCACCCCCGACATATCGAATACGTCGTCTTCGGTGCGCAGGGCGCTGACCGCCATCTTGTTCGAATCCGGATAGACGCAGACATCGGTCGGATTGCGTTCGCCGATCATCAGATAGCTGCAGGGACCCTCACCGCCGTTCATGAAGGAATGGGCGACCTTCCGGCCGGCGGGGAAACAGACATAGTCGCCCGCCTCCATGTCATATCGCTCGTCACCGAGGAGCAGCGTCACTTGCCCTTCGAGGATCAGCGCGTGTTCCTCCTCCACCATATGATAGTGCATCGGCGCCAGGCGCATGCCGGGCGCCGGCGCTTCGATGCGGATGCCGACGCGGTAATTCGGTCCAACGGCCATGCTGGTTAGACGCTTCGTGCGTCCGCCGAACCGTGCGCCCTCGCGCATTTCCTCCCATGGCACGTCATGCGAAGAGATCGGCGGATGCGGCGATCCGGCCGTTGCCTCCAGCGTACTGTCCACAGCGTCGGAGGGTGGGATTTCTCCGGCCGGAAGACCTGTGTCCTCCCCATCCCAGTAACCGCGCATCGCCGCAAGATCGAAGATCGAACGCCGCCCCAGCGCCCGCACCAGCACCTTCCGGGAATCCGTATAGACCACCACCTCATTCGGATTGCGCTCGCCCACGATCACGTAGCGACAAACGGCGTCGCTGTCGTTGATGAGGCAATGCCCGGCCTTCTGCCCGGCCGGAAAGCAGACATAGTCGCCCGCCTTCATCCGATGGGTGTGGGCGCCGATACGCACGCTGAGCGCGCCTTCGAGGATATAGACATGCTCTTCCTCGAAGATGTGGTAGTGCGCGGGCGAACTCTGCTTGCCCGGCGGCAGTTCCTCGATCGCCACGCCGACATTATAGTTTTCGCCGACCGCGGCGAGCGTCAGGTGCCGATAGCGCAAGCCGAAGCGAGGAACGTCGTCCCATTTCGTCCATGCTACGTCAACCGACGAAATCGGCTTTGGCGAGGCAATGCTTTCTGTCGGCATTGATCATCTACCCTTCGTTGTGATCGATGTCCGTCCGATTCAAATCGAGTGCTGACGTAGGCCCGCCTTCCTCATGTTGATAGAGCGTCGCATGCGTTGCGGGAGCCACAAGATCGTCGTGCACCCTGAAGCCTTCGATCAGCTTGTTGAAGGGAACGGCGCTGCAGTTGGGCGCGCCAAGTGCAACTGCGCTGGGGCGTTGTCAGTTGCCTGACATTGACCGACGAGGGCTCACACTTCAATGTCTCTGGAACGCGAGGAAGCGATACTGTTGATTGGCCCGTCGCAGACACACAGCGACGAGCTCCGCCGATGAACTCAAGCAGATGCGCCCACAAACACCATGTCGCACTTCCTATAATGCTTCCCATCTCCCGGCACCACTCGACTCTCACAAGAATTTCGTCTTCAGTTCACTCTTTGTTCTGGAGAGATTAAGCCATGGATGATGCAGGAACTCCAATTGTACCCAATGTGGAAAATGTTAAGGGGCTTAAGACTTCATCGGAGCCGGCAGGCAAGCAGCGAAAGCCCAGGCTGCAAAAAAGCGCATCTTCGTCAACGAATCTGACTTCAGGAGAGAAGAGTTCATCTTCAAAAAAAGCGGGAAAGAAGGCACCCCCACCATGGACATTCCCGAAAAACACTCTTGAAGACTCGATTAAAATAGCGCGCGCTCTCGAAGAGCAAAATGCCGGGAATCCGATGAAACCTGATATGCTTTCAAAAGCAGTCGGATACAATTCAACATCGGACTGGCGGTTTCTCGATTTACTTAGATCGGCAAATCAGTACCAACTGGTTACCGGATCGGGGAAAATTTCTCCTGTTTCATTGACTGAAATCGGTCAAGATGTGGTTGCGCCAAGTTCTCCGTCAGCTAGGCCAAAGGCACTTCAAAAGGCCTTTCGGAGTGTAGACGATTTTAGGAAAGTCGAGGAATTTTACAGAGGAAAGAAGCTGCCAGAAGATGAATTTTTTGAAAATACTCTTTTTAGGGAATTTTCTATTCCCCGGGAGAGAGTTAAAAATTTCATAGATATATTTACGAGCAATCTTAACTACTTGCATGCATTTCAGCCGGATAGGACGAGCCCTGGCCCAGTCGTCGAGAGCGAACTTCGGCCGCGAGAGCCCGACATTCCTAGTCACGAAGATGGTAATTCAGGACGCCAGTTCTTGGATACGTGTTTTGTTATGATGCCTTTTGGACAGTGGATGGATACTTACTATCGTGAAATATATGTACCGGCGATAAGGGAGGCGGGCCTTGAGCCAGTTCGTGCAGACGAATTGTTTTCAACCGGTTCGGTGATCGAACAGATTTGGGAGCAAATTTCTAGGGCCAAAGTACTTCTCGCTGACCTGACCGGGAAGAACGCTAATGTCTTCTATGAGCTTGGATTGGCGCATGCCGCCAACAAGCCGGTCGTATTCACGACGGGCCAACTCGAGGATGTCCCGTTTGATCTTCGACATCTGAGAGTCGCGATCTACGACATTCATGATCCAGCGTGGGGCGATAAGCTGAAGGTTTCCTTGACCACATATCTGAGGGCCGCGAAAGCTGAACCGGCCAAGTCTGTCCCTCAACCTTTTAGGGAGCAGTTGGCTTTAGCTGAATGACCGCAGGAATTGAGGCACAGGATAATGTGTGCCCTTGGCGCAGTTCGTCGCCGACCCTATGTAGTTGCCGCTGTTTGCCCCCTCACTCCCACTCCATCGTCCAAGTATGCCTTAAGCATCTGATTTCATTCACAACATTGTCGATTTTCGGCGCTGTAGGCCAGCCCATAGTCCGTCATCTGGTCACGCTGTTGAAATCATTGACGAAATCGGCGTGAATTTTTTTTGCGCTTTCGGCATCTATCGACACCTATTCCAGCTCTGGAACCGAATCTCGTGATCGGGCGTGCCCGCAGAGGCACTGGAAAAGTACCGTCACATGGCAATGATCGCGGAGGTTAGGCACCGTATTGAACACACAGAGGATACGGTCCAACCGTTTTCATTTCGCCGGACCGTTTCCAGCAGCGATCCAGCGCTAGTCTGGCAAACTATAGGTCTCCCGGGGTGAGCGCGGGCTGTAGGAGAAGCCGGACCAAAGGATTTGGGAATCGTCGCGACATGGTGACAGCGTGAAACGTCTCAACGATGCCCGGCAATTGATCGCCTTCCAGAAGCACGCCCGCCGCAATTTCATCCTTGACGACAATAGGCGGAAGTACAGCCAGCCCGATGTCCTCGCGGGCGAGAAGCCGCATCATCGCCATATCTTCAACTTCCGCCACAATCTGTGGCCGAACACCGAGGCTGTCCGCCAACGCGTCGAAGCCGGTGCGGACGCTGCTGTCTACAGTCGGTAGAATGACGGGGTGTTTGCGCAGTCGCTCCGCAAGACTCGCGGCGTGCCCCAACCGATCCGGTGTGCCCACCAGGCTTACCGTCCGCTCCGCAAGGCGATGTGTAACGCGTGGGGTCAGAGCGTCACCTGGCGGCGCCTGGTTCAGCAAGACCACGTCAAGATTGAGCGCCTCAAGCGCCCGCAACATTTCGCCCGCGCTGCCCGATCGAAGGATGAGATCTATGTCCGTGCGGCCGAGAACCGGACGCAGAAATTCCATCTGGAAGTTGCGCGACAGCGTGGCAAGCGAACCGACGCGCAGCGCCTGCCGGACTGCTCCAGTCTGCTGCAATGTGCCCAGCATCTCGTCGCCCGTGGCGAAGATCGCGTCGGCATGGTCGAGAACGATCTGCCCGGCCTCGGTCAGATGGAGTTGCCGCCCCCGACGCTCGAAAAGCGAATGACCCAGGCGCTCCTCAAGTTTGCGGATCTGCACCGACAGAGCTGACTGAGTAAGGTTCAGGCGCTCCGCAGTGCGGGTGAGATTGCCGTCATGTGCAACCGCCCAGAAGTAGCGCAAGTGGTTGTAATTCAGAGATGCCATGATGTTCGATAATAGCGAACGATTTACTGAAAACAATGAATTTTGATTCGTTCCCGCAGATCGATATCCAAGGCATCCCAACCGCCAACGATCCAGGGGATTGCCTTGTCGCTTTATCTGCTCCCGCTAGCCGCACCGCTCCTTCTGCTCGTCGCCGCCGTCGTGGGGTTCGTGAGGAGCGGTCTACGTCCACGCTTGGCGCCAGTTGTCGCGGAAAGCGCCGCGTTCGGCGCGCTGCTGATCGCGATGGCTTCGCTTGCACTCCTGATCCTGCGCGGCGCCGGCGATAGCGGGCTGATCGGATGGAGCGGCTTCGGACTGTCGACGAGGCTCGATGCGGTGAGCGCCGCGATGCTCCTCCTAGTCGCCTTCGTCGGCTGGATCGTTGTGCGGTACGCCCGCACCTACCTGGACGGCGAGGCGCGACAGGGCTATTTCATTGGCTGGCTTTGCGCTGCACTTGCGGCCGTCCTCCTTCTCGTCCAGGCGGGCAATCTCGTTCAGCTGGTCGCTGCTTGGATCGCGACCAGCGCCGCCCTGCATCGCCTGCTGCTGTTCTATCCTGAGCGCGTGGCGGCCCAGCGCGCAGCGCGCAAGAAGCGCCTGTTCTCGACGATCGGTGGTATCACCTTGGTCAGCGCAGCGGTTCTTGCCTGGATTAGCTTCGGCACGACCGATATCGCGACGATCAACGCGCTGGCTCGTCAGGGTGACGCCTCCTGGCTCGTTGTTGCAACAGCCGCCATGCTCGCGCTCGCCGCGGTCCTGAAATCGGCGCAGTTCCCGACCCATGGCTGGCTGACTGAGGTGATGGAGGCGCCGACTCCGGTTTCGGCCCTGCTTCATGCGGGCGTGATCAATGCCGGCGGCTTCCTGCTGATCCGCTTCGCTGATGTGATGCTTTCGGCTCCCGGCGTGCTCGCCGTGCTGGCAATGCTGGGCGGGTTTACAGCGCTGTTCGGCGCACTCGTCATGTTGACTCAGCCTGCGGTCAAGACATCGCTCGCGTGGTCGACGGTCGCGCAGATGGGGTTCATGATCCTGCAGTGCGGTCTTGCGCTGTTCCCGCTGGCGCTCCTCCACATCATCGCCCACTCCCTCTACAAGGCGCATGCGTTTCTGGCGTCCGGCGGGGCTGTCGAGCAGGTGGCGGCCATTCGCCGGCCCGGGCCAGTCGCCGTTCCCGACGGAGCCGCGGTCGGCCGCGCCTTCCTGATCGCACTTGCGATTTATGCCGGGATTGGCGCTGCGTTCGGGATTGCCTTCGGCTTCGAGCACAAGTCACCACAGGCGCTCGCGCTCGGTGCCATTCTGATTTTCGGTGTCGCCTATTTGCTGGCCCAAGGGCTCGCCGACGCCGCGCCGCGTCCGCTGACACGCAAAACGGCGATCTACGCCAGTGCCGCCGCGATCGGCTACTTCGCGCTGCAAACCGCTGCCGAATGGCTGACGGCAGGGGTACTGCCAGCGACGCCGGCGCCAGGTCGTCTGGAATGGACCCTGATGGTGCTCGCGGTGCTGAGCTTCGGGGTGGTGGCAGTGGCGCAGGCGCTATTCCCGCTCTGGGCGTCGCATCCCGCCGCTGCGGGACTGCGCGTCCATCTTTCCAATGGCCTTTACGCCAACGCCACGATCGATCGCATCCTCGGCGGCTGGTCTGCCCCCAAGGCGTCGTGAACCGATAAGAGCAAGGACCATACCCATGCTGATGGCCATAACCAAACCGCCCCTCCTGCCTTCTGATGTGATCATCGAGGCGGCCAATCGTGCGGCGCGCGCTATTCCTCCACTTTGGCCGCTCGCCTCGAGCGTGGCGGTCAATCCCTTCCTCGGCCAGACGGGCGAGCCGCTAGCGACTGCAGCGGCACGCCTTCGGCACGCCGCCGGCATCGCTTTGACCATGCCGCGCGCCTGGTATGCAGAACGGTTAAATTCAGGCGAGATCGCTGAGGAAGATTTGCAAGCGGCGTTCGAGGCGGCTCCCGCAGCGCTCCGGCCGAAGACCTTCTCTGCTCTGAAGGAGGCGGCCCGGGCCGAACGGATAGCACCACATGCCGGCGCGACGGTCGCCGAACTGGCACGCGACGTTGCTGCGATCGATTGGCCCGGCATCGTCAACGACCGCATCAGCCACTGGGCATCCGGCTACTTTGATCAGGGGCAGGCGCTCTGGTCCAACGTCCAACCAGGCGGCGCCTATGCTGCCTGGCGCACCATCGCGACCCATGACCTGACGCCGGAAATCGCCGGCCTCTCAGGTTTCGCGCAGAGCGTCGCCAATGCGCCCGCGAATGCCGAAGACGCGATCATTGAATGCGTCATCCGCCTTGGGCTCCCCGAGGCTGCGTTGGAGAGTTATTTCCACAGGCTGCTGATGACGCTCGGCGGCTGGGGCCAGGTAGCCCGCTATCGGCTTTGGCAAGCGGAGCTGAGCGAAGGGTCGGATACGTCCGTCACCGAACTTCTTGCCATCCGCATGACCTGGGAGGCGGCTCTGCTGCACAAATACGCTTCCGCGCTCTCGCCGCACTGGCAAGCTGCCATCGCTGCCTACGCCGAGCCAATCTCGGCAACTTCAGACGATACCATCAATGCCATCTTCCAGGAGGCTGCCGAACGCGGGGCGCAACGGCGGCTCAACTCACTTCTTTCCGGGACACCTTCGACTCTCGTGAATCCAGCTCCGTCGAAGCTTCAGATGGCCTTCTGTATCGATGTGCGCTCGGAAGTGTTTCGGCGGGCATTGGAAAGCCTCGATCCAAGCATCCAAACGCTCGGATTCGCAGGGTTCTTCGGGTTGAGCATCGGCCATCGCCGTTTCGCTTCGGATGTCGTCGAGTCGCGGCTTCCGGTGCTGCTGACCCCGGGTGTTTTCACATGCTCGGGCGCGTCGGCTTCGGCAGAGGAAAAGGCCGACCTGGCTGCACGAATCAAGGCACGCGCAACGCGGGCCTGGGGCCGCTTCAAGCTGGCGGCCATCTCCTCCTTCGCATTCGTCGAGGCCGCGGGCCCGATCTACGTCGGCAAGCTGCTGCGCGACGGACTGGCACTGACGCGACACACCGCGCCGAACGAGCCCGCCCCTCGCCCGGCTGAGAGTCTCGATCTCGACACGAGGCTGACGATGGCGACGAACGTCCTCAAGGCGATGTCGCTCACCAGAGGCTTCGCAAGGCTGGTTCTGCTCACCGGCCACGGCGCCAATGTGGTCAACAATCCCCATGCCAGTGCGCTGCATTGCGGCGCATGCGGAGGGTATTCGGGCGAGGTGAACGCGCGGCTGCTTGCCTCGCTGCTCAACGACGGAGATGTGCGCACCGGCCTGACCGAGCGTGGCATCGCTATCCCTGAGGATACGCTCTTCCTTGGCGCGCTGCACGACACGACGACCGATGAAATCACCATCTATACCCACGACCATCCTTCCAAAGCCCATGCCGAGGATATCAAGCAGGCACAGCGCTGGCTGAAATCAGCTGGCGTCCTGGCGCGGGGGGAACGGGCGCTGCGCCTGCCGCGCGCCGCGCGCGGTAACGACATCCCGCATCGTGCCCGCGATTGGGCCGAGCTTCGCCCCGAATGGGCGCTTGCCGGCTGCCAGGCCTTTGTCGCGGCGCCGCGGTCGCGCACCGCCGGCAGAGATCTTGCCGGACGGGCCTTCCTCCACGACTATGACTGGAAGCAGGACGAAGGCTTCGGCGTGCTGGAGCTGATCCTGACGGCGCCGGTCGTCGTCGCCAGCTGGATCAGCCTGCAATATTATGGTTCGACCGTCGCTCCAGACGTCTTTGGCGCGGGCAACAAGCTGCTCCACAACGTAACCGGTGGTATCGGTGTGGTCGAGGGCAATGGCGGCCTCCTGCGGGCGGGACTGCCATGGCAATCGGTCCATGACGGCGAAAGACTGACGCATGAACCGCTGCGGCTTTCCGTGCTGATCGAAGCTCCCCGCGAGGCGATCACAGGCATACTGGAGCGGCACCCAAAGGTCCGGGCGCTGTTCGACAACCGCTGGCTTCACCTCTTTGCCCTCGACGATGAAGGCCGCATGGCGTGGCGCTACAAGAGCGGTTCGTGCTGGGAAAACAGCACCCAGAGCGCGGTCAAGGAGCCTGATCTCTTGCGGGTCACCGCGTGACGGTTGTGCCTGTCCATCTCGAACCCCTCGAATTCGAAGCGGGAAGATCGTCGTGAGCGTTCGCGGCACAGCGCACGAAGCCTCGACCGCCAACCGCCATGGTTGCTATGCCGGCCACCGCGCCGTGCTCGCGACCATGCATGGCAAGGAGGCAGCAATCAGTGCGGCCCTGTTCGAGCGGCTCGGCCTCGTCGTCAGCACCGCGCCAAATCTGGACACCGATGTGCTCGGCACGTTTACCGGCGAGGTACCTCGGACGGGAACCATTCGCGAGACGGCGATCGCCAAAGCAAGGCTCGGGATGGCGGCGAGCGGGCTACCAATCGGGATCGCCAGCGAAGGCAGTTACGGACCCCACCCGCATATCCCCTTCATTGCCGGCGGCATCGAACTCATGGTGCTGATCGACGATGTACGAAAGATCGTCGTATCCGAGTATTTGATCGAGGACTCGCCCGTCTTCGATCATGTCTTCGCACATCCGAACGACGAGCTGAGCGCGTTTCTCGACCGCATCGGGTTTCCCGATCATGCGCTCATCGTGAAGGCTGCCGAAGCTGGGTTGGCGGCGGGACCGGTTTATAAGGGGCTACGCGGCAAGCAAGCTCTCGCGTCGGCGATCATTCACTGCGCCGCGCATTCGCGTGACGGGCGGACGCTAATCCAGACCGATATGCGCGCCCATATGAATCCAACGCGCATGGCAACGCTTCGCAGATTGGCTGTCATTTTCGCCGAGCGCGTGTCAACGCCCTGCCCGGCTTGCGCTATGCCCGGCTATGGCCAGGTCAATGTCGAGACCGGCTTGCCGTGCGAAGCTTGTGGCGCCGCGAGCATCATGGTTCGCCACCAAGTTTTCGGATGTGTGGCCTGCGAGCATCGCGAAAGGCGTCCGCGGCTCGATGGACTCGCCTACGCCGATCAGGGGCATTGCCCGGAATGCAATCCATGATCCGCTGACGGAGGAAGGACCGTGTCATTTCCAAACGACTTGCTGGAGTTGAACGACGAACGGATAGCATGGGTCCTTGCGCACCCGCGAATGAGCCCGTGGCTAAAGGAGGCGTTGAGGGGCGCACGTGGCGGGAACCCCGTCGAAATTCTGAACGAGCTGGAGATTTTGAGTCTGTTGCTGCGCACAGAATGCGAGACCAAGATAAAGATCGCATTCCCTACTTCAGCTCCAGACTAAGTCTGTAGGATGAACCATTCATTGGCAAACGGATCGAAACAACCGCGTGAGGGATGAAACGAAAGCTATTGCTGACTATCGACGATGCTCACTACGCAGCGCTACGCCAAGACCGCCGATTCAATCCGAATGTACGCCCCGTCACTCCCACTCAATGGTCCAAACGGACTGTAAGCTATTGTAAGGCAATAGATTTTTCTTCGTCGGCGTGCCAGCGCACCGAGGCTGATCCCGTCAAAAACTCAGGCTATTGAAAAGTCTCACTTTTCTTCCTGGAAACTTTTTTGTTCGGTGTCGGCGACTATCGGCTTCAATCGCGCGGAATGCCCACCGTTCGGGCCGCTCCGTTCGACTCGGCTAGTCGCTCACATACCGCACGGGTACGACGCTACAGCGCGCAGACGCGCTCCGACAACCGCCCATTCCTATCCGAATGCTCGCCCCGCTGGAATAGCCTCGCTCCTCTGCGCTCATTGAACCAGCGATCGAGCCAAGCCAAGTCGGCCTAGCGATACATTACTGCGCCGCTTCTGTCGGATCGGGCCCGCTGGCAGCGGGCGTTACGAACAGCACTTGCGCTCCCTGCAACCAAGACTCCAGCCCGATCACCGCCGCCAAGCCGTCTGCTGGCGTCCGAGCACGCGCGCGAAGCTCCCGTCGCCGACGCGCGGAGAGTTGCGGCAGATCCTGGGCGCGCTCTTGGGAGGCCAGCCGTTCCAACCGACCGGCGAGCGACTCCTGCGGGCTGTGGGCTCGGGCGCCGAGCTTCTCGATCAACTCGTCGGGCCGCACTTCCTCCACCAATTGCGGCTCGGAGCAGACGTAACGGTTAGCCCGATCGTAGACAATGCGGTGCTCCCCCGGGGCGCCGGCCGCGCCTGCGCGGATCTGGAATGGTCGAAGCAGCAACGATCGCTGCAAGATTTGCTCGGCATGGAAAGCTGCCTCATAGGCCGACCAGTGGGAGAAGCGCGGCGACACGTAAAAGACATCGGCTCCCTGCTGCTCGAACGCTTCCAAGCGCAGGAACTGGTGCTCGCCGATATCGACATAGTACCGCCAGAACGGCTTCTGGAGCGCCGGGATGCTCTCGCCGGGGTTAAGGCGTCGGAATCGCGATAGCTGCTGCCCGAGCTTGAACTGCAGCATGACGACTTGGCCTGGGCCCGAGAACGCGACGTCGAATCCGAGGCTCGCCTCGTGCAGCAGGCTCGGCAGGAACGGTGTGGCGCGCAAGCCGGCGGCCGCGAGCCGACGCTCCATCTCGCGGGTCACTCCGTAGCCGTAGGAGAACTCCGACAGGCGCTCGTGCAGATCGATCATCGGCCGGCGGCGGCGTTCACGCGCGCCGCAATCTCGGCGCAGCGCGCCATCAGGAGATCGAAGTTCTCCGCCTCTTCGAGAAGCAGGCCATCCTCAATCATCCGCCGATAGTCGTCCGCCAGAGCGTCCCGTGCCGCGCCGTCGGGAACGAGGACCAGGCCGCCACCGATGGCGGCCATGTAGTCAATCGGATCGCGCGCCGCGTCCCGCTCGGCGAAGAACATGGTCTTGTGCGCCGCGACCGCTGCCGCGAGGTCACGATCGGCTATGGCGACTTCGACGAGGCCGGCTTCGTCGAGCCGCACGATGTCGTGCCAGTGACGCGAGAAGCGCTCCCCGCGCAGACGGTGCTGCGCGCAGTAAACATGGATCGCCGTGGCCTTCTCCCAGAACGTCCGCTCTGCCTTCATCACGCGCGCGGTCGCCCGCGGGAAATCGACCCCCTTGATCGCCTCGGCCGCGTCGCACACGATGTCGAACGGCGCGCACGGCTCGCCCGTCGAGCGCGCGCCGAACTCCAGCATCACCGATGGGCCGACATAGCCGGTGCCGGTCGCCGTCGCCTCGTAGCCGATGAAGATCTTTTCTCCGTCGGCCTTCGCTTCCGCCGAAAGCGCCTCCTCGGCGAGGCGACCAGCGACCAGCGGCAGCGCCTGTTCGGCTACCCACTGCGGCAACCGCTTCCTGATCTCGCTTGTCCAGCGCTTCTCGGCGCTGCGGGTGGCGGGAAGGACGCTCTCGGCTTCGCCGAGCAGGTCAGGCGCGAGCGCGCGGATGTCGTAGGTGAGGTCCACGTCTTCCGAGAAGCGACGGATCACCTGGTAGGCTTTGGACAGCGAGGTGCCGCCCTTGAAGACGAGCTTGGACCCAAGCGCCGATCCGAACAGCGCGCCGAGCGCCCAAACGACCCAGATGTCCTTCTCGAGGAGGTGGACGGGCCGGCCCGAGGCCGATGCGGCCACCTCCAGCGCTTCGCGGCGTTCGTCAGCCGATAGCTGCAGGAAAACGTCAGCCATGCGTCGCCTGGCTCACCGGCTCGGCGAGCCAGGTCGGCAGTCGCGGTCCGACGGCCGCCAGAGCGGTCAGTTCGGTCGGACTCAACCGCTTCCTCAGCTGCTGCAGCGAGGCCCGCGCCATGGATGGCCCGAGCCAGGCCAGCGCCCGCACGGCCTGCCCCGCGGGCCGGTTCGGAAGCACCAGCTGCCACGGCGGCGCGTGCTTAAGCTCGACCGTCTGACGACCGAGGCGGAGCGTCCGGCTCGGACCGGAGGTCAGATAGACGGCGCGGACGGGGACCTGAGTGGTCAGCCCCAAGGCGTTGGCCGCTGCGGCGCCGTTCGGGGCGATCGTCTCGCCGCGCTGCGCCGCCACCGCCTCGACCACCTTCTCGACCGAGGGCGCCCGAGCGCCGAACCGGCTCTCGACGGGGAGGACGTAGAGCCCTCGGCCGGCGCGCAGCAACCGCCCGCGTCGCGTCAAGCGCGACAGCGCCTGATCGACGGCCGCCCGCGAGCCCAGGTGCAGCAGCGCCTTGGCGGCAAGGGGCGTTCCTTCCGGGAAACGGCGCGCCTCCTCGATGATCTGACTGGTCAAACGGGTCATAGCTCACCTCTGTCAGAAAAATAGCGATGTTTCTGACACTTTACAAGCGGCAGGTTATCGATCTGTTCCCGCCTCGGACGTCGTTGTGGAGAGCGCCGTGGCGCTCGCTCGGCGGCTCTTGACAACGAACGGCGATCTTGTCATCATCCTCACTGACCTCAATGAGGATTAGCAGTTGATACTTCAGATCCTACCTCTCGCCGGTCACCAAGCAGTCCTGAGCGGCGCCGGACCCGGCCGACAGTTGTTCGGCAAGCTGGTCGACGCCGCGCGCGCGCCCGCTGAGCCCGAGCCCGCCTATCTCGACTTCCAGGGCGTCACGGTGGCGACCGCCTCCTTCCTGCGCGAAGGCGTGATCGCCTTCCGCGACTACGCGCGTTCGACCTTGCCCCTGCTCTACCCCGTGATCGCGAACGCCTCGGCGCCGGTCACCGAAGAGCTCGAATTCTTCCTGCGACAGCGCAAGGACGCGCTCTGGGCCTGTCGGTTGACCGAGGCCGGCGCGTCGCGCGATCCTCAACTCCTCGGCGAACTCGACGACGCGCACCGTTCGACCTTCGCGTTGGTCGCCCGTCTCGGAACGGCGACCGCGCCCCGTCTCGCAGCCCAAAGCGACGAGAAGCTGGCGCCCACCGCCTGGAACAACCGCCTCTCCTTCCTCGCCGCCCGCGGCCTTCTGATCGAGCGTAGGGCCGGCAAGACCAAGACGTTCACGCCGGTCCTGGAGGTCGCCTGATGGGTCTCGATTACATCCGCGCGCAAACCGGCAAGCCCTGGCGCAAGCGCTGGAACGGCGGTCTCGACCGCCTGAAGGCGCCGACGCTCCTCGATCTCACCATGTCCGAAACCGCCCGCACCGTCACGGCGGAGCTCAGCGGCGGCGCCCGGCTCAAGGCCGGCGACACGCTGATCGTCCAGAGCGGGGCCGATGGCCTCACCCTCAGCGACGGCCTGCGCGCGATCGGCCGGGTCGCCAACCCCTCGCCCGAGATGACCACCGCCATTTGCGACGGCGGCGGCTACGCGGAGGCCATCCTCCAGCGGGTCGGGTTGTTTGGCGACACGGCGGAGATCAGCGTGAAATGAACCGCCGGCCGTCCCATGAGCCCTCGCGCCACTTTCCTCAGCCCCAGCGGCTCTGGGACGACGCCACGCGCCATGCGCCGTCGCTCGGGTGCCCGACCTGCCTCGATCGCGACGGCTGCGGCGGCGTCCACACCGACGCCGGCATCGTAGACTGTCGCGACCTCTGTACCTGCAAGGACAAGAGCAAGTGCGACATGGTCTGCCGGTTCAATCCGAGCCTCTTTGTCGCCCGAATGCGGGAGGTCGGCGGCCTCGGCTTCGAGAACGCACCACGCGCGCCGGTCAACGGCGTGCCGGACATTCCGCTGATCGTGCCCTTCGTCGACCACCGCTACGGGCGCGACGCAACGCTCGACGAACCCGTGGTCGCGCTCTCGCTTTACGAACTGGTTAATCTCGCCACCGGCCAACCACATGTGAGCAGTCGCGCAGAACTCGCCGCGCGCTTTCGAATCCCGGAGGGCGCGACCATCGTCGTCAGCGGCGTCGACAAGGACGGCCCCATCGAACGCTGGTGGGATCTGAAAGATCGCGGCGCAATCCTGGCCGCGCTGAAGGGGCTCGGCGTCATCCTCGTCACAGCGCCGAACTACAGCGTGCTGACGGACGTGCCACGCACCGACAATCTCCATGCCATGAAGCGGATCCTGCTGGCCTGGACGGAGATGGCGGCGGCGGGGCTGCCGGCCGCCCTGCACGTCAACGGCCGCACCCTGCAGGACTATGCCCGCTGGGGAGACCTCATCGTCGAGCGCCCGGAGATCGAGATACTCGCCTTCGAGTTCGCGACCGGCTGCGGCCGCGGCGAGCGGATCGACTGGCACGTCGCCCAGCTTTGCGCCCTTGCCGATCGCGTCGATCGCCCGCTGGTGCTCGTCATGCGAGGCGGCGGTCGCAAGCTTGACGAGCTCAGGCGTCATTTCGCGCGCGTTTCCCTGATCGAGACCGACGCCTTCTCCCGCACGGTCCGGCGGCGGCGCGCCTTTCTGACCGAATCCGGCCGCCTCAGATGGGCGGCCTTTCCGACGCCCCGAGGCGCGCCGATCGACGAGCTTCTCGCGCACAACGTCGCCATGGTTCGCGCCTCCTACGAAGCCTCAGGTCGTCCGGCGTCACGCCTGCGGCCGCCGACGCGGCGGCCCCGGCGCGCAACGCACCGAGATGGTGAGCCCGTCCAACCAAGCCTTCTGCGCCAGCTCCACCTGTCCGGTGAGGCTTGGGGCGTCGCCCCAGAGCAGCAGCGCGTGGTCGCCGCTGCGAAATCGTAGCTCGGCGGCGTCATGGGCAAGCGCACGAAAGAGCTGACCGATGCCGTAGCCGTGACCGGTGCTTCGCGCATGCCGCGACGCACCGTCAGAGGCCGCGATCCGCAGCGCCGCCCCCGAATCGGCGAGGCCAGAGAACTCGGGATTCTCGCGCAGGCTCGCCAGCACGCCGCGACCGGCATCGGCGACGACAAACTCGAAGGCGCCGTCGCTCGCGGCATAGGCGACGACACCGCTCGTCGGCTGACCGCTATGCTCGAAGACATTGTCCTGCAGCTCGCCGAGCGCGCCCATCAGCCCGCCGACCAGACCCTTCGCCAACCCGGCAGCGACGGCGGCATTCTCGGCATGTTTGGCCCATTGATCCCAAGCGAGTTGCACCGCTTCGTCGCCATCTGCATCAAGGCGCGACAGCGGAAATACCCCGGCGCGGTCACGCGCACCCGCGCCGCTGATGGTCCCGTCCCGCAGCGCGCGTTCGACTTGGTGAAAGACCGGCGGTTCAACAGTGACGGTCCGATAGGCGGCCGGAACGGCGGCGGCGGCCATCGCGAGCTCGACCAACGGCCCGATCCGGCCGGAACGGGTCAGCACGATCTGGCCGAGCTTCGGCAGGCGACCGGCCACCGCCTGCCAGAGCAGGTCATCGGCCGCCTCGAAGCTTGCGCTGACGCGCTGTGGCGTCCCCTCGGTCAAGTCGCCTCCCGTCCATCCCACCCGCGCCGGCGAAGAAGTCAATGGACTCGCGCCACCGCGATCCCCGTCGGCTTAACACATACTTGCAATCCTTTAGACATGACCTTCAAGCGCGACACTATCCAGTTCGCTGACCAAACGAGGACTTCCCATTAGCTCGATCCGCTCCATCGATTTGAGATTCGTCGACGACCTCGTGGATTTTATCCGGGGCCGGGGCTACGTGCTCGACTTTTCCGATTCCAGCTTCGCCGCCTTTTTCGCAAGCGAACTCGACATCGATATCGACGATCCGGCCTACGCCCGCCAGGGCGGGTCCAAAGGCAAGCGCCTGCACTTGCTTCCTGCAGGTGGTGGATGACGCGACGGTGATCCGCACCCTGCGCGCCCTCTGGGAGCATCGCGCCGAGTTCTTGGCCCGCACCGGCCAGACCGACCCGGTGCCGAATGCGGAAGGCCGGTTGCTTTCGCTGATCGCCAGGATGGGCGACGCGGAATTGCACGGCGCCGGCGTTGCGCCTCGCCCGGCCACCGACTGGCGCTTGCTCGCTGCCCTCCGCGACGATATCGGTCGGGTCCGCACGCTCCCGCCCCAGGAGCGAGGCTATGCCTTCGAGGCCTTCCTGAAGCGCTGCTTCGATGCGGCGGGGCTGAAGGCGCGCGATCCCTTTCGCAACGTCGGCGAGCAGATCGATGGCAGCTTCCTGCTCGGCCACGAAACCTATCTCCTCGAAGCGAAATGGCATGCCATCCCGACCGGGGTCGCAGACCTCCATGCTTTCCACGGAAAGCTCGAGCAGAAGGCCGCCTGGGCGCGCGGGCTCTTCGTCAGCTATCACGGCTTCACCGCCGAAGGGCTCACGGCCTTCGGATCGGGAAAACGCCCGATCTGTGCGGATGGCCGCGACCTGCACGATGCGCTCGATCGTCAGATCCCGCTGCGCGACGTGCTCGAGCGCAAGGTGCGGCGCGCCGCGGAAACCGGTCGCCCGCACATCTCGGTCCACGAGCTCTTCGGCTTGCAGAGCGCAGAGAGCGCGCGATGAATCGATCACTGTACCTGAAGACCCCTGCGTTCTCGCTCCCGGCATCTTCGCCGAGACGCGAGAACGTCACACGTTGGCGGCGCCTGCCGGTGCGCCGCGCCTTGTCTGCACCGCCGGTCCATCGCAATCGCCGCCCTGCGCTGCGATCTCGTTTCTATCTCAGCCGGGACACCTCCTTTGCGTCTTGAAAGCGTCACTCTCTCGAATTTCCGCTGTTTCGGTCCGGAGCCGATCAAGGCGGCGCTCGCCGCCGAAATCACGGCCGTCGTAGGTCCCAACGCGGCCGGCAAGACGGCGCTTCTCCACGCGCTCTCCAAGCTGTTCGGCGTCAGCCGGGCGCAGCGGACCATCGTGCGGTCAGACTTCCATGTGGCCGCCGACGCGAATCCCGACGACCGCGAGCCGAAGGAGCTTTTCGTCGATGTCCTGATCTCGCTTCCCGAGCTCATGGACGGCACGGCAACGCCGGAGACGGTCGCGCCCTCGTTCCGGCACATGCTGCTCACCCGCGAGGACAAGCCGCCCGTCTGCCGGATGCGTCTCGAGGCGCGGTGGGAGGATGACGGCACGGTCGAGGGCGAAGTCTCTCAGGACCTGTTCTGGGTCGACACGCTCGAGGCGACGCCGGACGCCGACAAGAAGCATCCTGTGCCGGCGGCGGACCGCGGCTTCATTCAGCTCTACTACACCCCGGCGAGCCGCGACGCCGGCGCCCAGGTCCGAGCGACGGCCGGAGCGCTCGCGGCGCGGTTGCTGCGCGCGATCGAGTGGTCGGACGCCGCGCGCGAGACGGTCGACAAAGCGACCGAGAGCTTGGCCGACGCCTTCGAGGGCGAAGCCGCGATCACAGCGATCGGCAAGGCCCTGCGCAAGCGCTGGTCGACGCTGCACGACGAAGTCGTCGACACCAGGCCCCGCCTTAGCCTGGTCAGCCGGCGCTTCGAAGAGGTGGTGGGCAAGATCGCCGTCATCTTCGAACAGGGTCCGGACGGACACGAACGCGGACTCGACGCCCTGAGCGACGGGCAGCAGTCGCTGTTCTATTTCGCGCTCGCCGCGGCGGTCTTCGACATGGAGCGCGAGGTCGCGACCGGAAAGGTGAAGGGTTTCCACAAGGACCAGCTTCGCATTCCGGCCTTGTCGGTCTTCGCGCTGGAGGAACCCGAGAACCATCTCTCGCCCTACTTCCTCGCGCGGATCATCCGTCAGGTCCGCTCGCTCACTGAAGAAGGCAGCGCCCAGGCGCTCGTGACGAGCCACTCGCCCGCGGTGCTGAGCCGGGTGAAGCCGGTCGAGGTCCGTTACTGCCGCTGCGATCCCAAGACCCGCATATCCGCGGTCACGAAGCTCAAGCTGCCGACAGGGTTGGGCGAGGACGCCAAGTTCGTGCGCGGCGCCATGCTCGCCTATCCCGAACTCTATTTCGCGCGCTTCGTCCTCTTGGTCGAAGGCGATTCCGAGCGGGTCGTGCTGCCTCGGCTCGCCGAGGCGCTCGACCTGCTGATCGACCCGGCCTTCGTGGCGATCGTGCCGCTCGGCGGCCGGCATGTGCAGCATTTCTGGCGACTGCTCGCACAGCTCGAGATCCCCTATGCGACGCTTCTCGATCTCGACCTCGGGCGCGCCGGCGCGGGCTTCGGACGCATCAAGACCGCAATCGAGAACCTCATCGCGCTCGGCGCACCAAAGGCGGTGCTTCTGAAAACCGATAAGGGCGTGCTCACCGACGCTGAGTTTGCTCAGATGCACACGTGGCAGGATGCCGAGGACCGGAAGATCCTGCGCGGCTGGATCGACTGCCTGAAGAAGCACGGCGTCTATTTCTCAGAGCCGCTCGATCTCGACCTCGCGATGCTGTCCGCCTTTCCCACCGCCTATCAGACGACGATCCCGACCGGGGGCGGCCCCAGGATGGCGGCCGACAAGGCGGCGGAAGCCGTGCTCGGGACCTCCGGCCCCGGCCTCACGCTCTACACCGGACCTTACAAGGACCACCCGCCCCTCTTCCCGGCCTACCGGTACCACTTTCTGACCCAGAGCAAGCCCGCGACCCATCTGGCCGCGCTCACCCACATCAAGTCGGCCGCTCTCAAGTCTGGCATGCCGCCAGTCCTCGCCGAGCTGCTGTCGCACATCGCCAACAGTTTGAGGCGCGACTGACATGGGCGTGCTGGCGCGACGCGTGCGGCCCGAGGATTGGGCGCCGATCGGCGTCGAGGCGCTGGAAGCGAACGCCCTCGCGGTGGTGCGCTCGACCAACAACCGCTCTGTCATCGCCGGTCCGGGCGCGGGCAAGACGGAACTGCTCGCGCAGCGGGCGGCGTTCCTCCTCCAGACCGGCGCCGCTCCCTCTCCCCGTCGTATCCTCGCGATCAGCTTCAAGCGCGACGCCGCAACCAACCTCGCCGCCCGCGTCAGGAAGCGCTGCCATCGCCAGCACGCCGGCCGCTTCGACTCGATGACCTTCGACGCCTTCGCCAAGGGCCTCGTCGATCGGTTCGGCCAGGCACTGCCGACCCGGTGGCGACCGTCGCCCGATTATGAGGTGATGCTGCCGAACGACGGGATGTATCGCGGCTTCCTCACCCAGGAGCTGGGCGCGCCGCCGGCGTCGGTCGGCACCTACGCCGACATCCAGGCGATCAGCGTCAAGCGCTTCGAGCGCGTCCTCCTCTTAGGCGCGCCGCTTCCGGTCGAGGGCTGGCCTCGGCCAACGCCCGGGCAATGGGCGGCCGAGCAATTCTGGCGGTCTTCGCTGCGCGGCACGGCCAAGAGTCACCTGTCCTTCCCGATGATCGGCCGGCTCGCCGAGCTCATCCTGAGGCTCAATCCGATGGCGCGCGACGCCCTGCGCCTGACCTACTCGCATCTGTTCATGGACGAGTTCCAGGACACCACGCAGGTTCAATACGACCTCGTGAAGACGATCTTTGTAGGCGCCGATACGATCATCACCGCGGTCGGCGATAACAAGCAGCAGATCATGCGCTGGGCGATGGCCATGGACGATCCTTTCGCGGAGCTCGCCGCCGACTTCGCCGCCGAGTCTACGCCGCTCTATAACAACTATCGTTCATCGCCCGAGCTGGTGCGCATCCAGCATGTGCTTGCCCAGGCGCTCGACGCGAAGTCGGTGAGGCCGGTGTCCAAGGTCACGACCTCCGTGCCCGGCGACAGCTGCGCGATTTGGGACTTCACCTCGCCGGAGCGCGAGGCCGAGAAGCTCGCCGCGTTCGTCCGCGCCGAAATGACTGCGCATAGGCTCGGCCCGCGCGACCTCGTGCTGCTGGTGCGCCAGAAGGCCGGCGACTACGCGGAGGTGCTGGAGCCCGCCTTCGCAGCGGCGGGCATTCCCTTGCGCAACGAGGCCGGCCAAGCCGGCGCCCTCATGCTGCAGGAGTTGCTGGCGGAGGAGGTGTCCGGCCTGCTCATCTGCGTGCTGCGGCTCGCCATGTCGCCCCGCGCCGGCCGGCACTGGGCCGAGTGCCAGGAGGCCTTGGGCGCGCTGCGCGGCATCGGGCCGGACGACGAAGCCGGACAGGCACGCTTCGCAAAAGAGCTCGACAGCTATGCTTCGCGCCTGCGCGGCGACTATTCGGCGCCGCCTGCGACGGAGTCGTTGGCCCGCGCGATCGTTGACGACGTGCTGGGCTTCGTCGGCCGCGAGCGGCTGCTGGCGGCGCATCCGGCCTATGCGCAAGGCGGATGGCTGGACAAAGTTCTCGATTCAGCGGCGATCCACCTCCAGCGCTCGGCGTCAGGCGCTACCGACTGGATTGCGGCGCTCGACGGCTACGAAGGCCTTCAGGCCATTCCACTGATGACGATCCACAAAAGCAAGGGCCTCGAATATCACACCGTCATCTTCGTCGGGCTCGACGACGGTGCCTGGTGGAGCTTCGCGAACGATCAGGTAGAGGCCACGGCAGGCTTCTTCGTGGCCTTCACGCGCGCCAAGCAGCGCGTCGTCTTCACCTATTGCGCGCGGCGCGGCACGCGCAAGAAGATTGTCACCTTGTACAAGCTGCTGGAACAGGCCGGCGTAAAGATCTTCAGCGTCACCTAACGTCTTAATGGCGGTCGATGACCCGGTCACAATGAAAGCGCGCAAGCGTCGCGAGCGCCGTGCCGTCTGATCGGCCCCGCTTTTTCGCAATCGCGCCTGCAGGTGGTTTTGGGCCCCAGAGATAGAGCCGGGCGGCTGTCGCCGTGACGGGTTTGGAGGTCGAGAGAGAGGCTCTCGGCCGCCCGTCACGGAGATCAGTCATGACGAACATCGAGATTCTGGACGGCCGGCGCGACGCGGGCGACGGCTACAAGGTGGACGTGTCGCGCGGCGGCCATGACGGCCGCGTGTCCTCGGAATGGTTCTCGCGGCCCGACGACGAAAAGTACCTGTCGCTGTCGGAGCTCTTCGCCTCCGTGAAGGGCCGCGCCGAGCGCAGCCGGACCCGAACGGTCGAGAGCGCCGCGATCCGTGTCGAGGCCAGCCGCGACAATGCCGAGCGGCTGGCGCTCGTCCTGCCCGACGCGGCCGGGCCGGTCGCGCCGACGCATTGGAGCTTCGGGCAGCTCGCGGGCCTGGTCGGCGCGCCGGCGGCTTACTTGCGCCAGCTTCCGGCGCCGCTCGCCGGCATCAATCTGCAATACGGTCTGACCTCGCACCGCGCCGAGCAGGTCAAGACGCTGGAGACCGAGGACGGGCGCACGGAGTTGCGCGCCGTCACCGGCCCGGACTACGGCCGCATCTACGATCACGAGCTGGTCGCGGCCGTGCAGCGCATCGCGGGGAACGGCACCGGCGACACGCGGTGGAAGGTGCCGGGTGTGCTCGACTGGTCCACTGGCGTCTATAACCCCAACGTCGATATCACCAAGGACACGACCACGCTTTACGCCTCCGACCGCGACGTCTTCCTGTTCCTGGTCGACGACCTGAACCCGATCGAAGCGGGACGGCTGCCGGACGGCTCGCCCGACCTCTACTTCCGAGGCTTCTACTGCTGGAACTCCGAGGTCGGCGCGAAGACGCTCGGCATCGCCAGCTTCTATCTGCGCGCCGTGTGCCAGAACCGCAATCTCTGGGGCGTCGAGGACTTTCAGGAGATCAGCATCCGGCATTCTAAATACGCCGCCTCGCGCTTCGCGCACGAGGCGGCACCGGCGCTGAACCGGTTCGCCGACTCCTCGCCGGCGCCGTTCATCGAGGGTATTCGCGCCGCGCGCGAGCGCATCGTCGCGCGGACCGACGAGGACCGCACGGACTTCCTGCGCAAGCGCGGCTTCGGCAAGGCGGAGACCGCGAAGATCGTCGAAACCGTCCTCGCCGAGGAGGGCAAGAAGCCGGAGAGCGTCTTCGACTTCGTCCAGGGCATCACCGCGCTCGCGCGCGACAAGACGCAGCAGGACGCCCGCCTCGACCTCGAAGGCCGGGCGAAGAAGCTGCTGGAGCGCGCGGCGTAGCTCCGCGCTTCGTCTTCATCCGCCGGTGCGCGGCCCGCCACTCCTCAGAGGGAGAGGTGGGCCGCGTCCTTCGTGACGGGTTGGAAGGTCGAGAGAGAGGCTCTCGGCCGCCCGTCGCGGAGAAGACCGATGACGAAGTCCCAACAGAAGATCACGCTCAGCGCCTCGCGCGACATTCCCTTCAACAAGCTGGTCCTGAGCCAAGCGAACGTGCGGAGCGTCAAGGCCGGCGTCTCGATCGAGGAACTCGCCGAGGACATCGCCCGGCGCACGCTGCTGGCGAGCCTGACCGTGCGGCCCGTTCTGGACGAGAGCGGCGCCGAGACCGGCATGTTCGAGATCCCGGCGGGCGGGCGCCGCTTCCGCGCACTCGAACTCCTGGTGAAGCAGAAGCGCCTCAACCGCACCGCGCCCGTGCCCTGCATCGTGCGCACCGACGGGCTCGCCGAGGAGGACAGTCTCGCCGAGAACGTCCAGCGCGCGCCGCTGCACCCGCTCGACCAGTTCCGCGCCTTCCAGGCGATGCGCGAGCGGGGCAAGTCCGAGGAGGAGATCGCCGCGGCGTTCTTCGTCTCGACCGGCGTCGTCAAGCAGCGCTTGAAGCTCGCCGCCGTCGCGCCTTCCTTGCTCGACGCCTATACGCAAGAGGAACTGACCCTCGACCAGCTCATGGCCTTCACGGTCAATCCCGACCATGAGCGTCAGAGCCAAGTCTGGGAGGCGCTGAAGCGGCATTACTCGCGCCAACCTTATGAGATCCGTCGCATGCTGACCGAAGGCGCGGTCCGCGCCTCCGATCGCCGGGCGCAGTTCGTGGGCTTGGGCAACTACGCCGAAGCCGGCGGCGAAATCCTGCGCGACCTGTTCCAGTCCGACGATGGCGGCTGGCTGCAGGATGCGGGGCTTCTCGAGACCATGGTCTCCGAGAAGCTGAACGAGGACGCCGGGGCGGTCCAGGCCGAAGGCTGGAAGTGGGTCGAGGTCGGGACCGACTTTCCGTATGGCCACACCTACGGAATGCGCCGCCTCGTCGGCGAGACCGAGCCGATGAGCGAGGAGGAGCAGGCCAGTTACGAGGCGCTGAAGGCTGAGTACGACAAGCTCGAAGAGGAGCACGCCGAAGCCGACGAACTCCCCGAGGAGATCGACATCCGGCTCGGCGAGATCGAGACGGCGATGGAGGCGCTGCAGGTCCGGCCCATCAAGTTCGAGCCAGACGAGCTTGCCATCGGCGGCGCGTTCGTCAGCATCGACGGATCGGGCCGGCTGCGCGTCGAGCGCGGCTATGTTCGCCCCGAGGACGAGCCGGTCGAGGAATCCGAGGAGGCATCGGAGGACGACACGGCCGATCCGGCGGCGGACGACGCCGACGCGTCGAACGGCGATGCGGATTTCGGCGCTCCGGATGCGGATGAAGAAGAGGAGGACGGCCTCAAGCCGCTGTCCGACCGTCTCATCACCGAACTGACGGCGCATCGCACGCTCGCCCTGCGCGACGCGCTGGCCAGCGACCCGCAGACCGCCTTCCTCGCGGCGCTGCACGCGATGACGCTCCGGCTGTTCTATCGCTACGGGCTCGACTCCTGTGTCGAGATCGAACCGAGGAGCGCCGCCTTTGGCAGCCACGCGCCGGGACTCGGCGACACCCGATACGCGCAGTCGATCGACCTAGGGCTGGAGAACTGGGCCAAGGCGCTGCCCAAGGCTTCGGAAGACCTCTGGGACACGCTTACGGAGTGGGACGGCGACAGCCGCGAGGCGCTCTTCGCCCATTGCGTCGCGATGACGGTGAACGGCGTTCATGATCCCTACAGCCGCCGTCCGCGGGCGCTCGCCCATGCGGGCGTGCTGGCGGCGGTGCTCGGGCTCGACATGGCGGCGGCGGGCTGGATCCCGACGGCGGACGGCTATCTCGCCCGCGTCACCAAGGCTCGCATCCTCGAAGCCGTGCGCGAGGCGAAGGGCGACGAGGCTGCCGACCGGATCGCTGGCTTGAAAAAGCCCGAGATGGTCGCGGCCGCCGAGGAGTTGCTCGCCGGCACGGGCTGGCTGCCCGAGCCGCTGCGCACTTCGGGCCTTGAACCCGACGTGGCGGAGGAACCGGCGAACGAGGTGGACAGCTCCGAGGCCACGGCCGATCCGGAAACGGGCGAGCCGTCCGACGAGTCTCCGGAGATCGTCTACGAGCCGGCCGAAGCCGTCGCCGCCGAATAAGCCGCTTCGCCTCAACCAACTTTCGGACCCGGCCATCGCGCCGGGTCCGTTTCGTTTTCAAGGAGATCACCAATGACCGAGACCACCACACTGAGTTTCGACTTCGCCAGATTTGAGGCCGAGCAGCGCGTCCGCGCCGAGGCCGCCGACGCGCTGCGCCCTCGCAACAAGACCGCGCTGTTCGCCGCGCTCGCCGAAGCGGGCGTCACCACAGTCACCGTCGAGTTCGACGGCTATGGCGACAGCGGCCAGATCGAGAGCATCGACGCGAAGGCCGGCGAGGCCGACGCCGAGCTGCCGGACGCGAGCGTCGCGCTCGTCACGCTCGGTTGGCGCGATACCGATCCAACCGAACGGGCGATGAGCGTCCGCGAGGCGATCGAGCACATGGCCTATGGCTGCCTCGCCCAGACCCATGGCGGTTGGGAGAACAACGAGGGTGCCTTCGGCACCTTCGTCTTCGACGTCGCCGAGCGGTCGATCGCCCTCGAATACAACCAGCGCTTCGAGGACTACGAGTCCTACGAGCACGCATTCTGAGGGAGCGCGAGATGGGACATTGCTATCATCACGCGCTCTCCTCGGCGAAGCGCTGGGGCGGCACGGCGGACGACTATCTGCCGCTCCATCACTGGTTCGACGAAAGCAAGAGCATCACCGCCGACTTCCGGCACCGTGCGCTGCGCCATCACGCAGAGGGCCTATTCATGCTGGAGCGCTTCTTCGGCGCGACGATCACGCTCTCGACGGGCCGCGTCGTGCCGGTGCGGCTGATCGGCGAGCAGCACGTCATCGAGGATTTCGGCTTCATCCCGAGCTTCGCCGACTGGGTGCGCTGCATCCGGCCCGAGCCCTGGATGGGCCGCGCCCAGCCGATCCACCGCAGCGTCGATCCGTTCGCCGCAACGTCCGGTCCGGCACCGATCGCGCGGGGACAGGCGAACGGCGGCGAACGGGCCATGGGCGATCCGGGCCGATCCGGCGATACTTGGCCCGTCGCCGCCGCCTTCGCCACCGCGGCCGAGTGACGGGGGGTTCCCCCGACTCCCCTGGGGCCTGCCGAACACGGCAGGCCCCTTTTTCATACGCAAGTTCCAAGGAGACGCGTATGGAGAGCGCAGCAGGAGAAATCGCGCGCCGGCTCGGGCGCGAGGCCGAGGCGGTCTGCCGCCACTATCTTTCGAACGGCCGCAAGCAGGGCCGCTACTGGATCGTCGGCGACGCCGACAACACGCCCGGGCGCAGTCTCTATGTGCGGCTTGCAGGGTCTTCCTCCGGACCCGGCGCGGCGGGAAAGTGGACCGACGCCGCGACCGGCGAGCATGGCGACCTCCTCGATCTGATCGCCGCCAATCTGCGGCTCGGCTCGCTCGGCGAAGCGCTGGACGAGGCGCGACGCTTCCTCAGCCTGCCGCAGCCGGAGCCGCCGCCACGGCAAATTTCATCGCCCGCGCCGACCGGATCACCGGAGGCGGCGCGAAGGCTTTTCGCCATGGGTCGTCCGATCGCGGGCACGCTGGCGGAGCGCTATCTCGGGCGACGGGGGATCACCGGCGTCTCCGACGTCCCTTCGCTCCGCTTCCATCCGCATTGCTACTACTGGCGCGAGGACTGGCCCGACGGCGCCGACCCGGAAGCCTGGCCGGCGCTGCTCGCCAAGATCACCGACCTCGATGGCACGCTTACCGGCGTGCATCGCACCTGGCTCGATCCGGCGACGGCACGCAAGGCGCCCCTCGATCCGCCGCGCAAGGCGATGGGCAACCTGCTCGGCCACGGCGTGCGGATCGGCAAACCTTCCGACCTTGTCGCCGCCGGCGAAGGGCTCGAGACCATGCTTTCGTTGCGAACGGTGCTGCCCGACCTGCCGGTCATCGCGGCGCTCTCGGCGAACCACCTCGCGGCGCTGATCCTGCCGACCGATCTTCAGCGCCTCTACATCGCCGTCGATGCCGACGAGGCGGGCGTCCTTGCGTCGGATAAACTCACCGACCGGGCCGAAGGCGACGGGATCGAGGCGATCAGGCTCACGCCGCGACACGGGGACTTCAACGAGGATCTCCGCGCGCTCGGGACCGACGAGCTCCGGGCGCATCTGCGGCCGCAACTCGCACCGGCGGACGTCGAACGGCTGCTGTCATCGTCCGGAGGCTGACCGCACAGCGAACGCTCCGCCGCAGCGCCAATCATCAAGCCGTCTCCGGGCTCGCGAGCCGCGCCTTCGGCCTCCCGAAAGGGGCGATCGGAGCGGAACCGGCCCGGTCCGGCAACAGCTGCGGCGGCGCTATTTTCCGCCGCCGGACCGAAGAGCTCCGGCTTTGCAGCGCGAAGCAAAATAGCGCCGCCTCCGCCGTCCTCCGCTGACGCTCCGGCCGCCGCGACGAGCGCGGCGGTGCAAGCCGGTCCGGTCCCGCTCTTCGTCGCCCATGAAGGCCGCGAGAGGCGCGGGCTTCGAGATCAGGAGACGACCCGCCATGACCGACCACCACGACGAACCGCACACACGCTCATCGACCGCTTTCATCCTCGACGAACTTCAGCTCTTCGGCTACCGCCCTTTCGCCGACGAGCCCGATCCGCGGCCGCTGCCCGAAGCCGACCATCTCAAAGGCGCGCTCGCCGACATCTTCGACGCCTTCGTGGCGACGCTCGGGGAAACTCGCCTCGAACCCGATCTTGAGGACTTGCTCTGGTCGACGACCAACATCTTCCACCGCATGGCCGCTCGCGTCGACCGCGAGCTCGACGACAACGAACAGGCGCAGAAGCGCTCGCAGCGCCAACAGGACGGCTCCGAAGTCCGCTCGGTCGAATTGGAGACGCTGACCGCTCAAGGGGTCACCATGATCGAGCGGCGCAACGCCTACGAGCTCACGCGCGACCTCGCCGCCGACCTCTTCGAGGCGCACCTTGGCCAGACCTGGCGTCCGCACTCCGGCTCACAGGTCAGCCGCCGCACGATGACCGCGGCGATGATCGACAGCCGCGATTTCCTCGCCGCCAAGCGCCGCGCCGAGATCGAACCGCTCCTGCCGGAGGGACCGAAGATCGCCTTTGCCGGAGGCCTCGACTGCAACGACCACGCCGCCATCTGGGCCGCGCTCGACCGGGTGCTTGCAAAGCACGCCGACATGGTGCTGCTCCACGGCGGCTCGCCGAAGGGCGCCGAGAAGATCGCCGCCTGCTGGGCTGACAATCGCAAACGCCGGCAGATCGTCTTCAAGCCCGACTGGACGCGTCACGGCAAGGCCGCCCCGTTCAAGCGTAACGACAAGCTGCTCGACATCGTGCCGATCGGACTCATCGTCTTCCCGGGCTCGGGCATCACCGACAACCTCGCCGACAAGGCGCGCGCGATGGGCGTGCCTCTCTATGACTTCCGCAGCCGCAAGACGAGTCCATCGTGACCCGCGATGCGCATTCCGCATCACCTGTTCCCGCGCCGGAGCATTCCGGCGCGGGTCGTTTTCCGCTATAATTCGATAGCGCCGTGGCGGTGGTGGAGGCGCGTCGTCTCGCTACAAGGAGACCAGCAATGTTCCTGTCCGCCATCCTGAGCGTCCTCGGCCTCGGCTTTCTCGTGTATTTGTTGTTCACGCTGGCCGTCTACGCGCTTCCGTTCTTCGTCGCCGTCACGGTCGGCATGTATATCTACGACACCGAAGCCGGACTGCTCGCCGCACTTGTCGCCGCGTTCATGTCAGGCGCGGTCACCCTCGTTCTCGGTCAGATCGCCTTCGCTACCATCCGCTCGCAGCCGATCCGTCTTGCGATCGGCGCGGTCTACGCGCTTCCCGCCGGCGTCGCCGGTTTCCACGCCGTCAGGGGCCTCTCCGAGATCGGCGGCGCGGGCGAGAGCTGGACGCTTGTCTTCGCCGGCATCGGCGCACTCGTTATCGGCGTCACCGCATGGGCGCGGATAGCGGCCCTCGCCGGACCGGACGAGGAGGCGCTCACAGCATCACCAGCATTCAGCACGGCTCGTCCGGCCAACGACGGCTGATCGGCTCCCCCCATTGGTGTCGAGCCGTCGGTTGGGTGCCGGTGCGATTTCCTCGGAGTGCGCATGAAGCTCGAGTCGTGACCGATCGTTCTGCGCGGTAGGCCCGCCGAAACACGGAGGCTGCCGAGTCGATGCGGAGGCGAGCGGGGTTCACGCCTTCGCCATCGTTTCTCACAAGCGATGCGACTTCGTCCCTTTTGCACGCTTTTCCCTGTCTTCGCCCGATGAACGCTGCCGGGGTCTTGCCGGCCCGGATGGGCGGGCGTCAGTTCTTCTCCCATGCCTGTCGCCCGCGTCCGTCACGGCCTCTCATGGGCTGATCTGGCCGGGGTCGGCTTCGCCTCGACCGCCTTGGCCGCAACGGCGTTTCCGAACTTTCTTCCCCTGACGGCTGCGCCGCCATTCCTCGCGGGAACAAGAAAGCCCGGTCCCGCCGTCCTTCGCTTCGCTGCGGGCCGCAAGCGGCTGCGTCGGCGGATCGCCCCGGCCTCTGCGATCGCCATCGAGGCCGCGACGGGCGCGGGCTCGAAGCCAAAAGGAGAACTGACATGGCCACCATCGGAACATTCAAGAAGACCGGCAGCGAGTACACCGGCGAAATCGTGACCCTCAGCGTGCAGGCGAAGAACGTCCGCATCGTACCCGAGGAGACGGGCGGCAACGAGAACGCCCCTTCCCACCGCGTCTTCGTCGGCCGCGCCGAGATCGGCGCCGCCTGGTCCAAGACCTCGAACGAGGGCCGCGACTATCTGAGCCTCAAGCTCGACGATCCGAGCTTTACCGCTCCGATCTACGCCAACCTCTTCGACGACACCGTCATCGAGGGCGAGGAGAGCTACAGCCTCATCTGGTCTCGGCCGCGCCGGCAGAACGGCGACTGACGCCAAACGAGCGCCCCGCCCAGACGATCCGGGCGGGGCCGCTTCGTTGCTACATCAATTTCTCGCCTGATCTTCCAGGAGCGCCGCTGGCTTGACGCCGAGCGCCAACGCGACGTGCCACAGCGTCACGATCGTGACATTCTGCTCGCCGCGCTCCATGAGGGACACGTGCGCGCGGTCGACGCCCATCTCGGCGGCGAGCGCCTGCTGACTGAGCCCTGCCTTCTCTCGATAAAACTTGAGATTACTGCCAAATACCTTGCGGATGTCCATCCGCGGGATGAATGCGTATCGCGTATTTTGATGCGACGCATTATAATACGCGGCGCGAGCCGCACCCCGGCCGCAACCGGACGGCGCTTGCGTCCGTTATCCGGCGGGCTCATTCTATGGTTAACGGGCGAATCGCCCGGCAGGATGTCAGGATGTCCAACCCTTCCAAAGTGTCCATCGCCGAGGCTCCGCCCGCGGAAGACCGCGTAACCGTCTACGACCGCGATCATCTGAAGCTCTACATGCGCCTCCTCGACGCCGAGAGCGACGGTGCATCCTTGGTCGAAGTATCCGCCATCCTGTTCGGCATCGACGCCGACGCCGAGCCGGCGCGCGCGAAAGCCGTCCACGAAAGCCATCTCGGCCGCGCCCGCTGGATGACCGAGCACGGCTATCGCGATCTATTGCGGCGCGGCTTGCCGGAAGACGCGCCGGCACGGTGATGCGTTCCGCGCATCACACGATGCGCTCGCGCGGACTATGCAAGCGCAACCGTCAAGCGAAACTTCTCAAATGCGAGCGCCTGCGTGTGTTCGGCGCCCGTTTGTGAGGAGAACGGCCATGCCGAAGGATTGGCGCGACGACCACGGCTACGATCATTTCGACGGTCTCGACATCTCTGGACTCGCCTGGGAGTGCCTGAGACGCAATGACACTTATCAATCAGGCTACGCCGGGATGAGGAGCGGCGGCGGAGACCCCGCAACATGGGCGTTGCGATTTCCCGGTTGATCCGGAACTCGAAGCGCCGAACGCTCCCGTCTTCTGGCTGCCGTCCGAGGCGCCTGCCGCAGTCAGTTTGATCGCACGGCTGCCGGACATCGGCGTCAAATCCGTTGCGCTCGCCGCGCTTCCGGTTTCGTCGCGCCGAGACACAGCGGGCGTCGTCTGGCTGCGGCTGAAGGACGGCGCCGTCGTCGCCGACGGATCCATACCCGACAGTTCGGCGGTCGGCGTGCTGCTCCCATTCGACGAAGCTTGGTCCGTACGGCTCGCCGCCGCCGAGCGTCTGCGGCATCAGTTCGCCGGCCGCTCTGTTCCAGCTCCGATTACGCCGCAGCGCCGCGAGCGTCTGAAGCGGGCTCTGCGGACGATTGATGCGCGGCGTCAGGGCGCGAGCTATCGCGACATCGCGGTTGCATACTTTGGCGAGCGCCGGGTCGCAAAGGAGCATTGGAAGACGAGCGCGCTCAAGGCTCAGGTCGCGCGTCTCGCCGCGCATGGCCGTATGCTGATCGACAGAGGTTACCGTCACCTCTTGCAGGGAAAGTTGCGTTGACCACGCCGGCCTGTTCCGATCGTTGCAACCTTTAACTCGTCTCCCTTATGTCCCTAGGATGACGCAGACGGCCACTCCGATAGAGAGTCATCCTCCAAAGATCATGGGTCGATCACGCCGCTTACCCTTCAACCAGCGAGCGGTTTTCGATCAGATATTCCACAGCGGAGGCGGCTTCGTTCTCGACTTTTCCGACCGTACGATGGCCGAATGGTTCGATGAAAATTTCGGCCTCAGCATCTTCCAAGAGCGCTTCCAAATGGAAGGTTCGAGCAAGGGGAAAACGCTGAGGGGCTTCGTCGAGGCTGCTGAACCGCGCCTCGTTGCGCAGATCTTGCGCGCGCTATGGCAGTATCGCCGTGCCTTGAACGGTTACGCCGAGACCGATCCGAGCGAAGAAGCGCGCCTCGAGGCTTGGCTTGAGCAGTTCACGCACGAGCTGGAAAACGCCTCGTCGATGAACCTCGACGACGCCCTCAAGGACTTCTCGCGCGACACCACGCTGCCAAAGCTTCGCGCCTCGATCGCCGCCGATCTCGTCGCCGAAAAGCCCGATGTCGCACTGGACCGGGTGCATACGTATTGCGTGAAACGGTTTCGCGACCTGCTCGCATCGCGCAATCAGCCAGTCGACGCCACGACGCCGCTGCACGCAATCTTCGGGACTTTCGGCAAAGCGCTGCGCGACGAAGGCGCGGTCAGCGAGTTCGCGCTGCCGACGCTCCGCGTACAGCACAAGCTTTTCGAGGGGTTGAATCAGGCCCGCAACAAGCGCTCGTTCGCGCACGACAATGAGCTTCTCCCCGTCTCCGAAGCGCAGTTCATCATCGATTGCGTGCTTGCCTCGCTCGCCTTCATCGAGCGTATAGAGGCCGCGCGCGAACGTGAGACGACCGGCCGCGACGACGAAATTCTGTTCTAGCCTCCTCGCTCGACGCGGCAGCTCCAAGCCTCGTTCGGGGTGACGTTTCCGTCTTTGGCTGATCGTCATCCCTCCCGGCCGCGCTTCTCCGCTTTGATCGCCTCCGACAACCCGCCGCAGTCCGCAGCGGGACAAAGCCACCGGAGGCGCTACTCATGCCCGACCCCAACGCCGGTCTCCCACCGCGCTACCTCAGAACTCCCGAAGCCGCCCGCTTCCTCGGCCTGTCGGGCCGGACGCTTGAGAAGCACCGCACCTACGGCACTGGCCCGCGCTATTCCAAGATCGGCGGCCGCGTCGTCTACGCTATTGAGGACCTGCAGTCCTGGGTCGGCCGCGGCGAGAAATCATCGACCTCGGACGACACCGGCGACACGGTGCTGCCCGCCAAGCGGCACGCGGCGGTCTCGCCGGCCTACGCCGACAAGAGCCGCTCATGAGCGCCCGTACCACAGTCGATCTTCTGTGGATCGAGGGCCGGATCGAGCGCTGGATTCGCTTCGGCCGCATCATCCAGGAGACGATCCGAAGCCGCCGCGAGCGCACGGTCGCGTTCGATCCGGGCGCCGTCTTCGCCTTCGTCCGCTGGTCGGCGAACGACTACGGCACGGTCGAAAGTCGGATCGACGTTCTGCGCGCTGTCAGCCCCGGCGAGGCCCGCTCGACGGTTCCACACGTCACGCCAGGCGGCGAGGTGCTGCTGCGGCTCTCCGGCTGGCCGAAGGTCGAGGCGGCGCTGCTCGCCATCGACCAGGTCGAGGCGCTCGGGCTCGCGCCGGAGGCGGTCTGTCCCGACCATTGGCGGCATGTTCATAACCGGCTGACGACCGGCCTCGGCCCGCGCGCCTATACCGAGCTTCGGCACGACGCCTGGCTGAAGCGCAGGGAGCTGGGCGCATGATCCGCGCGCGCCCGAAGCTCCTCGCCGCCGGCGCGGCACTCGTTCTGATCGGCGTCTCGGCCGTTGTCCGAAGCGACCCGATCGTCGTCTGGAACGCCTCGGCGAGCGTGCCGATCGGCTTCTATCTGATGACTCCGCTCGACGACCCGCAAGTCGGCGAGCTCGTCGCCGTGCAGCCGCCGCCGTCGCTCGCAGGATGGCTCGTCCGGAACGGCTATCTCGGTCCGGACACGCCCCTTCTGAAGTATATCGCCGCGCTGCCGGGCACTAAGGTCTGCCGTGATGGTACGGGCATCTGGATCGACGGAAAACCGGTCGCCGAGGCGCGCGAGCGCGACCGGCTCGGCCGTCCGCTCCCTGTTTGGCAGGGCTGCAAGCGGCTTCGCGACGGTGAGGTCTTCTTCCTAAATCCGGACGCGCCGGCGAGCCTCGACGGGCGGTATTTCGGTCCGCTCGACACCGACACGATCATCGGCCGGGCGACGCCCGTCTGGACGCGGGAGGGCTGATCCGATGCCGCTCCCTCCGCTTTCCGGCCGTCGCTCAAGAGTCGCCGTTGCGACCGGGATGGTGCTCGCGGCGTGCGCCGCCCTTGCACCCGTGCCGGCGCTCGCGCAGTCGTCGGCACCCGCCGTTCGAGACCACGTCGGTGTCACCGATGCGCAGCCGATCGACATCTACATCGCCGAAGCCGCGGCGCGGTTCGGCATTCCGGAGCGCTGGATACGGGCCGTGATGTGGGTTGAGAGCGCCGGGAATCCGCGCGCCGTCAGCCGCGCCGGTGCGATGGGCCTGATGCAGATCATGCCGGCGACCTGGCGCGAGCTTCGCGCGCGTCACGGACTCGGCATCGACCCGTTCGACATGCGCGACAACGTGCTGGCGGGCGCCGCCTACCTGCGCGCCATGTTCGACCGGTTCGGCGCGCCCGGCTTCCTCGCGGCCTACAATGCAGGGCCGGCGCGCTACGCCGAGCACCTCGCCACCGGACGCCCGCTGCCGCGCGAAACCCGCGCCTATCTCGCCAAGCTTGCGCCGCTGATCGGCGCTCCGCTCGCAGCACCGATGCGCACTGACGGCAACAACACGGTCACCGATTGGCGCGACTCGCCGCTGTTCGTGATGCGCAGCGAGCGCGGTCGCGGTGCCGCTTCAGCGACCATCGAAGCGGCGGGTCCAGAACAGTCAGCCGCTCAGGGCGAGGCCGAACTTCCGCGCAATCCAGCACAGCCAAATGGCCTGTTCACCCGACCGCGAGCCGGAGAACGGCAATGATTCGCCCGTTCGCAGCATGTCGCGTTCGGTCGTGCTCTTTCGTGAGTTTTGCGGGAGTGCAGGAGGCGCGCAGAGGAACAACGGAAGGACGGCGAGATAAAAGGCCGCGCGCAGATCTGCGCTACGGCGTTGTTGTTGTTGATCTTTTCACCCGCCGCACGAAGCGCCGCAGTGCCATGACTGCTCTCACCCATCTGTTTTCGAGCACTTTTCACCGTGCCGCTTTTCTTCGCGGCGGGAGAACGGCGTGAGCGAGCGCGACAACGACCTGCGCATCCGGCCCGGCCGCATCCGCAATCGCGGAACGCGTGGCCGGAAGGCTCAGAGCTTTGTGGGCCACGTCATGCGCGCGGCGAAGAAGGCGGGCCACACGGGTTACCGCTTCAGCGGGCCGCGACACCACGGCAGCAACTCACGCTTCGGGCGCGGCCGCTTCGTCGGCGTGGCGCGCGGGCTCTCCCGCTCGCAGCGGCGCGTCCTCGTGAAGGCGCGCGTCGTGCGCCATCGCGGCCAGCGCTTCCGCTCCGCGCCGCTCGCCAAGCATATCGCCTATCTCAAACGCGACGGCGTCACCCGCGACGGCCGCGAGGCGGCGATGTTCGGACCGGACCGGGACGGCGTCGAGGAACGCGACTTCGCTTCCACGTGCGAGGACGATCGGCACCACTTCCGCTTCATCGTCTCACCGGAAGACGCGGAACATATGCAGGATCTGCGCGCCTTCACCCGCGACCTCATGGCTCAGGCCGAGCGCGACCTCGGCACGAAGCTCGACTGGGCCGCCGTCGATCATTGGAACACCGACAACCCGCACGTCCATGTGCTCGTCCGCGGCAAGGCCGATGACGGCAAGGACCTCGTCATCTCGCGCGACTATATCAGCCGCGGGCTTCGCGGCCGCGCCGAGGAGCTGGTCGGGCTCGAGCTCGGTCCGCGCAGCGAGCGGGAAATCGCCGCCGGCCTGGAGGCGGAGGTCAGGGCCGAGCGCTGGACCGGTCTCGACCGCGCGCTGTGCTCGCTCGCCGACGACGGCGCGGGCCTTGCCGACCTGCGGCCCGGCTCGCCCGAGCCGCACGATCCAGAGCTTCGCCGCCTAATGATCGGCCGCGCGCAGACGCTGGAGCGGCTCGGCCTCGCCGAACGTCAAGCGCCGGCGGTCTGGTCGCTGCGGCCCGGCGCTGAGGAGACGCTGCGCGAACTCGCCGTGCGCGGCGACATCATCAAGACGATGCACCGCGCTATGGCCGGCGGTTTGGAACGCGCGCATGCCGACTTCGCCATCGAGGCAGTCCCGTCCCAGCCGATCCTCGGACGCCTCGCCGAGCGGGGATTCCATAACGAGCTGAGCGGCGAAGCCTATGCCGTTATCGATGCGGTCGACGGACGGGTTCATCACCTCCGCTTCGCGGACATAGAGGCCACAGGCGACACGCCGGCGGGAGGCATTGTCGAGACGCGGGTCTGGAGCCCGCGTGAAGGCGGAAAGCAGCGCGTCGCTTTGGTCGGCCGCTCGGACCTGTCGCTGGAAGCGCAGATCGGGGCCGACGGCGCGACCTGGCTCGACCGGCTGCAGCTCGCCAGCGACGGAGCGCCGCTCGCGGCCGGCGGCTTCGGCGCCGAAGTGCAAGGCGCGCTGGAGCGCCGCGCCGATCATTTGGCCGCGGAAGGGCTGGCGACGCGGCGAGGCCAGCGCATCGTGTTCGCCCGCGACCTCCTCACGACGCTCCGCACGCGCGAGCTCGATGCGACCGCGGCAAAACTCGAATCGGAGGTGGGCCTGTCGCGCCGCCAGCCGGCCGAGGGCGAGAGCGTCGCCGGCGTCTACCGCCAGCGCCTCGATCTTGCCTCGGGAAGATTCGCCATGCTCGACGACGGGCTGGGCTTCGAGCTCGTCCCGTGGAAGCCGCAGCTCGAGAAGCATCTCGGCCAGACGGTGGCGGGCACGGTAACGCCCGGCGGCGGGATCGATTGGTCCTTCGGGCGCAAGCGCGGCCTCGGGATCTGAGGGAGAACGACATGCAGCAGAATGCCCATCGATCGCCGGTCACGAAGATTCTCTGGGGCCAGATCGTCATCGTCTCGTCTATTGCCCTCCTCTTCGTCTGGGCGGCGACCCAGTGGACGGCTTGGCGGCTCGGCTTCCAGCCTCAGCTTGGGCCTCCGGTGGCCGAGCTCTTCGGCTGGCCGGTCTATGCGCCGCCGAACTTCTTCCTTTGGTGGTACTGGTACGACGCCTACGCGCCGCGGATTTTCATCGAAGGCGCGATCATCTCCGCGTCGGGCGGGCTCGTCTCGATCGCGGTCGCCATCTTCCTGTCGGTGCTGCGCGCCCGGGAGGCGCGCGAGGTCTCCACGTACGGCTCGGCGCGCTGGGCGGAGCGGAAGGACGTGGCGACGAGCGGACTGCTTGGCGACGACGGCGTCGTGCTCGGCCGGTTCGAGGAACGCTATCTGCGCCATCACGGACCCGAGCACGTGCTCTGCTTCGCGCCGACGCGTTCGGGAAAGGGCGTCGGCCTCGTCGTCCCGAGCCTGCTCACCTGGCCGGGCTCGGCGATTGTCCACGACATCAAAGGCGAGAACTGGCAGCTCACCGCCGGTTGGCGGTCGCACTTCAGCCGCGTGCTGATTTTCGATCCGACCGATCTGGCGAGCGCCGCCTACAATCCGCTGCTCGAGGTTCGCCGCAGCGACAGTGAGGTGCGCGACGTGCAGAACGTCGCCGACATCCTAGTGGATCCGGAAGGCCTGCTCGAACGGCGGAACCATTGGGAGAAGACGTCCCATTCGCTCCTCGTCGGCGCGATCCTCCACGTTCTCTACGCAGAGGTCGACAAGACTCTCGCTGGCGTCGCCGCCTTTCTGTCCGACCCGAAGCGCCCGATCGAGGCGACGCTCGCGGCGATGATGCGCACGCCGCACCTCGGGCAGACGCCGCACCCCGTCGTTGCTCAAGCCGCACGGGAGCTCCTCAACAAGTCGGAGAACGAGCGCTCGGGCGTGCTCTCGACCGCCATGAGCTTCCTCGGGCTCTACCGCGATCCCGTCGTCGCGAAGGTGACCAGCCGTTGCGACTGGCGGATCGACGACCTGGTCTCGAGCGAGCGACCGGTGACGCTCTATCTCGTCGTGCCACCGTCGGACATCTCACGCACCAAGCCGCTCGTCCGGCTCGTGCTCAACCAGATCGGCCGCCGGCTGACGGAGGAGCTCGGGAATGTCGATCAGCGTCACCGGCTGCTCCTCATGCTCGACGAGTTCCCGGCGCTCGGCCGGCTGGACTTCTTCGAGAGCCAGCTCGCCTTCATGGCGGGCTACGGCCTCAAGGCGTTCCTGATCGCCCAGTCGCTCAACCAAATCGAAAAGGCTTACGGCCAGAACAACGCCATCCTCGACAACTGCCATGTCCGCGTTGCTTTCGCGACCAATGACGAGCGGACGGCCAAGCGCGTCTCCGACGCCCTTGGCACCGCGACCGAGATGCGGGCGATGAAGAACTATGCCGGCCACAGGCTCAGCCCTTGGCTCGGACACCTCATGGTCTCGCGGCAGGAGACGGCGCGGCCGCTGTTGACTCCCGGCGAGATGATGCAGCTGCCGTCCGCTGACGAGATCGTTCTCGTCTCCGGCGCGCCCCCGATCCGCGCCAAGAAGGCGCGCTATTACGAGGACCGGCAGCTCAAGGCGCGCATTCTCGCGCCGCCGAAGCCCGCCAGCTCGCAAGCGTCGAGTGACGTTGCAGCAAGCACCGACGACTGGAGCGCCCGTCCGCCGATCGCTGCGCCGGCCCCACCGCGAAAGGAGTCCGCCGCCGAGGCTGTGGATGGCGATGGCGGCGTGCGCCGCGAACCGGCGCTGCCCGAGCACGAGGATATCGCGCCGGAGCCGTCGCCCGTGCGAGAAGAGTTCGCTGCACTCGATGACGATGCCGACGACGATGCCGGACGGGCGCGGCAGATGCAGGGCCGGTTCCGAAGCGTCGCGCGCCAGGTCGCGCTCGATCCCGGTGACGGGATCGAGCTCTGAGGAAATCCGAAATGAGGAAGGATCGACTCAACGTCTATTTCGACCCGGCGCTGTCGGCGGAGCTGGAAGCGTTGGCCGCGCGGCGAAAGGTGTCGAAGTCGCAGATCGTGGAGGTGGCGCTCGCCGCTTTCCTGTCGCCCGACGCCGCCGATCAGCGCGAGGCGGCGATCGTGCGTCGCCTCGACCGGCTGACGCGCGCGATGGAACGGCTCGAACGCGACCAGACCATCGCCGCCGAAGCGCTGGCGCTGTTCGTGAAGTTCTGGCTCACCACCACGCCGCCGCTGCCCGACACGATGCGCGATGCGGCGCAGGCAAAAGGCCGCGAGCGTTACGAAGGCTTCGTCGAGGCGCTCGGACGGCGACTCGCCAAAGGCAGTACGCTGACGAAGGAAGTCTCAATCGACGTCGACGCCGCGGGTCGTGGAGTCGGAGTCGCCGAACCCGACTGATCCTTTTCCCTGCCGTTCTACGCTCCTCCGCTACTACGCCGTCAACACTGTTGCTGATCGCCAGATAACGGTCTTCTTGATCGACCCCGTAACCAGATGTGGGGCCGCGAATGACCGTCCACTCTCTCAAATCCGAAGCGATCGAGCGCGGCTCCCGCATGCTTCGGACCGCCCTCGGACCGAATGTCGCCGCCTGGCTAGAGGACCCGGCCGTCGTCGAGGTGATGCTCAACCCCGACGGCCGGCTCTGGGTGGACCAGTTGAGCGCCGGGCTCGCCGACACGGGAGAGCGTCTCTCGGCGGCGGACGGCGAACGAATTATTCGGCTGGTCGCGCACCACGTCGGCGCCGAGGTCCATGCCGGCGCCCCGCGCGTCTCGGCCGAGCTGCCCGGGACGGGGGAGCGGTTCGAGGGCCTGCTGCCGCCGGTCGTCGCCGCACCCGCCTTCGCGATTCGCAAGCCCGCCGTCGCGGTGTTCACGCTGGATGACTATGTCGCTGCCGGGATCATGGACGCGGGCGCGGCCGAGGCGCTGCGCGAGGCGGTCGCGGCCCGCGCCAACATCCTCGTCGCCGGCGGCACTTCGACCGGCAAGACGACGCTGACGAATGCGCTGCTCGCCGAAGTCGCGAAGGCCTCCGACCGCGTCGTCCTGATCGAGGACACGCGCGAGCTCCAGTGCCTCACGCCGAACCTCGTGGCGCTCCGAACCAAGGATGGCGTCGCCTCGCTCTCCGATCTCGTGCGCTCCTCGCTGCGGCTCAGACCCGACCGCATCCCGATCGGCGAGGTGCGCGGCCCCGAGGCGCTCGACCTATTGAAAGCCTGGGGCACCGGCCATCCCGGCGGCGTCGGCACGATCCACGCCGGCAGCGCCATCGGCGCGCTGCGCCGCCTCGAACAGCTCATCCAGGAAGCCGTCGTCACCGTTCCGCGGGCGCTGGTCGCCGAGACGATCGACCTCATCGCCGTCCTCTCGGGGCGCGGACCCGATCGCCGCCTCGCCGAGCTCGCCCGCGTTGCCGGCCTCGACGCCCAAGGCGACTACGCCCTCCAGCCTCTTCTCAGCCCTCAGAAGGGAGACCTCCAGTGATCAGAACATCGACCCTCTATCCGCGCTGGCCATACTATCTCGGCGCCTTCGCCGTCGGATTCCTCCTCGCCGCCGATCCCGCCCACGCCGCCGGCTCGGGCATGCCCTGGGAGGCGCCGCTCCAGTCGATCCTGGAGTCGATCGAAGGACCCGTCGCCAAGATCGTCGGCGTGATCATCATTATCATTACCGGCTTGACGCTCGCCTTCGGCGACACCTCGGGCGGCTTTCGCCGGCTGGTGCAGATCGTCTTCGGTCTGTCGATCGCCTTCGCCGCGTCGAGCTTCTTCCTGTCCTTCTTCTCGTTCGGCGGCGAAGCCCTGGTCTGATGCAGGACGGTGCGGACTTCCCTGGCTTTTATGCTCCCGTTCACCGGGCGCTCGCCGAGCCGATCCTGCTCGGCGGCGCGCCGCGCGCGGTCGCCATCGCAAACGGCACGCTCGCCGCCGCGGTCGGCCTGGGCCTCCGCCTCTGGGCCGTCGGCCTCGTGCTCTGGCTGGTCGGCCATCTGCTCGCGGTCTGGGCGGCGAAGTGCGACGCGCAGATCGTCGACGTCGCTCGGCGGCATCTGCGCTTCCCGACCTGGTTAGGAGTGTAACGACATGATGCGTCTCGCCGAATACCGCTCCAGCGCCGCACTGCTCGCCGACTTCCTGCCTTGGGCGGCGCTGGTCGCCCCGGGCGTCGTCCTCAACAAGGACGGCAGCTTGCAGCGCACCGCCCGGTTTCGCGGCCCCGACCTCGACTCCGCGACGCCGGCCGAGCTCGTCGCGACATCCGGCCGGCTCAACAGCGCACTGCGCCGCCTCGGCTCGGGCTGGGCGGTGTTCGTCGAAGCGCAGCGCGTGCCGGCGCGAGACTATCCACTGTCGCAGTTCCCCGACCCAGTCTCGGCGCTGGTCGACGCCGAGCGCCGGGCGCAGTTCGAGGAAGCCGGCAGCCACTTCGAGAGCCGCTATTTCCTGACGCTGGTCTGGATGCCGCCCGCCGACGAGGCGAGCCGCGCCGGACGCTGGCTCTACGAGGATGCACCAGAGAAGGGTGCGAACCCCCGCGAGCATCTGGCGAGCTTCACGGCGCGCACCGACCGTTTGCTCGACCTCCTCGACGGCTTCATGCCGGAGGCCACGTGGCTCACAGACGTGGAAACGCTCACGTATCTCCACTCGACAATCTCGACGCGGGCGCAGCGCGTGCGCGTGCCCGAAACGCCGATGCACCTCGACGCGCTGCTCGCGGACGAACCACTCGTCGGCGGGCTTGCTCCCAAGCTCGGCGAGGCGCATCTGCGCACGCTGACGGTCATTGGTTTCCCGACCGCGACCTGGCCGGGGCTGCTCGACGAGCTCAACGGCCAAGCGTTCGAGTATCGCTGGGCGACGCGCGCGCTCTGCCTCGACAAGACCGATGCCACCCGGCTCTTCACCCGCATCCGCCGGCAGTGGTTCGCCAAGCGCAAGTCCGTGGCGGCGATCCTGAAAGAGGTGATGACCAACGAGGCCTCGACGCTGCTCGACTCCGATGCGGCGAACAAGGCCGCCGACGCCGACGAGGCGCTGCAGGAGCTCGGCTCCGATCTCGTGGGCGCGGCCTATGTCACCGCCACGATCACCGTCTGGGACGAGGACGAGCGCGCCGCCGAGGCGAAGCTGAAAGCGGCCGAGAAGATCGTCCAGGGCCGCGACTTCACCTGCATGCCGGAAACGCTGAACGCGGTCGAGGCTTGGCTCGGCTCGCTGCCCGGCCACCTCTACGCCAACGTTCGTCAGCCGCCGGTCTCGACGCTGAACCTCGCCCACATGATCCCGATCTCGGCGGTCTGGGCGGGGCCGGCGCGCAACGAGCATCTGGACGGTCCGCCGCTCTTTCACGCCGAGACCGAAGGCGCGACGCCGTTCCGCTTCTCGACCCATGTCGGCGATGTGGGCCACACGCTGGTTGTCGGTCCGACCGGCTCGGGCAAGTCGGTGCTGCTCGCGCTCATGGCGCTGCAGTTCCGCCGCTACGAGCGTAGCCAAGTCTTCGCCTTCGATTTCGGCGGTTCGATCCGCTGCGCGACGGTGGCGATGGGCGGAGACTGGCAAGATCTCGGCCTCGCGCTGTCGGAGGACGAGGTTGCCGTTCAGTTCCAGCCACTCGTCCGGATCGACGATCCCGCCGAGCGCGCCTGGGCGCAGGACTGGCTCGCCGGGTTGCTCGCCCGCGAGGGCGCTGCCATCGATCCGGTGGCGCGCGACCATCTCTGGTCGGCGCTGACTTCGCTCGCCTCGGCGCCCGCCGAAGAGCGCACGCTGACCGGCCTTTCGGTGCTGCTGCAATCGACCGAGCTCAAGCGCGCGCTCGCGCCCTTCTGTCTCGGCGGCCCGTTCGGGCGACTGCTCGACGCCGAGGCCGAAGCGCTCGGGAGCGCCGACGTGCAGGCGTTCGAGACCGAGGGGCTGATCGGCTCGGCCGCCGCGCCCGCCGTGCTCGCCTATTTGTTCCACCGCATCGAGGCGCGGCTTACGGGGCGGCCGAGCCTGATCGTCGTCGATGAGGGCTGGCTCGCGCTCGACGACGCGACCTTCGGCGGCCAGCTTCGCGAATGGCTGAAGACGCTCAGGAAGAAGAACGCCTCCGTCGTCTTTGCCACCCAGTCGCTCGCCGACATCGACGGATCGAGCATCGCGCCCGCTATCGTCGAGAGCTGTCCGACGCGGATATTCCTGCCGAACGAGCGCGCCTTCGAGCCGCAGATCGCTACCATCTATCGCCGCTTCGGGCTCAACGACCGGCAGATCGAGATCGTCGCGCGGAGCTTGCCGAAGCGCGACTATTACTGCCAGTCGCGGCGCGGCAACCGGCTGTTCTCGCTGGGACTGGGCGAGGTCGCGCTCGCCTTCACTGCCGCTTCGTCGAAAACCCATCACGCCGCCATCGCCGAGACGCTGGCCGAACACGGCCGCGACGGCTTCGCCGCCGCCTGGCTGCGGCGGCGCGGGCTCGACTGGGCCGTCGAGCTGCTCGGCCCCGGCGAGGGCGTCCCGCCAGCCAATCCCGACCCTTCACCCCTGCAAGAGGAGACCCGTCCATGACCCGTCCACGCCCCCGCCGCGCTTTCCTGGCCGCAACGATGCTCGCGCTATCTGCAGGCATCGGCTTCTCTCCGATCGCCGCTCCGCCGGCCGCCGCGCAGATCACCGTTTTCGATCCGTCGAACTACGGTCAGAACATCCTTCAAGCCGCCCGCGCGCTGGAGCAGATCAACAATCAGATCACGCAGCTTCAGAACGAGGCGCAGATGCTGATCAATCAGGCGCGCAACCTGACGAGCCTGCCACATTCGTCCCTCAGTCAACTCCAGACGACGATCCAGCGCACGCAGCAGCTTCTGAACGAGGCCCAGCACATCGCTCACGATGTCGCCGACATCGAGACGGCGTTCAGCGAGCGCTATGGCGCGGCCGCCGCCTCGGGCGATTTCGATGCCATGATCGGTAATGCCCGCGAGCGATGGGAGACCTCCGTCGCCGGTTTCGAGGACGCGCTCAAGGTGCAGGCCGGCGTCGTCGGCAATATCGACAGGGCGCGCGCCGAGATGTCCGCGCTCGTTACCGAAAGCCAAGGCGCCGTCGGCGCATTGCAGGCGGTCCAAGCCGGCAACCAGCTCCTCGCGCTTCAGTCGGGGCAGATTGCCGACCTTACCGCGGCGATCGCCGCCCAGAACCGAGCGAGTGCGCTCGAAGCCGCCCGCGCGGCCTCGGCCGAAGCGCAGGCGCGCGAGAACCTCGCCCGCTTCCTCGACTACGGGACCGGATACGAGGCGACCACCGTACGCATGTTCCGCGACTGACGATGCGCGGCAAGCCCGACCAGATCTTGCGGCTCATCGCCTTCGGCCTCGGCGCGCAGGCCATGCTCGCCGCCGCGTTCGAGTTCCGCGATGTGGTAGCGCCGGAGCCGGCCGCGACCGCCGTGCGCGACGATCCGCTCAGCGCCGAACTCGCCCGCTGCCGGAGGCTCGCTCCGCAGGAGGCGCAGACCGACACCGCCTGCAAATCTGCCTGGGCCGAGAACCGGCGGCGCTTCTTCGCGCCCGCCCTTACCCCACAGCCGGAAACGGAGTGAGGAGATGGAGGGCGTCGGCGTCATCGACCGGTTCCTGGAGGTCTTCACCTCCTATATCGACAGTGGGTTCGGCCTGCTCGGCGGCGACGTCGCCTTCCTCGCGACCACGCTGATCGTCATCGACGTCACGCTCGCCGGTCTGTTCTGGGCCTGGGGCGCTGACGACGACATTATCGGCCGGCTCGTCAAGAAGACGCTGTTCGTCGGCGTCTTCGCCTACATCATCGGCAATTGGAACCAGCTCGCCCGCATCGTCTTCGAGAGCTTCGCCGGGCTCGGCCTCGTCGCCTCGGGTGGCGCTTTAAGCGCCGGCGAGCTCTTGCAGCCGGGCCGCATCGCCGAAGTCGGCCTGGAGGCCGGCCGGCCGATCCTCGCCTCGATCGCCGAGCTGATGGGGTTCGTCTCCTTCTTCGACAACTTCCTCCAGATCATCATCCTGCTCTTCGCCTGGGCCGTCGTCGTGCTCGGCTTCTTCATTCTGGCGATCCAGCTCTTCGTCACGCTGATCGAGTTCAAGCTGGCCACCCTCGCCGGATTCATCCTCGTGCCGTTCGGTCTGTTCAACAAAACAGCTTTTATGGCCGAGCGCGTGCTGGGCCTCGTCATCTCCTCAGGGATAAAGGTTCTGGTGCTCGCCGTCATCGTCGGCATCGGATCGACCATCTTCGGCGAGTTCACCGCCGGCTTCACCGGCGAGCCGACCATCGAGGACGCCATGGCCGTGGTGCTCGCCGCGCTGTCGCTGCTGGCGCTCGGCATCTTCGGACCCGGCATCGCCAACGGCATCGTCTCGGGCGGGCCGCAGCTCGGCGCCGGCGCAGCGGTCGGAGCCGGGCTCGCCGCCGGCGGAATGGTGGTCGGCGGCGCGGCAGCCGGAAAGATGGCTTTAGCCGGGGTCGGGGCCGGCGCGCGCGGCGCGGCCTCGGTCGCGGGCGGCGCTTCGACCGCTTACCGGCTCGGCAGCTCCGCGTCCGGCGGGGGTGCCGCGGGCGTCGCAGGCGGCCTCGCTAGTGTCGGCAAGGCCGGCATGAGCGCGGCCACGAGCCCCCTGAAGCGCGCCATGTCCGACAGCTATCAAGCTGGCTCGCGCGCCGCCTTCGCCGCGACCGGCGGTTCGGTTTCACGCGGCACAAGCATGCCGGCACCCGCCAATGGCGGTCCGCCCGCCTGGGCGCGCCGCATGCAGCGCCAGCAATCCCTTCACCGTGGCGTCGCCACCGCCGCCCATGTCGTCCGCTCCGGCGACCATGGCGGCGGCGGGACTGCCGTCAGCCTTTCGGAGAAGTCATGAAGCTATTCAAACGACCCAGCGTCCGCTACGCCAAGACGCCTGAGGCTGTAACGCCTTACCAGAAAGCGGCGCAGGCCTGGGACGAGCGCATCGGCTCGGCCCGCGTTCAGGCCCGCAATTGGCGGCTCATGGCGTTCGGGTGCCTTGCCATGACCGGAGCGTTGAGCGCCGCGCTTGTCTGGCAGGCGACGCAAGGGACTGTGGTTCCTTACGTCGTCGAGGTCGACAAGCTGGGTGCGGCGCGCGCGGTCGCTCCGGCCGTCGCCGACTACCGGCCGACCGACCCGCAGATCGCCTTCCACCTGGCGCGCTTCATCGAAAACGTCCGGCAGATTCCGGCCGACCCGATCGTGCTCCGGCAGAACTGGCTCAGCGCCTACGACTTCGCCACCGATCGCGGCGCGCTGGCGCTCAACGACTATGCGCGTGTCAACGATCCGTTCGCCAAGGTCGGCGAAACCCAGATCGCCGTCGAAATCTCCAGCGTCATTCGCGCCTCCGAGAACAGCTTCCGCGTGGCCTGGATCGAGCGCCGCTACGTGTCCGGCCAGCTCGCGGCCACCGAGCGCTGGACCGCCATCCTCACTGTCGTCATCCAGCCGCCGCGCACCGCCGAGGCCCTGGCCGATAACCCTCTCGGCGTCTTCGTTCACGCCATCAACTGGTCGCGGGAGAACGCGCAATGAGACGGTCCGCCCACCTTCGGCTGCCTGTCGTCGTGCTAGTAACGGCGACCGCGCTCTCCGGCTGCGCGACCTTCAAGCCGCCCGGAATCACCTATGACAGCGACGTGCCCGCGCTGCCGTCACCGCCGCCATCTTCGGCCGGGAAGAAGCCGGAGCCGCTGCATGTTCCGCCGCCCTGGACGCCGTCGCACGGCGGCGAGGCGGCCAGAACCGCAGAGGGCCGGGTCGTCAACGCCAATGCCGCCGCGCGCGTGGAGCCGCGCCGCGAGGGCTATTTCAACGCCATCCAGATCTTCCCCTGGAGCGAGGGCGCGCTCTACCAGGTCTACGCCTCGCCTGGACAGGTCACTGACATCGCTCTCGAGCCGGGCGAGCGCTTGACCGGCGCCGGTCCGATCGCCGCCGGCGACACCGCGCGCTGGATCATCGGCGACACGACGAGCGGCAATGGCCGCGAGACCCAAGTCCATATCCTCGTCAAGCCGACCCGGCCAGACATCGCCACCAATCTCGTCGTCAACACCGACCGGCGGACCTACCTGGTGGAACTGCGGTCCGGAGAGGACAGGTACATGCCGCAGGTCGCCTGGACCTATCCCGCGACAGAGAGCGAGGCGCGGCCACCCGCCATCGCCCGCCCGACAATCCCGTCGGCCGCTCAGCGCAACTATCGCTACGCTCTAGAGGGTGACACGCCGCCCTGGCGGCCGCTCAGCGTCTTCGACGACGGCCGACGCGTCTATGTCGTCTTCCCGCGCGGCGTCGTGCAGGGCGAGATGCCGCCGATCTTCGTGCTCGGTCCGGACGGCGAGCCCCAGCTCGTCAACACGCGCGTTTATCGAAACGTCATGATCGTCGACCGGCTGTTCGCGGCGGCGGAGCTCCGCCTCGGCGGCGAGGACCAGCAGCGCCTGCGCATCGTGCGCACGGACGGGAGGCGTAGATGAATCAGCCGAACGATAATCGTGAAAAGCTGGAAGGCGGCCCAGCGCCGCGCTCCGAGAAGGAGATCGCGGCCGGGCTCCGCCTTCGCTCCGATCCGCCGCGCGTCATGCGCCTTTCGCGCAAGGCGATGGCCGTGCTCGCCGCCGCCGGCGGGCTCGGGATTGGCGCGATCCTGATAGTCGCGCTGCAGGATCGCGGCTCGATCGATGGACCGGACGAGCTGTTCTCGACCGAGCGCGTGCAGGAGGCCGAGGGCCTCGCCGAACTGCCGCGCGACTATGACGATGTGCCCCGGCTCGGGCCGCCGCTGCCCGGCGACCTCGGCAGGCCGATCGTGTCCGCACGGGAGCGCGGCGAGCCGATCCCGGCGCCGGTCGTCCCCGGACCGGCCGTTCCTGCCGTCGATCCGGCGGAGCAGCTCCGGCTCCAGGAACAGGAGGCGGCGCGTGTGAGCGAGCTCTTCGCCGACGCCAACACCGCGACGGGCGGCGCAGACGGCGCGATGGCCCCGAAGCAACCGGGCATCGGAGCCGCGCCGTCATTTCCGATGACAGCCGCCGCAGCCGGTCCGCGCGACGCGACCGATCGGCGCGAGGCGTTCCTGAACGCTCCCCCGGACCGCCGCACCGTCAGCGCCGACCGCCTGCAGGCGCCGCCGAGTCCCTATGTCGTCCAGGCCGGCTCAGTCATTTCGGCCGCGTTGATCACTGGGATGCGCTCCGACCTGCCGGGTCAGATCACCGCGCAGGTGACGAGCCCTGTCTATGACAGCCCGACCGGGCGCTATCTCCTGATCCCGCAGGGCGCGCGGCTTATCGGCGAGTATGACAGCCGCGTAGCCTCAGGGCAGACCCGGGTGCTCCTTGTCTGGACGCGGCTGATCCTGCCGGACGGCCGCTCGATCGTACTCGAGCGCCAGCCCGGTGGAGACGAAGCGGGCTATGCCGGGCTGCAGGACGGCGTCGACAACCACTGGGACCGGCTCTTCTTCGCAGTCGGTCTCGCCACCGTCCTCAACATCGGTACGGAATTAGGCGTGGACGATGAGGACGAGATTGCCCGCGCCATCCGCGAAGGAACGCAGGACACGATCGGCCGCGCCGGCGACGAGGCCGTCAGTCGCCAGCTCGCCGTTCCGCCGACGCTCACGGTTCGGCCGGGCTTCCCGGTGCGGGTCATGGTCACGCGCGATCTTGTGCTCGAACCCTATCGGAGCTGACCTCATGACCAAGCTGAAGCTCGGAACCATTCCCGATGACAAGCCCGTCAAGCTGACGGTGGAGCTACCTGCAGAGGTGCATCGCGATCTCGCCGCCTATGCCGAGGTGCTGGCGCGCGAGACGGGGCATAAGCACGAGCCGGTCAAGCTGGTCGCGCCCATGCTGGCGCGCTTCATGGCGACGGATCGAGGCTTTGCGAAGGCGAGGAAAGAGCGCCGTTCCGCTTCGCCTCGATTCGCGCCAGGCTCAGGAACCGCCTGAGCGCGGGATTGTCGTTTTCCGGTCGCCAGATCAGCGAAAACGGCACGCGCTCGCCGGCCTCGCCTATTCGGACAAAAGTCACGTTGGGGTAATCGACGCCGCGCCAGTGGTCGGCGACGAGGCTGACTCCAACACCGAGCCCCACCAACGTCATTATCCCTTCACGGCCGAGCCGGTGCCGCTGCACGCTGACAGGTTTCCCGAGGCCCGAAACGCGTCGAAGGATGTAGTCGTAAATCTCCGGACCGGGTTCACGAGAGCTGAGCAGGAAGGTCTCGCCCTCGACCTCGCTCCAATCGAGACGGATTTGCTGCGCAAGCCGCGAACCAGACGGTACGGCCAGGTAAATCGCCTCTTCGTCGATGAGCAACGTGTCGCAGATATCAAGCGCTCCGTTCCCGGCGGCCATCACGACGTCGATGTCGCGATGCGTAAGAAGGCTCAGCAATTCGCTTCGCTCTGCCTCGGTGAAGCCCACTGCGACATCAGGGTGGGCAACGAAGAAAGCTTCGACCACGCTTCGAAGCGCGCCTTTGGAGAGCGAGGCGATGAGCCCGATCCGTAACTCGCCGCTGGCTACCTCTCCAGCCGCCCGCGCCACTTCGACCGCCGCTACAAGATCGTCGAGGACTGGACGTATTCGACCGATGAACGCTCGTCCCGCGACAGTCAGTCTTGCGCCGCTCCTGCGCCGTTCAAAGATCGAGACACCGATGAGATCTTCTACACGCGCCACCCGGCGGGAGATTGCAGGCTGGCCTAGGCCAAGTTGAAGCGCCGATCTGCGGAAACTTCCAGTCTCCGCGACCGTCGAGACGATATTCAAGTCCAAGCCTGAGATGCTCTCCATCGTTCATTTCGGCCGTCCAAAGCAGCCGCCTTCGTTCTCCTCCCCCCTCAATCTTCATCCCCATATCGTCAGTACCTAGGTTCTGCTCGCTTTCGGCATCTCGAAGTTCGCCAGTCGCTTCGCGAAGTGCTCGCCGATCGGCTCTGCCCTCAGCGAACCTTCGCCGACGTCCCGTGCGAGGCTCCTGACCATCCAGACGGCTTTCTCGTGCGCGGTCAGCCGATCGTCGAGCAGGCTTGCTGAGGCGTTGTCGCCGATGTCGTCGATGGCGGGGCGGATGCAGCGCATGGTGCGAATGACGCGCTCATGGTCGGCGATCAGGCTGCGCACCATGTCGGCCGGGTTCGGGACCGTCTGATCCGGTGCGACATCTGAGAGTGCGGCGATGTCAGCAGGGGCCGATGGCGCGTAGGCGCCGAGGGCGCGGATGCGCTCGGCAATCTTATCGACCGCGGCCCAGAGTTCTCGATACTGCTCCTCGAACAGGAGGTGATAGGTCCGGAACATCGGTCCCTCAACGTTCCAGTAATAGCCGTGCGTCTTGGCGTAGAGCGTGAAGGTCTCGGCAAGCAGCTTGGCGAGTCCGGCTGCGGCGATCTCCCTCTCGGATTCGCTGAGGTCGAGGTCGTTGTTCATAGGGTCAGACTCTTTCGTGGTCAGAACTTGAACTGCAGTGTCAGCTCGAAGAAATCGATGTCCTCGGCGGGGCCCGTTGCCCGGATGAAATCCCCGGCGAAGAAATGCGTATAGATCGCGGTGACGGCGAGGTTCTGGGCGAGTGCGTATTCCGAGGTGAGTGAGACAGCCGAGCCGACGAAGCGCTCATCGCTGCCCGATGGCCCGCGGATCAGTTGGCCCGCGGGCGCATAGACGCCATCGTCCGTGTCAAGCCGCCAGAAGAAGTTCATGTCGGCGGTCAGCGACCAGGCGTGCGTTGGGCGCACGGTCACGAAGGGATGGATGTTGAAGAAGTTGCGGGGGCCGAGCACCGCGGCCTCCGAGAAATAATTGCCGCGCGGGAACAGCGGATTGAAGGTGCCAAGATCGGGGTCGGCCGGGTCGCCATCGCCGCTCGCGATGTTGGCGCTGAGCGCGATGCGCGGCCGCCACGGCCTGTCTTCGAACGTAAAACCAGTCTCGCTGGCGATCGTCCAGGCGGAAATATCGCCGTCGCCGAAGCTGCCGAACTGATAGATCGCCTCCCAGTTCCAGTCCCAGCCGCGCTCCGCGCCGTAAAGCCGCGCGCCGATCGAGTGACGACGCTCGCGCGCTGAGCCTCGCGCGAACGCACCGGCATCATCCTCGAAACCGAGATAGTACAGATCGATTGCGCCGAGGGGCATCCAGTCCTTGCCGCCAGCGGCGTAGACACCCCAGAGCGCTAGGTCGTCGTTCGCCTCGTCATCGAAAACGCCCGGACGAGGCAAGCGCGGTCGGGCCGCAAGCAACTCGACTTGCCAGCCCGGCACTTCGAAGATGGCGCGCGCCGCATCGAAGGTGCGGCGCACGTTCGGACCTTCGCGCACGTCCACCAGCCGGCCCGATCCGAATTGCAGCTCCTGCCTGCCGCCGCGCAGGGTCAGGTCGGCGTCGGGCCCGAGCGGCACATTCAGGTCGACGAACGCGTTCTGGAGCGTGAGGTCATTCTCATCGACCGGGCTCGGCCCGCCTGCGCGACCGGTCTCGAGCGCGCTGGAGAGCTGTCCGAAGACGCGGACATGCGGCCCGAGACGGAGATCGCCGTGCAGCGTGTAGCGCTGCAGCCAGACGCCGGCCTCGTCCTGCGGGTCGGCCCCGAAGAGCGGGTTATGCGTGTATTCGTAGCGTTGGCGGATCTCGCCGCCGAGACTGAGGAAGAAGCGCTCATCCTCAGTCAACGGAATGAACTTGATATCGCCGGGAAGATGCTCCCGGTTTTCGGGGTCACGGAAGCAGTCATAATCGTCGTCGAAGCGCAGCTTCGCCGGTTCGAGCGCACAGGCCTCCTCAGCCTTCGCTTGCGCCATGGCGGCAACGAAGACGACAAGGCAGCCTATGCATCGAAGCGCAAGCATGAGTCATTTGAGGTCGAAGAGCAGGATCTCTGCCCGATGATCGGTGTCGAGCTCGATCGCCCGCTCGCCCTCGATCTTCGCGCCGTCGCCCTCGCGCAGCTCGTCTCCGTTGAGGTGCACGATCCCGCGCGCAACATGCAGCCAGCCGCGCCGACCTTGCGCGAACTCATGGGTGAACCGCTCGCCTTCGGAGAGCTCGCCGGCATGGATCGCGACGTCCTGGTGGACCGTGACCGCACCGTCGCCGCCCCTGCGGTCGGCGATGAGACGCAGGCGACCTTCCAGCTCCTCTTGGGGGAAGCGTTTCTGCTCGTAACCCGGCGCGATGCCGCGAGCTTCCGGAACGATCCAGATCTGCAGAAAGTGAACAGGCTCAGTCTTCGACGCGTTGTATTCGCTGTGCGTCACCCCGGTCCCGGCTGACATGCGCTGCACATCGCCTGGCACGATGACCGAACCGTTGCCGAGGCTGTCCTTGTGTTCGAGAGCGCCTTCGAGGACGTAGGAGATGATCTCCATGTCCGCATGGCTGTGCGCGCCGAAGCCCGCGCCCGGCGCAACGCGGTCGTCGTTGATGACGCGCAAGGGACCGAAGCCCATATGATCTGGATCGCGGTACTCGCCAAAAGAGAAACTGTGGCGGCTGTCGAGCCAGCCCATGTCGGTGTGGCCGCGCGTGTGGCGGTCGCGGATAGTGATCATGACGAATGCTCCCGAGGCTGAAGACTGAATGGGCCGGGTCCGACGGCCGCGATGGCGACGAGGCCGCCGATGATGGCGAGATGCTCGAGCGCGGTGGTGAGCTGACGGTGAAAGTCGTCGCCTTCGAAGGCCCAGAAGGGATGGCCGATCAGCGTCGCCGCCACCGTGAAGGCTGCCAGCGCCAGCGCCGCGAGGCTGCTGTGCCAGCCGAGCGACAAGGCCATGCCGGCTCCGATCTGTAGGACGACCGTCGCGGCCAGAGCCAGCGCCGGAATGGGCAGGCCGAGCGCGGCGAACTCCTCGATTCCTGCCGACCAGTAGACGAGCTTCGTCGCGCCGCTATAGAGGAATACGGTCGCGAGGCAGATCCGGGCCGCAAGGAGCGAGGCGCCGGACGCGCCGCTTGACCCCCGGTCGCCGGCGATCGGCATCATTCGTGTCATCAGCCGCTCCCCATTTGCGCGAGGGCGAGGTCGGCGCCGAGGAATCCAAGCGTCATGAAGACGACGAGCAGCGCGCCGACGACCCGGGGCGGCGCCGGGAGCGGCAGGTCGAACCAGCGGCAACCGACGCCGATGAGAAAACCGAGATTGACGCCGATGAGCGAGGCGATCATGACTGCACCTCTTCAGGCTGTCCTGACGGTCCGCCGCAGAGCGGCCTCGAATTCGCCTCCCGATGCGCAGCGAGCCGGTCGGTCACGACGTAGCCAAGGGTCATCGCCAGCACGAGGAGCGCGCCGATGAGCACCGGCGGGGCCGGCAGCGGGATGCCCGCGAGCCGGCAGGCGACGCCGATGGTCAGGGCGAGCAACAATCCAAGCGCGACCTTCATCGGGCGCCTCCTTTTGTCTTCGCGACGATCTGTGTGGAATGGAGCGGCGCCAGGAAGTGGCTCACCTCCGGCGGCTCGGCGCCGAGGTGGAACTCGCGCGCCCGGGCGTGGATATCCTGATCGTGCTTCGTCGCCCGCTCGTGCTGCCTCAGGTGCTCAGCCCAGCTCGGCAGGAAGAACCATTCGATCCATGCTCCGGGCTCAGCCGCGTCTTGATAGACGCCCCAGTCGTGCGCGCCGTCGCGGTAGCGCTCGCCCGCAATCTCATGCATGGCGGCGAGGAAGCCTTCCGTGTCGCCTTCGTCGACTTGGTAGCGGATCGTCACCAGCACCGGCCCCCGGTCGGGAGCGGCGTCGAGGCTCTCCGCTATCACCGGCTCGGGCCAACTCATCGCGGGGGTGAGATCGAGCGCCTCGCCCTGGCCAAGTTTCGCTCGCCAGGTGAGCAGGATGGCGAAGACGGCGCCCGCGGCGGCGATCAGGAGGGCGGTCGGGACCGACGTCGCCGTCGCCACCTGCCCCCAGCCGGCGGAGCCTGCCGACATACAGCCGAAGAACACCATCAGCGTGATTGCGAGGCCGCGTGCGCGCACCCAGTTGGGGAGCGCGGTCTGCGCCGAGACGTTGAGACTGGTGAGCACCGTAATCCAACCCAACCCGCCGAGCACTGAGGCGGGCAAGGCCGTGGCGGCGCTGGTCGCGAGGCCAAGGAGCGCCATCGCGGCGGCGGTGATGAGTGTGCCGGCGGCAACGAGGCGATTGGCGTCGATTCGCTTGCGAATGTAAGGCAGCACTAATGCGCCTGCTACCGCCCCGCCGCCGATCGCGGCGAGCAGCACGCCGTAAATTTCGGCGCCACCGCCTTCGAGCCTACGCGCGACGAGCGGCAACAGCGCCCAATAGGCGCTCCCGAAGGTGAAGAAGCCGAACGAGCGGACCAACGTCGCCTTGAGCGCGCTGTTGCGGCTGGCATGGCGCAGCCCGGTCGCCATCGCGCCGAACAGCGGCTCGGGCGGAAGGGTCTTCGCCGGGCCGGTCTCGGGTTTCCATAGTAGCAGCGCGGCGACGATAGCGAGATAGCTCACTGCATTGACTATGAAGGGCGCGGACAGCGCCACGGCGGAGATTAGGAACCCGGCAAGCGCGGGGCCGATAGCGCGCGCGATGTTAATGCCCATCGAGTTGAGCGCGATCGCGGGCTGGAGGCTCTCGCGCGGCACGAGGCTCGGCGCCACCGCTTGCCAGGCCGGCGCCATCAGCGCCGCTCCGGTTCCGATCGCGAAGGTGAAGGCGAGGAGCAGCGCCGGCGTCATTGCTCCGGCCGCGGTCAGCGTCGCCATCGCAACGGTGACGCCGGTTAGAACCAGATTGACGATCAGCAGGAACCGCCGCTTGTCGACCCGATCGGCGAGCGCGCCCGCAAACAGCGCGAAGAGGAAGATCGGCGCGGTCGTCGCCGCCTGCACCAGCGCGACGATCGCCGGCGACGAGTTCAGCGTCGTCATCAACCAGCCCGCGCCGACATCGTGCATCCAGGTGCCGATGTTGGAGATCAGCGTCGCCGTCCACAGCAACGCGAAAGCGCGATGACGAAACGGTGACCAGGCCGATCCCGCAGATGATGCGGGCGGGTAGCTGGCGGGGGTCGGCGAAGCGATTGTCATGAGCGCCTCACGCCGCAAAGCAGGAGCAGCCGAGCGCGCCCCAGAAGGACTTCAGGTCGCGCACGGGGAGCGGGTTGGTCCAGGCGATCCGGTGATCGTGGCCGTGGAGGCCGCAGGCGCTGGCGCAGCCGTCATGGCAGCTCCGCGCGTGTTGGACGGGCGGCTCCACAGAAGCCATCCGCATACCCGGGCTAGCGAACGCCCCAACCGGAGTCCAGGACGGGCTAGCCGGCGGCAGCGGTGGTGCGAGGTCGGCGAAGTCCTCCTCGCCATAGACCAACTTGCCGCCGACCATGGTCATGACGGCATTGATCCGCCGGATCTCTTCCGACGGGACCGACATCAGATCCGCCGAAAGGATTGCGAGATCGGCATACTGGCCGGGCGCAAGCGTGCCCTTAACCTCCTGCTCGCCGGAGAACCAGGCCGACCCCTGCGTCCACAGCCGCAGCGCCGTCTCACGGTCGAGGACGTTCTCCTCGCCGTAGAGCGGCATGCCGCCGAGCGTCTTGCCGGTGGTCAGCCAATAGAGGCTGACCCACGGGTCGTAGGACGCGACGCGGGTCGCGTCGGTTCCGGCGCCGACCGGCACCTCCATCTCGAGCATTTTGGCGATCGGCGGTGTGAGCCGCGCCGCCTCGGCGCCGTAGCGCTCGACGAAATATTCGCCCTGGAAGGCCATGCGGTGCTGGGTGGCGATACCGCCGCCGAGCGCCTTCACCCGCTCGATATTGCGTTCCGAGATCGTCTCGGCATGGTCGATGATGAAGCGGGCTTTGAACGGCTGCTTCTGGTTGACGCGCTCGAAGACGGTCAGGAAACGATCGATCGACTCGTCATAGGTCGCATGAATGCGGAACGGCCACTCGTTCGTCGCGAGCAACTCGACGATCTTCTCGAGGTCGCGCTCCATTGTCGGTGCGAGATCGGGGCGCGGCTCGAGGAAGTTCTCGAAATCCGCCGCCGACCAGGTGAGGTTCTCGCCCGCGCCGTTCATCCGGAAGAAGGCGGAGCCCGCACCGGGCTCGGTCATCTCCACCCAGCGCTCGTAGTCCGACAACTCCTCCCCCGCCTTCTGCGCGAAAAGATTGTAGGCAATCCTTACGGTGAGTTCGTCTGCGTCGTGCAGGCGCTGGATGACCTGATAGTCTTCCGGATAGTTCTGCCCGCCGCCGCCAGCGTCGATGACGCTGGTGATGCCGAGGCGGTTGAGTTCGCGCATGAAATGGCGGGTCGAGTTGATCTGGTCTTCGAGCGGCAGCTTCGGACCCTGCGTCAGCGTCGAGTAGAGGATCAGCGCCGAGGGCTTGGCGATCAGCATGCCGGTCGGATTGCCCCGTGCGTCCTTCTCAATCACGCCGCCGGGCGGGCTGGGCGTGTCCCTGGTGATCCCGAGCGCGGCGAGTGCGGCGCGATTGAGGAGCGCGCGGGCGTAGAGGTGCAGGATGAAAACCGGCGTTTCGGGGGCGGCGGCGTTGATCTCGTCCAGCGTCGGCATGCGCTGTTCGGCGAACTGGAACTCCGACCAGCCGCCGACCACGCGCACCCATTGCGGCGCCGGGGTACGTTCGGCCTGCTCCTTCAGCATGCGGAGCGCGACGGCGACCGAGGGCACGCCCTCCCACCGTAGCTCCATATTGTAGTTGAGGCCGCCACGGATGAGATGGGTATGGCTGTCATTGAGGCCCGGGATCACGCGCCGCCCGCCCGCGTCGATCACGTGGGTCTTGGCGTCGGCGAGCCGCATGATTTCGTTACGCGGCCCGACGGCCTGGACCAGCCCGTCCCTGACTGCCAGCGCCTGGCCTTCGGGATTGGCGCGGTCGAGCGTCGTCACGCGCGCATTGGTGATGATCGTGTCGGCCATGCCGTCCTCCTCGTTGGGTTGCGCGCGCGCCCAGCCAGGCGCGAAAAGGGCAAGTGCGCTAAGCGCGGCGCCAGACTTCGTCACCTGCCGGCGAGTGACGCTCGCGGCGTCTGCCAAGGAGTTCCATCGGGTCTCGCGCATGTCTCGCGTCCTCGCTGTGTTTGTCTCTCCGGTTTCAAGAAGGGGGCGGGCCTGCTGGGCGACGCAGGCCCGCCAGTTGCGCCGGACGGGGCGAGACGGCTGGGGGAGGATCGGGCCGTCAGGGCCGGCGCATTGGATGGCTACTCGGCAGCGGCGGCCGCCGATCCGGCCGCCACGGGATCGAGCCGGGCGCCGTGCTTCACGCGCTCCTCCGCCTTGTGGACCATGGTGTATGCGTAATCGACGCCCATGCCGTAGGCTCCGGAATGCTCGCGCACGATGTCCATGACGCCGTCATAGGTGTCGCGGCGCGCCCAATCGCGCTGCCATTCGAGGAGAACCTGCTGCCAAGTGACCGGCACGACTCCCGCCTGGATCATCCGCTGCATCGAGTAGTCGTGCGCTTCCTTCGTCGTTCCGCCGGAGGCGTCGGCGACCATGTAGATCTCGTAACCGCCCTCGCTCATCGCGGAAATGGCGAATGTGTTGTTGCAAACCTCGGTCCAGAGGCCGGAGACGACCACCTTCTTCTGTCCGTTCTTCTTGAGTGCGTCGCGCACCTTCTGGTCATCCCAGGAGTTCATCGAGGTGCGCTCGAGCAGCGGATGCTCGGGGAAGACAGCCAGCAGTTCTGGATAGGTGTGGCCGGAGAAACTCTCCGTCTCGACTGTGGTGATTGTCACCGGGATGCCGAACACCTTCGCGGCCTTGGCGAGACCTACGACGTTGTTCTTCAGAACCTGACGATCGATCGACTGGACGCCGAACGCCATCTGCGGCTGGTGATCGATGAAGATGATCTGGCTGTTCTGCGGGTTCAGAACTTCAAGTTTACCGGACACCTTTGCTCTCCTTTTGAGTTGGGACAGACTGGATTCGATGCTCTTCAAGCCGCATCGAATTTCTTCGCGGCGTCATCCCGGGCGGAGAACGCGAAGTAGTTTTTTGCAGGACCGACTGCACAATGTTGACGTGACCTCTCAGCCACTAAACCGCGGCTTCTCCTGTAAGCATGCCTCGGAGTCCGAGCAGTGCGATGATCGGCGGCCCGGCGAACGGACTGACACAAGGCCATAGATCATGCCGATCCGAGACCGACGAACAGCGAACGACATAGGGTTGAAGGGGCTTATTATTTGGTGTCTCGCGAAAAGTCAGGGTGAGTGAACTTTAGCGAGCGCTTTTTTGCCCTGCGGCGCTGAAGCTGCCGCGCTGGTGCCGATCTTGCGGTGATAGTACTGGGCCGGCTGGCGCGAGCGCTGACCAATCACTATGTCATCGCTGAACTCACGTAGCGAAGCCCACAGATCGTGCCGATGAGTCGCGAAGATGCGTACCCGCGTGGTTGCCCATAAAGTATTGTGGGAGCTACCGCAGGGCTAGATGAGCTGGCGCGCTCAGGTGGCCAACCGTTGGGCCGCGCCCGCAGATCGAGACGACGGCCATGTCATAGGAGTGACCGCAATTACGGTACCGGCCTATTCATCTTCCTCTGAATGGTACTGCGAAGGGCGGCAGGCGTCCTATCTGCGGGCGCGAAAATCGCCTGGCGGAGTCCTTGACCTGCTTGAGGTGGCGCGACCGGCCGGGGACATGTCCCGCCCGGGTCTGCCGGATATCGTCCTCTATCAGGACTTGCTCGGCGGAAGTCGAGTCAGCGGCGACCTTGGAGGGGGACGCTTCGATGTTACGGGTAAGCGAGGCGACTTTTGTCTCGCCGCGCCGAACTTCGCCACCACGGCGATTATGGAAACGAGCCATCGGCTTCGCAGCTTGGCTTTCCCGATGGCGCAGTGGGAAAGCGTGCTCGACGAAGCCGCCGACAGTCAGTTCTCGTTCGACAGTTCCTGTATCTACGGTCGGATGTTCGACTCGCCGGCGATCCGATCTGCATTTCGGAACCTTTGGGCTCTTTGTGAGGATCAGGGAGCGCCATCGCGTCTGCTGGCGCGGGCTGCCGGCTGCGAGATCCTCGCCGAGCTGTGCCGCTTGGGCGGGGCGCCGCTCCCGACGGCAAAGGGCGGCCTTGCCCCATGGGCAGAGCGGCGCTGTCTGGAGCTGATGCACGCGCGGCTTTCGGAAGACATCAGCCTCGACGAACTGGCGGCCGAGGCGCGGCTCTCGCCGTTCCATTTCGCCCGCATGTTCAAGCAGAGCTTGGGTGTTCCGCCACGCGTCTACCTGACGCGACTGAGGGTCGAGAAAGCCTGCGAATTCCTCGAACAGACAGACCTTCCGATTACGGAAATCGCCCTGGAGGTCGGGTACACGTCGAACCAGGTGCTTGCTCGGGTCTTCCTCAAGCATCAGCGCATGAGTCCGTCCGACTATCGTCGCGCGGTCCGCGATCCGGTGCGCAAACTCTCTTTTAACGCACAAGGAACTGTGCTTGCGGTGGCAGAGGCAGATCAATGACGCCGCGCTATTCCTCCTTCACCCAGTGGTTCCGTGAAGGCCCCTTTGCGACCTATGTACGCACGGTGAAATCCCCCGGTGGTTTCCTCAATTTGATGGAGACCGCCATGCCCGCGGTCGACATGTCAGACCCCGCGGTACCTGAGATCGTCTTGCATTACGATGTGATCGGCGGCTTTGGCATTAACGCTGACCTTGGCGCGGGACGTTTCAGTGCGACAAGCCGGCCAGGCGACTTCTTGCTGACCGCGCCGAACTTCACTAACTCGGTCAGAGTCGACAGCTATCACCAAATTCGCTCCCTAGCGTTTCCGGTCGCGTACTGGAGGCAATTTTTTGAGGACACCGCGGATCGGACGCACTCCCTCGATTTCGGTGTATTGCACCGCGGAACGTTCACTTCGCCCACAATTCGATCCGCGCAGCGCCAGCTTTGGCGCCTTTGCGACGAAGAGGGCGCGCCGTCGCGACTTTTGGCGCAAGCAGCCGGTTGCGAGATACTGGCCGAGCTTTGCCGCTTGGCCGGCTCGCCGCTCGCTTCGGCGCGCGGGGGGCTCGCGCCGTGGGCTGAACGACGCTGTCTGGAACTGATGCGGGAGCGGCTTTCGGACGACATCAGCCTCGATGAACTGGCAGCCGAGGCGCGGCTGTCGCCGTTCCATTTCGCCCGCATGTTCAAGCAGAGCCTCGGCGTTCCGCCACGTGTCTACCTGACGAGACTAAGAGTGGAAAAGGCGTGCGAACTCCTCGAACATACCGATATCCCGGTCACCGAGATTGCGCTGGAGGTTGGGTACTCGTCGAACCAAGTCCTCGCCCGGGTTTTCCTCAAGCACATGCGCTTGAGCCCGTCCGACTATCGTCGGGCAGTTCACGATCCGGTGCGCTCCATCGCACTGCAGTGACGCCCAAGGGTGCCGCTTGCCAGCGGGAAACCTTGCTCGGCACGTCTATGCCACCTCAGTGCCGGTCGCCGGATCCGATGAGAAGCTAACCCGCAAGCCGCCCCGACGCATGCCGCCAGAAAGCCAATTGCTGCTCCGACTTTGTCTAGCCGTCGGCTCGCGCGACTCTCGTGATGACCTCGGCAACGGCCTCGGTGCTTATCTGGATGGTTAGGCGCGACAGCCCGCCGAGCACTGCGCTGGCACGATGCATCTCGGCGGCGGCCGTCTCCGGATCACCAATCGGGAATGCGGGCGATGACCTTGATCTCGAAGTCGAATCCGGCGAGCCAGTTGACGCCGATCGCTGTCCAGTTCGGATAAGGCGGCTCCGAGAAGATCCGGCCCTTTACGGCCATGACTGTTTCGAACTGGTTTTCGGGATCGGTGTGGAATGTCGTGACGTCAACGATGTCGTCGAGCGTGCAGCCGCCTGCAGCCAGCGTCGCCTCGAGATTGGAGAAGGCTAGGCAAACTTGCTCGGCGAAGTCCGGTTCCGGCGAGCCATCGGAACGACTACCCACCTGGCCTGAAACGAACAACAGGTCGCCCGACGCAATAGCGGCCGAGTAACCGTGCGTCTCGTAGAGGGCATGGCGGTTGGTAGGAAATACAGCATTGCGACTGTTCATACTTTCAGCCTCTCACCTTGAAGCTCGGATAGGACATCCATTTCCAGGTCGATTGGGAAAAGATCGATAGCCATTTCTTGGTTGCTCCTTCGAGGTGGCTGAAAGCCCGGTCGAGTTCGTTGCCGACGCTCACTTTGGTGCGAAAGTAGTGGTTCGCTGTATTGCGGAGTCTCACGTGGCGGTCAGGGCTGACCAGAGCATCACCGCGCCGAAAAGCATGAAGAGGATGCCGGTCAGCATCCTTCCGCGCCTTGCATGCTCTGGCTTGTGAAGCAGTCGGACGACGTGTCGTGCTCCGAGCGCGTAGCCGCCGAGAACGACGAACTTCACGACCACGAAGGTTAAGACGAGAAAGGCGAGAACAGCCGGTCCGCTGTCCACAGGGAGGAATTGCGGGAACAGAGCGGCAAAGAACAGGACGGCCTTAGGGTTGCTGATACCCACGCCGAACGAGTGAACCCAAAGCACCAGCCCACTTTGCGAGAGTGGCGTCTCGGTAGCTATCGAACCAGCATGCTGCCGGGCGGGGCGAAGAAAGCTCCAACCGAGCCAAATGATGTAGCAAGCGCCCGCAAGGCGGAGGGCGAGGAAGGCCGCGGGGTAGGTTTCGAGCAGAGCGCCCAATCCTACGACGGAAAGTGTGGCCAGCATCGCGATGGCGACCAGATCGCCGCTCAGGGCGCCCAGTGCGCGCCGCCACCCATAGGCGATGGCGTTGTTCACGATGAACAAGGTTGATGGCCCGGGCGTTGCAGATTGGGCCGCGCTCACGATCACGAAGGTGAGATAGGCAGGGACTTCCATCGTCCACCATGGGCTAAGAGTTGATAGAGGAATTTGGCGGCTTGAACGTGGCGTATCGGCTTTCGACCATGCCCCAAGGCAAGCAGGACCACTGGTCGCCAATCGAAGGTCGGAGCGGCCCCTAATAGGTCACGGCCTATGATGCGCGACATTTGTCGGGCGGCCGCGAGAGGGGATGACGAGGGTCGATCAACAGCTTGCTTTCGGAGCGGATCGCCTGCCATCCCCACCGAGATCAGGCCGCGATGCCCGGCACCGGCGTGTTGAGCAGCTGCTGCTCCCACAGATAGGCGATGGCGCTGCCGCCGAGATGGTTCCTGAGGGCGTCGTTCAGGGTGGTCGCCGTCTCGGCGCGGGCCCAGTCACGTTGCCATTCGGACGCCAGAGCCAGCCAGGTCATCATGTTTATGCCACCCGCGATCATGCGCTGGATCGCGACCTCGTGCGCCTCGAGCGACGTGCCGCCCGAGGCATCGGTGATTACGGTCACGTCCCAGCCTTCGCCGGCGGCCTGGAGCGCCGGCATCGCGACGCAGATCTCGGTCCAGAGACCGGCGATGATCAGCTGCTTGCGGCCGGTCGCCTTGACCGCGTCCACGACCTTCGGATCCTCCCAGGTGTTGATCGTCGTGCGGTCGATAACCTCCTGGTCGGGGAACACTTCGGTGACATGCGGGAAGAGGTCGCCGCCCCGGGCGGCGATGACGGTAGTCAGGATCGTGGGCACGCCGAACACCTTGGCGCACTTGGCCAGCGCGGTCGTGTTGTTCACCACCATGTGCGGGTCATGGCTGTTCAGGTTCGCGAGCTGGTAGGGCTGATGGTCGATCAGAACGAGGACCGAATCTTCGGGACGAAGAAGCGAGTCAAGGCCGTTGCGGAAGGTCATTGTGTCATCCTTTGCATCTGAGAAAGAGTCGAGCTCTGGTGGCTGAACCTAGAGAACATGCCTGAGCAGCGCGGCGCGGAAGCTGCCGCGAAAGTGCCAGTCTTGCGGTAAAGGGACCGGGGCGGCGGTCACGCGAGCGCTGACCGTGTTATCGCTGAACCCACGTAGCGGAACGCCACCGATCGTGCCGACAGCCGCGAAATTGTGCGCCCGTCTGGTTGCCGATCAAGTATTGTGGGGCTACCACGGAGCCAGATGAGCTGGCGCGCTCGGGTGGCGGCCCCGTCGGGCCGCGCGCGCAGATCGCCATTTCAATAGGAGGCGCAGCAATGACGGTGCCTGCCTATTCGTCTTTCACCCAATGGTACAGTGAAGGCCGCCTCGCGTCCTATGTGCGCACGATGAAATCCCCTGGCGGAATCCTCAATCTGCTTGAGGCGGAGCAACCGGCCGGGGACATGTCCGACCCTGCCGTGCCGGATCTCATCCTGTATCAGGACCTGCTCGGCGGCAGCCGTGTCAGCGGCGACATGGGAGGTGGGCGTTTCGATGTGACGAGCGAAAAAGGCGGCTTCTTTCTTGCTGCGCCGAACTTCGCCAATACGGTCATGGTCGACGCCAGGCATCAGCTTCGCAGCTTGTCGTTTCCTACGGCGCAGTGGCAGAAAGTGCTCGATGAAGCCGCCGACGGCCGGTTGTCGTTGGAACGCCTGCAAGTCAACCGAGGGTTATTTCACTCACCGTCCATTCAGTCGGCGCTCCGGAACTTATGGGTTTTGTGTGAGGAGGAAGGGGCGCCGTCGCGTCTGCTGGCGCGGGCCGCAGGCTGCGAGATCATGGCCGAGTTGTGTCGGTTGAGCGGAGCACCGTTCGCGCCGGCGAGGGGCGGCCTTGCTTCTTGGGCAGAGCGGCGCTGTCTGGAGCTTATCCGGGCGCGGCTTTCGGAAGACATCGGCCTCGACGAGCTGGCAGCCGAAGCGCAACTCTCACCTTTTCATTTCGCACGCATGTTCAAGCAGAGCGTCGGCGTTCCGCCACGGGTCTACCTGACGCGACTGAGATTGGAGAAAGCCTGCGAACTTCTCGAACTGACGGACCTTCCGGTCACGGAGATCGCCCAGGAGGTCGGGTACTCGTCGAACCAGGTACTCGCCAGGGTATTCATCAAGCATCGGCACATGAGCCCGACCGACTATCGCCGGGCAGTTCGCGATCCGGTGCGCTCTATCGCGACGCAGTGACTTTCAGTGGCGCCACCTGCCGCCAAAAGCCCCGGTTCCGGATCGGGCATCCTTAAGCGGACCTGGTTTCGCCTCAGCCGGAAGGCGTGATCTGATCGTCGTCTGCCTGCGCGATGTCCAGCCCCGTCCAGTGGGCCGCGAACGCCAACATGTCGGCGTGGAGGCCAATGACCTTGTCGAGCGGCACCCCTGCGCCGTGGCCGGCGCGCGTCGGCAGCGGAATTACCGACAACCCGCAATGGGGAACGGCCATTGCGATCTGGGAGCGGAGCATCGTGCGCCCCGGAAACGTTACTGCTCGCCCGAAAGCACATTGGCCAATGCGCTGCCGATCGCAGCGATGGCCTCATTGCGCTGTTCCATCGTCGCCTCGGTCTGTGTGATGTATATTGCAGCAACTATGGGCGCTCGCTCCGGCGGCCAAATAACGGCAACGACGCCACGCGAGCCGTGACCGCCCGCACCCGTCCGGTCGCCTATGCGCCAGTCTCCGGGGATGCCCGCCCGCAGCAGCGGACCGCCGACCTCGTTGCCTACCAGCCATCCTGTCAGTTCCTCGCGCGAAGATAACGACAGTGTGTCGCCCAGGACGAGCTTTTCGAGCGAAGCTGCCATGGCTGCCGGAGACGACGTGTCACGTGGATCGCCGGGCGTTCCTTCGTTGAGAGCGGTTTCCCAGCGATCCAGCCGCGTCGTTTGATCGCCGAGGGACCGCATGAACGCGGTGAGCGCCTCTGGCCCACCGATTGCTTCCAACACCTTGTTGGCAGCCGTATTGTCGCTTGTCCGCATCGTTGCCGCGCACAGCGCGCCGAGACTGACCTCCTGTCCCACCCAACCCTCGGTGACGGGGGAGTAGGTGACAATGTCTTCCTGGGCGACGCCCACGCGCCGATCGAGGCTCTCGTCGCCCGCATCCTGGCGCGCAAGAAGCGCCGCGCAGGCCAGGACCTTGAACGTGCTGGCTATGGGGAATCGTTCATCGGCCTTGTAGAGCCAGCTTTCGCCGCTTCCGGTATCGCGGATAGCCAGGCCTACGCGCGCGTCGAGCCGAGACTCTGCCTGTCGGGCCGCATCGATAACCGGGTTATCGGCCGCCGTCGCCAATTGCGGACCGATGGCGCAGAGAAGAAAGGATAGCAACACCAGAGGTTTCTTCATCGACGTGTTTCCTTTGCCGGTTTGTGAAGATGGATTTCGCGCTCATCCGGAATGCGAACCTGTCAGCCACCGGGCAGGTGGCAGGCGCTGCTCGACCGATATCCGGTTTAGTTTTGCTGAGATCTTTGGCTCAAGCAGGCTCTCAATTGAGCGGCCGAGTTGCCTGACCCGCTCTTAAAGATACTGACCAAGGAAACTACGGATGAATCGAGCAACTTCACTTGCGTGTGTTTCAAGTGCGAAATGACCGGTATCGAGCAGATGAACCTGGGCATTGGGAAGGTCGCGCTTATAAGCCTCCGCACCTGCGGGGATGAAAGCCGGATCGTGACGCCCCCAAACCGCGAGCAGCGGTGGCTGATGATTGCGGAAGTAAGCCTGAAATTCGGGATAACGCTCCAGATTGCTGCGATAGTCCAGGATCAGGTCCAACTGAATCTCTTCTGCGCCCGGTCGAGACATCAAAGCGATGTCAAGCAAGTAACCGTCGGGGGCAAGCCGGTTCGGGTCCGTACCAGTGCGATACTGCCAGTTCTCGATCACGCCGGCCGAAAGCGATGCGCGACAGGCCTCCCGGTTTTCGGGATTGGGGTCGCGCCAGTACGCTTGCCAAGGTCCCCACTCGTCACTGAAGCCATCAAGGTAGGCGTTGCCATTCTGGCTGATCAGAGCCGTTACGCGCTCGGGATGCGTAGTCGCCAGCCGGAATCCGACTGGGGCTCCATAGTCGAAGACATAGAGGGCATAGCGGTCGAGGCGAAGAGCCTGCGTAAACCCATCGATGACCTGAGCGAGGTTGTCGAATGTGTACTCGAAAACGCCACGTTCCGGGGCCTCGGTTTGGCCGAAGTCCGGCAGATCCGGAGCAATCACGCGATATCGATCGGCGAGCAGTGGAATAAGCTCGCGAAACATGTGGCTCGATGAGGGGAAGCCGTGGAGCAGAAGGAGGACAGGAGCGTTCTTTGCGCCCGCCTCTCTGTAGAACACCTTCACATCTCCGACCTGTTGAGTTCTGTAGTTCACAGACATCGCATTCTTCCTGGATGGATTCGGATAACCTCGGGGCGGCTCGGGCACCGGGATGCCACTCATCATGAACCGCCGAAACTGGTGGTTGACGACCAGATTCTGCCTGCGGCCACGCCCCCGAATGGCCGATCCCGCGGATCCGCCGATCTTGGGCCTCTTGCCCAGTATCTTCTCGTCAGTGGCGAACGAAGGCCAGCAGGTCAGGGTTCACCACCTCGGGGTGCGTGGCGAACAAGCCGTGTGAAAGACCCGGATAGGTCTTCAGCGTTCCGTCCCGCACCAGCCTGACTGCCTTGTGTGCCGAGTTTTCGATCGGGACGATCTGGTCGTCTTCGCCGTGCAGAAAGAGGATTGGAACGGTGATCGCTTCCAGATCGTCAGTGAAATCAGTCTCGGAAAATGCCTTGATGCAGTCGTAGTGTGCCTTCGCGCCGCCGGCCATACCCTGACGCCACCAGTTGTCGATCAGGCCTTGGCTCACCTCCGTACCCTTGCGGTTAAAGCCATAGAACGGGCCATTCGGAATACTCTTGTAAAACTCCGCGCGGTTCCGGGACAGTGCCTCGCGAAATCCGTCGAAGACCTCCATCGGAATACCGTTCGGGTTCTTGTCGGACTTGACCATCACCGGGGGGACAGCGCCGATCAGCACGGCCTTGGCGACACGGCCCGGCTCGGCCTGGGCGGCATAGCGAACGACCTCGCCCCCGCCGGTCGAATGGCCGATATGGATGACATCTTGAAGATCCAGCGCCTTCACTATTGCCGCGACATCCGCGGCGTAGGTGTCCATTTCGTTGCCGGTGTCGGTCTGGTCCGATCGGCCATGGCCGCGCCTGTCAGCTGCGATTACGCGATAGCCTTGAGACAGGAAGAACAGCATCTGGCTGTCCCAGTCGTCGGCGCTCAGCGGCCAGCCATGGTGAAACATCACCGGCTGCGCGCCTTTCAGGCCCCAGTCTTTGTAAAAGAGGTTGGTGCCGTCGGATGTGGTGATTGTGGCCATGACAGATTCCCTTCCGGTTGAGCTTGAGCAAATTCCTGGAAACGGCAGCGTCAGGATGGCGCCATGGCGCCTGTCGCGAGCGGTGTCGACGGTTGGGCCGTGCCGTCCTCTTGCAAACAGGTTCCATTCCGAACGAACGCGCTCGGTGGTTCCAGTCCGATGACCGTAGCAAGCGTTTGAACAAAGCGCGGCGCGGAAGCTGCGGTCCAGTTGCCGATCTTGCGGGCTAAGCGCGGCGCGGTTCATTTCAGCGCATTCGCATGACCTGCCATTGGTGACGGCGGTACGTGACGCTCCATCTTTTCACCGAGGCTGACTGCCTCGAATTTCACGAAACATCGAACTCTCGTTCGGACCTCGGCGAGTGAGCGGCCGCAGTTTCGCCGGTAGGCGGGAAAAAGCGCAATATTGGCACCTGCGCAGCAGCCCCCGCACCGCATCGTCGCGGCGTTTCGGTAAGATCGATTCAACGCCGCGATCAACTGCCCTGCGATCCTCGGCGGCGCGAGTCTCGGAGGACCAGAGGGAGCGTAGGCGGATCACCCGCCCGCTTCGGCTCTAACGCATCGACGTATTTCGATACAACGAAAGGAAGACAGCATGTCCGACACAATGAAGGCCGTCGTCCTGACCCGGTTCGGCGGTCCCGACGCGTTCGAAATTCAGACCCTTCCCGTCCCTTCGGTCGGCTCGCGGCAGGTTCGCGTTCGCGTCCACGCCACGGCGATCAACCCGCTCGACTATCAGATCCGTCGTGGCGACTACGCCGATTACGTGCCGCTGCCGGCCGTGATCGGTCACGACGTCTCCGGCGTCGTCGAGGCCGTCGGTGCGGATGTCACCGAGTTCGCCCCCGGCGACGAGGTGTACTACACGCCGAAGATCTTCGGCGGCGCCGGGTCGTACGCCGAGGTCCATGTCGCCGACGTCGATCTCGTCGGCCGCAAGCCCCGCAACCTGTCGCATGTCGAAGCAGCGAGCCTGACGCTCGTGGGCGGGACCGTCTGGGAGGCCATCGTCAGTCGCGCTGGCCTGCGCGTCGGCGAGACGATCCTCATCCATGGCGGTGCCGGCGGCGTCGGAACGATCGCGATCCAGATCGCGAAGGCCATCGGAGCACGGGTCATCACGACTGCACGCGCCGACAATTATGATTTCGTCCATGCGCTCGGCGCGGACGATGTAGTCGACTACTCCTCTACCGACTACGTCGATGCCGTGGGCGCGCTTACCGGCGGGCGCGGAGTCGACGTCGTTTTCGACACGATCGGCGGCGATACTCTGACGAGAAGCCCGCTCGTGCTTGCGCCGTTTGGGCGCGTCGTCTCGATCGTCGATATCGCGGCGCCGCAAAACCTCATCGAGGCCTGGGGGCGGAACGCCTCCTATCACTTTGTCTTCACCCGCCAGAATCGCGGCAAGCTCGACGAACTGACGAACCTTGTCGAACGCGGGCTCGTGCGGCCGGTGATCGGCGCCGTCCTCCCCCTCGAACGCCTCGCGGAGGGGCACGAGGTTCTGGAGACAGGCGCTCGCCGCGGGCTGCGAGGGAAGGTCGCGATCGATGTCTCGGGCGAGGCAGAGACGATTGTGCCGCCGCTCGCAGCCGCAGCGTGATCTGTTCGGACGGCCCGAGGCGTGCTCGGGCCGTCCCCCCTCCAGAGAGCCAGCATGGTCATCGAACTCGCGATACTGCGCGTCCTGCCGGGCAACGGGCCCGCCCTTGAGGACGCCTTCGACGCGGTCCGTCCGCTTCTCGCCGCCGCGGACGGCCACCTTCGCCACCGTCTCGTCCAAGCGATGGACGAACGGGACACCTTTCTCCTCGAAGTGGCGTGGCGCGATCTCGAGGCGCATGTGAATGGCTTCGAGCCGAGCGAGGCGCACGCCCACTTCATGGCGGCGCTGGAGCCGCTACTTCGCGAACAGCCGGTCGTGATCCACGTCCCGCACGGAGCCGCGCCATGACCGTCAGAACGCTATTATTGGAGGTCAAATGAGTTGGAACCCAGCAATCGAACCGGGCTGTCCCGACGAGGGCGGGATCGACGCGATCGAAACCCTCATCGTCCCGCGTTCCCGCGACCTTGGCGGCTTCGAGGTCCGGCGCGCCTTGCCGGCGCCCAAGCGGCAGATGGTCGGGCCGTTCATCTTCTTCGATCAGGCCGGACCGGCCGAGTTGCTGACCGGACAGGGCATCGATGTCCGTCCGCACCCGCATATCGGTCTCGGAACTGTCACCTACCTTTATCGCGGTGACTTTCATCACCGGGACAGCACCGGCGCCGACCAGATCATCAGCCCCGGCGCGCTGAACTGGATGGTTGCAGGCCGCGGCGTCACCCATTCCGAGCGTACCTCCGAGGCCGCCCGGAAAGGTCCGAACGGCCTTTTCGGCATCCAGACGTGGCTGGCCCTGCCAGACGCGCACGAGGACGTCGCGCCGAGCTTCGAGCATCACGGCAAGGACAAGCTGCCGATGATCGAGGACGAGGGCATCTCGGTCCGGCTCATCCTAGGCACCGCTTATGGCGAGGTCGCGCCCGCCAAGATGTTCTCCGAGACCTTCTACGCCGACGTGACGCTCGAGCCCGGGCGCCGGCTGCCGATGCCAGACGATCATGAGGACCGCGGCATCTACATCGTCGAGGGCTCCATCTCGATCGCAGGCCAGACGTTCGAGGCGTCACGGATGATGGTCTTCCGCCCCGGCGACAGGATCACGGTCGCGGCCGGCGACCGGGGAGCACGGCTGATGATCCTCGGCGGCGCCACGCTCAGCGGACCGCGCTACATCTGGTGGAACTTCGTCGCCTCGTCCCGCGAGCGGATCGAGGCGGCCAAGGCCGAATGGCGCGCCGAGGACTGGGGGCAGGGTCGCTTCGATCTGCCCATCGACGACCGGGCGGAGCACATACCACTGCCGGACTGAACGGCGCCACGGAAACTGAAGGAAGGAACCGCGATGACCCGCAACTGGCCCGAACTCGACTACCTCGGCTGGCGCGAGACCTGCTCCGCCCTGCATCTCTATCTGCAGATCGCCGGCAAGTATCGCCTGGCGCACACCCCCTGGCTCAACCATTCATGGAACGCGACCTTCTACGTCACGCCGATCGGCCTCGCCTCCTCGCCCATCCCGGACGGTCCCGGCATCGAGATCCTGTTTGACCTCCGGGAGCACAGGGTCGTCGGCACCTGCGGCCACGGGAGCCGGGCGTACTTCGATCTCGGGCCGACCACCGTCGCGAAATTCCACGCGAGCTTCGTGCAGCTGATTTCGGAACTCGGCGGTACGCCGACCTTCAATGGGCAGCCGAACGAGGTACCCTATCCGATTCCGTTCGCCGAGGATGATCGCGACCGACCCTATGACCGTGAAGCCGTTCAGCGCTTCCATCAGGCATTGATGGCGGTCGACAGGGTTCTCAACCGGTTCCGCACCTCGTTTCTCGGCAAGTCCAGCCCCGTTCATCTGTTCTGGGGTGCTCTCGACCTGGCGGTCACCCGCTTCTCGGGCCGGCGCGCGCCGCTACACCCGGCGGGCATTCCCGCCTTGCCCGACGACGTGGCGCAGGAGGCCTATGACCGCGAAGTGTCCTCGGCGGGCTTCTGGCCGGGCGGCAACGGTATCGACTATCCCGCCTTCTACGCATACGCCTATCCGGCGCCGAGCGGCTACCGGGCCGCGACCGTCCGACCCGATGCCGCGTTCTGGCACGAGGGTTTGTCGGAGTTCGTCTTGCCTTACGACGCCGTCCGGTCGGCGGCCGACCCCGACGCAGACCTCATGGCGTTTCTCGTTTCGACCTATGAAGCGGCTGCCGACCTAGGCGGATGGGACCGCGCTCTTCTGGAATGTGCGCATGGACAGCCACGTCAGGTACGCCCGCCGGATGCGGCGTTGGCGAATGATGCGCCTTCAGTTGGCGGCGAAAAGGTCGAGCGGGAAGACGGCGCATCCAAAGGGCGCTACCGGATCGTCGTCGATGACGTGGAAGCCGAAATGACCTACAGCCGAGCCGGTGACGGGCTGATTATCATCGACCATACCGAAGTTCCAGCGGCCTTACGTGGCCGAAAGATTGGCGAGCAACTGGTGCGACAGGCGGTCGAAGATGCCCGGCGCGAAAGAATCGCCATCGTTCCGCTTTGCCCTTTCGCAAAAGCGCAGATCGACCGCCATCCAGAGTGGCAAGATGTGCTGCAACAGTCATCGCTTGATCCGAAGACGGTGGGCACGAGCGATACAGCCTCGACAAGCGCAACAACGTCGCCGCGTCGGCCGAGCTGATTGAACACGGCCACGCCCCGCTCAGGCCGCGCCGGATCAATAGACGAAGTAAGAACGTCGACAGTGCATCAGTCGATTTTGTACGACCTTATCGTAGCGCAATAGCGAAGGAATAGTTCGCAGATTCGACTTGCGTGGCCCACCGGATGGTAGTCGAACTGCGAGCGACTGCAGCGCGCTCCCGAGCGCTCCGTCGCGCGGCCGCGAACCATTTCGCAGGCGGCGGACCACGCGGGATTCGAACCTCTTGAGCAACTGAGGAGTCGGCAACACGCCTCGTGCCGAAACATTCCGCGCCCTGTCTTTGCACTACTACGCCCCGTTTCATCTTCCTTCGCGGACGATCCGCTGCATTCTTTGGAAGGCAGTCAGGAGATCGCGATGCCCAGCCAAAGATCAAAAGACTTGCCGCGGACCATCCGACGGCATGAACTCAAGCAGATCGTACCGCTCGCGGACACCACTATTTACGAAATGGAGCAGCGCGGTGAGTTTCCACGCCGCTTTGCTCTTGGCCCACGCTGCGTCGTTTGGGACCTCGCCGAGGTCGAAGCCTGGCTCGCCTCCCGAAGAGGCAAGCAGGTTTCTCCCACGAACCACCCTGACGTCCGGCTTCGCAAGACCCGTCCCGTCAGAGGCACGGATCGAGCAGCGGGGTCGCCATCGCCGGAGGCGTGATGACCGGAGCCCGCTGGCGGCCCTGAACCCAAGCGTCTACCAGATCAGCCCATTCCTGCATCATGTGGCGGCGCTGATGTTCGTATTCGGCCTTGTTATAGACGCCACGTGACGACCTTCCGTCCTCATGAGCTAAACACTTCTCGATCCAGTCACTGTTGAAGCCAAGCTCGTTCAGGATTGTGGACCCAGTCCGCCGCAAATCATGAACTGTGAAATGCTCCAGTGGCAGGCCTTCATTCTGCGCGCGCTCGATGACAGCTTGCGTTACGCGATTGAAAGTTGCGCGCGACATCGGCGCATCCGCGTCGTACCGAGACGGTAGGAGGTAGCGAGAATTGCCGGCACACGTCTTCAATGCGATCATTATGTCGAGCGCCTGCCGCGCCAAGTAGACGTTGTGCGGTCGCGACCGCTTCATTCGCTCCTTCGGAATCGTCCAGACCGCATTCTCGAAATCAACCTCATCCCATGTGGCGTCCTGCAGCTCGCTCTTACGCACCATCGTCAGAAGAAAAAGATGAACGCCGAGCCGGATCGTCGGCAGTGTCGCGACGTGTTCAATCTGTTTGAGCAGTATGCGGATCTCAGCTGCGGACAGTGATCGATCGCGCGGCTTGAACGTCGCAATCGATGCTGGGCCGACTTCGTCGGCTGGGTTCTTCACTTTCTCCCCGTGCAGAATCGCGAAGCCGTAGATTTGCTTCACAATGTCCCGAACGTGTATGGCCGTGGCCGGCGCACCGCGGTCGACGATCCTCCCGCAGAGATCGCGCAGATCGTCCGGCAGTATCTCAGTCAGCAGTCGCTTCTGCCAGACGGAGCGAAGCTCGCGCTCGAAGATGGAGCGACGCATCGCTCGCGTGCTGTCGGCCATCGGCGCTTTCTGAAACCAGCGCTCCCCGAACTCGCCGAAGCTCTTCGCCTCTTTCAGGCGCCGCTTCAGGCGTTGCTTCTCCTGTGCAGGAGAAAGACCCTCCCCGACCATTCGTCGGGCGTCGATGCATTTCTCGCGCGCACGGGCCAGCGAGAGATCGGCAGGTCCGTAGCGACCGAGAAGCACGGTCTCTCTTCGCCCGTTGAGGCGGTAATCGAGCCGGAACGTGATCCGGCCGGATGGAGCGACGTGGACGTACATCCCGTCGCGGTCGCTGACTTTATAGGGCTTTCCCTTGGGCTTGAGATTTTTGAGGGCAACATCGGTGAGCATGGCGGTTCCTTTCGCGAATACCGTCAGCTCAGTCCGGTGCCTCCACCTCCTCGTCTTTCTAGCTTTATCAAAGTGATAGGCCAGAAAAACTACCGTCAACTGGGCTTGTGACGATGACGGTATCCCCGAAATGCGAATATGGCAAGCCCATCGCGACCCGTCACCCAGTCCGTCGACCGACTTCTTTGCAGGATGATAGTGAGTGAATGTGTCTGAAGGTATTTCTAATTCATATCAACGGATTATAGGAAGTTTTCCGATAGCTGCCGATCGTCTCCGGCGGTTCGGAATCATTCCCATTCAATCGTCCCTGGCGGTTTTGACGTAATGTCATAGGTGACTCTATTTATCCCCTTGACCTCGTTTATGATCCGGGTCGCCACACGGCCGAGGAAGTCGTGGGGGAAGGGGTAGTAGTCGGCGGTCATGCCGTCGGTGGAGGTGACGGCGCGCAGCGCGCAGGCCCAGTCGTAGGAGCGGCTGTCGCCCATCACGCCGACGGTGCGCACGGGCAGCAGCACGGCGAAGGCCTGCCAGATGGCGTCGTAGAGGCCTGCGCGCTCGATCTCATCCAGATAAATCAGGTCGGCCTTGCGCAGGATCGTCAGCTTCTCCTCCGTGATCTCGCCGGGTACGCGCACTGCCAGGCCCGGTCCGGGGAACGGGTGGCGGCGGATGAATTTCTCCGGCAGGCCCAATTCCCGGCCGAGCGCCCTCACCTCGTCCTTGAACAGTTCGCGTAGCGGCTCCACCAGCTTCAGCTTCATCCGCGCGGGCAGGCCGCCGACATTGTGGTGGGACTTGATGGTGACGCTGGGGCCACCGGCGAACGACACGCTCTCGATCACGTCGGGATAGAGTGTTCCCTGGGCCAGGAAATCCGCGCCGCCCAGCTTGCGCGCCTCCTCGTCGAACACGTCGATGAACAGCGAACCGATGGTCTTGCGCTTGATTTCCGGGTCGGTCACGCCGGCCAGGGCCCCGAGGAACCTGTCGCCGGCGTTCACCCGGATCAGCGGCAGGTTGTAATGTTCCCGGAACATGGCGACCACCTGATCGCCCTCGCTCTCGCGCAGGAGGCCGGTATCGACGAAGATGCAGGTGAGCTGGTCGCCGATCGCCTCATGCAGCAAGACGGCGGCGACGGCGCTGTCCACACCGCCGGACAGGCCGCAGATCACCCGCCGGTCGCCCACCTGCTCCCGCACCTTGGCCGCCGCCTCCTCGCGGAAGGCCGCCATGGTCCAGTCGCCCTCGCAGCCGGCGACCCGGCGCACGAAATTCTCCAGAAGCTCCTTGCCGCTGGGGGTGTGGATCACCTCGGGATGGAACTGCACGCCGTAGAACCGGCGGCTGTCGTCGGCGATGGCCGCGAAGGGCGCGCCGTCGCTGGTTGCCACCACGCGGAAGCCGTCGGGCAGCCGGTTCACCCGGTCGCCATGGCTCATCCAGACCTGCTCCCGCTGGCCCGTCTCCCACAGCCCGTCGAAGAGGGTGCAGGGTTCCTTCACGTCAAGGAAGGCGCGCCCGAATTCCCGATGGTCGCCGGCCTCCACCGCGCCGCCGAGTTGCGCGCACATCGCCTGCTGACCGTAGCAGATGCCCAGCACCGGCACGCCGAGAGCGAACACGATCTCCGGCGCGCGGGGCGTCGTTTCCTCGGTTACGGAGGCCGGTCCGCCGGAAAGGATCACGGCCTTCGGCGCGAAGGCCCGGACCCGGTCGTCGGCCGCGTTGTTGAACGGCCAGATCTCGCAATAAACGCCACATTCCCGCACCCGGCGGGCGATGAGCTGCGTCACCTGGCTGCCGAAATCGACGATCAGAACGCGGTCATGATGCTGGGGAAGGTCGGAGATATCGGACATCGTGTCAGCGGTCCCTGCTGTCGGAAGGGCCGCAAGCTATAGCGGCCCAACCGCCGGCACAAGCGGCGGGCGGCGCAATACTGCCATCACGCGCCCGACGGCCGTCCAATCGGTGGCGAGGCCGGCCGCGCGAGGATCGAAACATCCCGCCAGCCATAGCCGATTTCACGATAGCTTTCGCCCTGTAGAGTGAAGGGCTGGTCGAAACATTCCACGCCGCCCAGCCTTTCATAGAACCGGCGGGCCGGATGGTTCTCCTTCAGCGCCAGCACGAAGGCCGAGGAAAGCTCACGCGAGACGAACCATTCGGCCATATGGGCCATCAGCCGCCGTCCCAGCCCCTGCCCCTTCGCGCGGTCCAGCAAATAGAGTGCGTAGAACTCGCCTTCGAAATCCGGCGGTCCCGAGCGGCGCGGGCCGCAGACGCCGAAGCCTACGACGCCCCGTCCCGGCTCGATCGCCACATAGGTCGCGCTGTCGTCGAGCGGCCGTCCGATGCGCTCCGCATGCTGGAGCGCCCGCCGTTCCACCGACAGCCGGTCCAGCGCCGCATCCGACACGATGCCCCGATAGCTCTCCCGCCACGCCCGGACATGGATGTCGGCCAGCGTCGGCACGTCGACAAGCAGCGCCCGGCGGACCAGATATTCGATCCGGGTGGGCGCGTCGCTCATTCCGCCTTGTCCCCTGTCGCTTTCTCCAGGACGGCGAGGAAGAAGCCGTCGGTCTGGTGGGTCGCCGGGGTCAGCCTCAGCATCGGTTCCGCCGTCGGACACGGGCCGTCAGAGATAGCGGCCCATGCCTGCGGCACGGGGATCAGCCGGAAGGACGGGTCGGCCGCAAGGAAGGCTTCCACCCGCTTCTCGTTCTCCTCCGGCAGAAGGGAGCAGGTGGCGTAGATCACGCGCCCGCCCGGCTTCGCCAGCCGCGCCGCGCTTTCAAGGATGCGCCCCTGAAGCGCCGTCAGTTCCGCCAGATCGACCTGCCGCCACCGCGCATCGGGATTGCGCCGCCAGGCCCCGACGCCGCTGCAGGGCGCATCGATCAGCACGCGGTCGAACTTGCCCTTCTGGCGCTTCACCCATTTGTCGCGTTCCGAAGCCAGAACCCTGGGCTCGACATTGTCGATCCCGGCGCGCCGGATGCGTTCCTTGGAGCGAAGAAGCCGGCCTTCGGACACGTCGCAGGCGACGATGCGCCCCTTGCCGCCCATCCGCGCGGCCATGGCCAGCGCCTTGCCGCCGGCCCCGGCGCAGAAATCAACCACCTGCATCCCCGGCCTGGCGTCGGCCAGCAGGGCGACGAGCTGCGATCCTTCATCCTGGATCTCGATCGCGCCGGACTTGAACAGCGGATGGCCGGCCAGCGGCGGCCGTCCTTCGACCCGCAGCGCCAGCGGCGACCACCGGGTGGCGCTGCCGTGGATGCCGCTCTTCTTCAGACCTGCCCGCGCCTCCTCCCGCGTACCCCGCGCCTCATTGATCCGGATGTCGACCGGCGCGGAGACCAGAAGCGCCCGCATCTCTTCCTCGAATCGGCCGTCGAAGGCGACGCGCAACGACGCCTCCGCCCAGTCCGGGCATTCCAGCCGAACGGCGTCGGGCATCTCCTCCGGCTCAAGCGGTTTCCGGCTCAGGGATTTGAGCAGCGCCCGTTCGGCCGCCGACAACTCGTCGGGTCCATAGCGCCCGCCGGTGAACAGCGGCTCGACTTCCTCGAACGGCTTCTCCTCGCCCAGCATCAGCCAGGCGATCACCCGCGCGCGGGCATCGTCGCGCTGCGCCCCGGCGCGCTCCAGCCACCAGCCCAGCCGCGCATGATGGCGCAGGATGGCGTAGACCCGCGCGGAGACGTCGCCCCGATCGCCCGACCCCATATAGCGGCGCGCCCGGAAGAAGGCGGTCGCCACGCCATCAGCCGGGCGTGGCGTGGTCAGGATCGCATCCAGGAGTTCGATGCTGGCTTTGATTCGGGAATCGGGTGTCATGGGGATGATATAAGGTGACGAAGGGTGAAGGAGAGGAGCCCCTACCCCACCCCCACCGGATTGTCATGGGAAAACGGAGCCGGTCAGGCCGGCGCCGCCTTCAGCAGAACGATTCCGCCCAGGACGAGGAGGACGCCCAGAACGCGCATGGCGTTCAGCGCCTCTCCGAACAGAACGACGCCCATCAGCACCGTCCCCGCCGCGCCGATACCGGTCCAGACCGCATAGGCCGTTCCGACCGGTAGAGTCTCCAGCGCCCGGCCCAGCAGGAAGACGAAGGCGGCCAGAAGCGCCAGCGACAGGAGGCTCCAGCCAAGGCGAGTGTAGCCGTCGGCATATTTCATCGACACGGCCCAGGCCACGTCCAATAGCCCTGCGGCGACGAGCGCCGTCCAGGCGAGAGTGGGAGACATCGGCATCTCCTCACGCCGCCAGTTTCAGGAGGTGGGCGTCGTGACGCCGCAGGAAGGCGAACAGCAAGTCGGGATAGTCCGCCCCGACAGCAGCTTTCACGCTCGGCCGCGCTGACACCGCCTGCCGCCATGCGCGCACTTTCGGCGCGCCCTCGAATACCCGGAGGTCGGCCAGCCCGTCGAACAGGTCGAAATAGCGGAAGACCGGCGCGAACGCCGCGTCGACCAGCCGGAACCAGTCGCCGGAGAAGTATGGACCCTCACCCAGCGCCGCCTCGATGCGGATGAATTTCGCTGCCAACGCCTGCCGGGCGGCCGCGAACGGCTCGGCCTCCGACGCGGTCTCCAGCCGCCAGATGTCACCCAGAGCCGCCGAGGTGAATTCCATCCATGCCCGATGTCGGGCCCGCTCCAGCGGGTCATCCGGATGCAGCGATGGCCCTGCCTGCGTCTCCTCGATGTACTCGCAGATGACGCTGCTCTCGAACAGCACGGCCTCGGTTTCGTTCTCCCGCCGGACGCGCAGCAGCGGCACTTTGCCGAGAGGCGAGATATCCTCGAACCAGCCGGGCTTGTCCGAAAGGTCGATCGTAACCCGCTCGAACGCCGCCCCCTTCTCCAGAAGCGCGATGGCCGCTCGCTGGACGTAGGGGCAAAGCGCGTGGCTGACGAGGGTGAGTTTGACGGAGGCGGTCATGCCGCCACCTTCATGCCTTCGACCCGCACCGCCTCTCGCGCAACGATATGGGCGGCGAGGGAGCATGTGCCGGTCGTGTAGTAAAGTTTCATGATGGTTCTCCTGAACAAAAAGGACCCGTACAGATTCTCCCTTTCCTGCCGGCAAGGCACGTTGCATGTTCGTCAGCGATGCTTGCGTTCACGCAAGCGCGTGCCGTGCTAGATCTATCGCCATGGACGATTGGAACGACCTTCGCCTGATCCTCGCTATCGCGCGAGCCGGCAGCCTGACAGGCGCGGCACACGCGCTCGGCATCGACCATTCCACCGTATTCCGGCGATTGCAGGCGCTGGAGGGGCGTCTGGGTGTCCGGCTATTCGAACGGCTGTCGGGCGGCCAATACGAACCCACCGACGCTGGCGGACGCGCAGCCGCGGCGGCGGAGCGGATGGAGGATGAGGCGCAGGCGCTCGACCGCGACATAGCGGGTCGGGATCACAGGCTGACGGGCCACCTCCGCGTCGCTTCGTCGGAGACGCTGGCCCATCGCCTGCTGACCGATCACCTGGCTGCCTTCCGCCGCGCCCATCCCGGGATCGTGGTCGAGCTGGCGATCGACAATCGCGTCCTCAGCCTGTCCCGGCGGGAGGCCGATGTGGCGCTTCGCCCCCTGCGGCCGAAGGAGGGCGACCTATGGGGCCGGAAGCTGTGCGATGTCGCATGGGCGGTCTACGGTTCCCGTGCGGCGATAGGGGCACTTGCGGCAGAGGGAGAAATCCCGTCTTCGAAGGAAGGGCTGGCCCATCTTCCGCTTGTCGGCTGGAGCGTCGGAATCGCCGGGATCGGCGCGGCGGACTGGCTGCGCGACGGCGTGCGGGAGGATGCGGTCGTCTACCGCTCCTCCAGCCTCGTCAACCAGATGGCCGCAACCAGGGCGGGTCTCGGGTTCTCGATTCTGCCCTGCTATCTCGGCGATCCGGAAACCGACCTGTCACGGCTGTGGCCGGACCCGATCCCCGACCTCTCCCGCGAACTCTGGATCGTCACCCATGCCGACCTGAAACGGACGGCGCGGGTCCGGGCGTTCTTCGACATCGTGGGCGACGCGCTTGTCCGCCAGCGCCCGCTGTTCGAGGGTGAGCAATCGCCGGGGCAACTCCTCCCTTAATCAGGCTCTTCTTCATGTCGCCGGCTGCCCTCCGGGATGATCACGCCCGGCAGTTTTCGGGAGGTCCAGATATGGATGGCGTCGCTGAGATCGACCGGCTCGTCCAGAGACCCTCCCTTGATGCTGATCTCCTCCGCCTGCTCCGGATCGCCATGCCACACGCGCGAGCCGCATTCGGCACAGAAGAAGCAGGCGAGCGTCCGGCCTGAGTCGGTCGGGCGCGACCAGCGACGGAGGGTCCCCTGAAGCAGCCTGAGATCGACGCTCCGCACCATGACGGAAATGCCGAAGGCCGAGGCTGACTGCTTCCGGCACTCTCGGCAGTGGCACACGTAAATTTCCTGCGGCGGCCGGTCCAGGGCGTACCGGATGGCGCCGCACTGGCACCCGCCCGTAAGAACTGATTCGGGTTCCGAACGTGTCATTTCGGCCTCCAGAAGCGACCGATCGCGCTGGTGCGGGCGGGGGGACTTGAACCCCCACTCCCTTCCGGGATGCGGATTTTAAGTCCGCTGCGTCTACCGTTTCGCCACGCCCGCCTGTCCGGATCGGACGCCGGCGACCGTATCGCCCGCCGGGGCCGAGGGCAAGAAGATGACCGAGCCACAGCCTTGCACGACGGGAAGCGGCCGGCCAGAGTGCCGCCCCATGATAGACGGCTACTCTTGGGCCACCACCTTCGCGCTGGTCACGATTCTCCTGCTGATCGCGCCGGGCATGATCCGGATGCAGCGCGGACGGAACTGGCTGCTCTCGATCGCCGTGTGGCTGGCGGTCGCTGCGGCGCTGGCGCTCGCCTACCGGCTGATCGGGCCGATGCTGGGCTAAAGGGGATTGACGATGGGCACCTGCGATATCCGCGAGTTCGCCGAGGATGACTGGCCCGCCGTCTGGGCGATCGTCAGATCCGTCTCGGCGGCCGCGGAAACCTACTGCTATCCTCCACACCTCACCGAAATGGAGGGCCGGGATATCTGGATCGAGCATCCGCCGGGGCTGACTGTCATCGCCGCCGACGCGGCCGGAAGCATCGTCGGCACCGCGAAAATGGGGCCGAACCGGCCGGGTCCCGGCAGTCATGTGGCGACCGCCAGCTTCATGGTCGCAGAGGGCGCGCGGGGATTTGGTGTCGGGCGCGCTCTCGGCCTCTACGCGCTGGATTGGGGACACCGGCTGGGATACCGGGCGATGCAGTTCAACGCGGTGGTGGAGACCAATCGTCCGGCGGTTCGCCTATGGCAAGATTTGGGGTTTGAGATCGTCGGCACCGTGCCGGAGGCTTTCTCCCATCCGACGGCCGGCTATGTCGGGCTGCATGTCATGCACCGGCGACTCTAGGAGCCGTTCGGTCGCTCAGTTGAGGTTGATCTGCCGGGAGACGCCAAGCGGCCTGGGCAATCTCTCCCGCTCATCCCTCCTCCACCGGCTCCGCATCCAGCGAGCGCATCAGGGCGCGCACCTCCGCGATGGCGGCGTCGACCTGCGCGCCGTCCGGGCCGCGCGCGACGATGGCCACGCCATATCCGGCGGCGCTGTAGCGGGGATAGCTGCCGAGGTCGATGGCGGGGTAGCGTTCCTGGATCGCCGCCAGCCCCGCCGCGATCGAACCCTCGGCCAATGCGGCGGAAACGGAGCGGGAGATCATGGTCGCGCCGCCGGCCAGAGTCGGGGCGACGCTTTCGAACATCGCCTGCATGATCGCCGGCACCCCCGCGAAGACGAACACGTTCTCCAGCCGGAAACCCGGCGCGGCAGAAATCGGATTGTCCACCAGTTCGGCCCCGACCGGGATGTGCGCCATCCGCAGCCGGGCCTCGTTCAGCTTCGACGGATCATCGTAATGCGCCTCCAGCCGCCGCCGCGCTTCGGCGTTCAGTTCCAGCGCCGTGCCGAGAGCGCTGGCGACGGCGGCGGCGGTGATGTCGTCATGGGTCGGGCCGATGCCGCCGGTGGTGAAGACATAGTCGTGCTTCGCCCTGCATTCGTTGACCGCCGCGACGATCTCGCCCTCCACATCCGGCACCACCCGCGCCTCGCGAAGCTGGATGCCGAGCGTGTTCAGCCGCCCCGCCAGGAACGACAGATTAGCGTCCTTCGTCCGGCCGGAGAGGATTTCGTTGCCGATGATGACCAAAGCCGCGCTGACCATGGGCTCGTCCCGCTCCCGCTGATGTTCGTTGTCCCCATGTTTAGGCCGATTCACCTCTCGCACGCGAGCGGATCAGGCTTTAGGGTCCCGCCGCCATGCGTTTCATCCTTCCTCTCGTCGAGACCCACCTCATCCGGCGCTACAAGCGCTTCCTCGCCGATGTCGAGATGCCGGACGGCGCGGTCGAAACTATCCATTGCCCCAATCCGGGCGCGATGATGGGTCTCGACATGCCGGGCCTGCCGACCTTCATCTCCGACAGCGCCAACCCTCGCCGGAAGCTCCGCTATACGATGGAGATGGTGCGGCTGGCCGACGGGCTGGTGGGGATCAACACCGGCCATCCCAACAGGCTGGCGGAGGAAGCGCTGGTTGCCGGCGTGGTGCCTGAGCTTCTGGGCTATTCCAACGTCAGGCGGGAGGTCCGCTATGGCGGCCGGAACAGCCGTATCGATCTCCTGCTGACCGAAGAGGGACGGCCGGACTGCTATGTGGAGGTCAAGAACGTCCATCTCCGTCGTCCGGACGGCGCATTCCCGACGGCGGCTGAATTTCCCGATTGCGTCACCGCGCGGGGCGCCAAGCATCTTCTGGAATTGGCTGACATGGTCGCGGCCGGTCATCGGGCCGTGATGCTCTATATCGTTCAGCGGGACGATTGCGACCGGTTCCGGGTGGCGGCGGATCTCGATCCCATTTATGCGAAGGGGCTGACGGTCGCGATGGCGGCGGGGGTTGAGGTTCTCTGCTACACTTGCCACCTGACGGAACGGACCATCGAAGTGGATCGTCCGCTGCCCGTGATGCTATGAGATTGTCCTATGGTGACGAGATGGAGAAAGAGAGCATTTTGGTGAACGAAGCCGTTGAGGAAGTCGTCGAGTCAGGACGCATTCCGCTGCACGGTCCGTCGGACTTCGAGGGCATGCGCCGTGCCGGAGGCCTGGCCGCCGCGGCGCTCGACTACATCACCCCCTTCGTCCAGCCGGGCGTGACGACGGCGGAGCTGGACGAAAAGTCCGAGGCCTTCATCCGCGACCATGGCGCGACGCCTGCGCCGCTGAATTATCGCGGCTATCCGAAGGCGACCTGCATCTCACTGAACCACGTCGTCTGCCACGGCATTCCGGGTGATCGGAAGCTGGCGAACGGCGACATCCTCAACATCGACATCACCGTCATCCTGGATGGCTGGCACGGCGACACCAGCCGCATGTTCTATGCCGGCGACAAGGTCAGCGTGAAGGCCCGCCGGCTGTGCGACGTGACCTATGACTCGCTGATGCTGGGAATCGCGGCGGTGAAGCCCGGCGCGACGCTGGGCGATATCGGGTATGCCATCCAGAGCCATGTGGAAGCGCAGCGTTTCTCCGTCGTCCGCGATTTCTGCGGCCACGGCCTCGGCCGCGTCTTCCATGCCGCGCCCAGCGTCCTGCATTATGGCCGGCCCGGTGAGGGGGCGGTCCTGAAGCCGGGGATGTTCTTCACGATCGAGCCGATGGTGAACGCCGGACGCTACGACGTGAAGATCCTGGCCGACGGCTGGACGGCAGTAACCCGCGACCGCAGCCTCTCCGCCCAGTTCGAACATTCGATCGGGGTGACGGAGGATGGGTGCGAGATCTTCACCCTGTCGCCGGCCGGCTACGAACGCCCGCCCTACGGCGCCAGTGGCGCCTGATTCCGCGCCGCTCCACGCCGGCCATCGGGACCGGTTGCGCGACCGCTTCCTGAGCCAGGGGGCGGACAGCCTCGCGGATTACGAGCTTCTGGAACTGCTGCTGTTCTCCGCGATCCCGCGCCGGGACACCAAGCCGCTCGCCAAGACGCTGATCGCCACCTTCGGCAGCCTGGGCGCCGTCCTGAACGCATCGGCGGAACAGTTGGCCACACGCGGCGGCCTGAAGCCGACGGCGGCGGCGCTTCTGAAGGTGGTCGGGGCGGCGGCGGTGCGGATGCTGCGGGAGGAAGCGGTTCAACGGCCCCTCCTCTCCTCCTGGGATCGGGTGATCGATTATCTCTCCGCGGCGATGAAGTACGAGGCGACGGAGCAGTTCCGCATCCTCTTCCTCGACCGCAAGAACGCGCTGATCGCCGACGAGGTGCAGCAGCGCGGCACCGTCGACCATACGCCGGTCTATCCGCGTGAGGTCGCGAAACGGGCGCTGGAGACGGCCGCCTCGGCGGTCATCCTGGTCCACAACCACCCATCCGGCGACACAACGCCCTCGCGCGCCGATATCGACATGACCGGCGAGATCGCCCGCGCCCTCTCCGCCGTCGGCGTCGCCTTGCATGACCACGTCATCGTCGGCAAACGCGGCCACGCCAGCTTCAGGACGCTGGGATTGCTGTAGCAGATCATGCCGGACAGGAGTTTACCTCAACGCCGTCGCCACGATGATGGCGGCGGCCAGAAGGGTGTCCAGGACGAAGCAAAACTCCGCCAGCGATCGTGATACGACCCTGTTCGCCCGATGGTGATGGACATCCCATGCCGCATGGGCCAGCAGGCCCGCCGCGACCAGATAGGCGCCGGCCGGCCCGTTGACGACCAGGGCGACCGCCGCCACCGCCCCGAAGCCGGCCATCGCGATCGTCTGAAGCGGCAGGCCAGCGCGCCGCCGCACCATACCGCGCCATAGCCCATAGCCGAAGAATGCAGCCGCAAGGCCGATGAGGCCCCATGTCGGGTCGAATTGGATCCACCCTATTTCAGCCGCGGTGATGACGAGCACGGATAGAAAGAACAGCGGCCACGCAGCGGAGGGCTTCCCCAAGGCGGCCGCGGCCAGATAAACGAGGCCGGATGCGGCGACGATCGGCGCAAAATCCGCGCCGTTCTGGTTATCGCGAAACAGGTCGAACGCCACGAACGCCGCGAAGCCGACGCCAGCCAGGCTTGGCCACCATTTCACGGACCTCCACCCGCTCGAAACCGTCCGAGCACCTGCGTCGTCGGAGCTTCCCAAGCAGGCATTCTCCGTAGCTGATTCCATGGGTACCCCCTCCTGCCGAGAATGATCGACATCCAGGCTAGTCACCGGCTGCTCTGGCGGAAATGACAAAGAACCTGTATTTTCCGCCAATGCCGCATACCGTCGCCTTTCTCGTCTATCCGGGATTCCAACTGCTCGACGCCTCGGGCCCGGCGTCGGTGTTCACCGAAGCGAACCATGCGCTGAAAGAGCGCCGCCGTGACGCCTTCTATGCGATCGAGATGGTTTCGTCGCTCGGAGGGCTGGTGACCAGCGGCGGTGGCATCGCGCTCCAGACGCGGGCGCTTTCCGACATGCCGGCCGCCGGAATCGGCACGCTTCTGGTCTCGGGAGGCGATGCCGAAAGCCTGCGGGCCGCGATCGCCGATCCCGCGGTGCGCCACTGGACGCCGCGTTGCGCGGAGATGGCGGAGCGGTTCGGCTCGGTCTGTTCCGGCACATTCCTGCTCGCCGCGCTCGGACTCCTGAACGGCAGGCGGGTCGCGACCCATTGGGAGGCTTGCACACAGCTCGCCAAGCTATATCCGTCCGTCACCGTCGATCCCGACACACTCTATGTGGCGGACGGCAAGGTCTGGACGTCCGCGGGCGTGACCACGGGCATCGACATGGCCCTGGCCATGGTCGGCCAGGATATCGATGCCACCATAGCCGGCAGTGTCGCGAAACGGCTGGTGCTCTATGCGCGCCGTCCTGGATACCAGTCCCAGTTCAGCGCGCTTCTCAATGCTCAGGTAAAAGCGGACAGCCCGTTTGCCGACCTGATCGGCTGGATGCAGGAGAATCTGGATCGCCCACTGGATGTGCCAAGCCTCGCGGCGCGCGCCGGTCTTAGCGAACGAAGCTTCTATCGAAGGTTCCTTGCAGAGATCGGACAGTCGCCGGCCCGGTTTGTCGAAGCCATCCGGCTGGACGCGGCCCGCATGCTGCTCTCCCGGAAACTTCCGCTGAAGACGATCGCAGCGCAGGTCGGGCTGTCCCCGGCCTCCCGCTTGACCGAGGCTTTCGAACGCCGGTTCGGCGTCACGCCAAGGCTTTTCCGGGAAATGCATTCCGGCCTGTGACGCCTCTTCCAATGCCGAGAGGCATGGTTCGATCCATATCGAAACATCCGGGTGAGCTGCGCCCTATCGTGCCTTCGGAACATCACCCGAAGGATTTATGCATGCCTCCCCAGACGCTCTCTGCCGCCGACCATGTCACCATCCAGCCGAGCGTCCTCTACTTCGGAACGCCGGTCGTCCTCCTCACCACGCTGAGCGAAGATGAGAGCGCCAACATCAGCCCACTCTCTTCCGCCTGGGCGCTAGGCGACCATGTGGTGCTGGGGCTAAGCCCGGCGGGCCAGGGCGCAGTCAATCTCCGGCGCGAAGGAGGGTGTGGAGGGTGTGTACTCAATTTCCCTTCCGCCGATCTTTGGCCGAAGGTGGAGAAGATCGCCCGTTCGACCGGCCGCCGTCCGGTCCCGGACTACAAGGCGCGGATCGGCTATGAATATGTGGCCGACAAGTTCGGGCTGGGCGGCTTCACGGAGATTCCGTCCGAAACGGTGCGGCCGCCCCGGATCGCCGAATGCCCGATCCAGTTTGAGGCCAGGGTGAACGCGATGCACGGCGACGGGACCTCCGCTCACCTGATCGTCGAGGCGCGGGTCACGCGCATCCATGCCCATCGCGAAATCGTGGTGCCCGGGACCCATCACATCGACACCGCGCGGTGGAGTCCTCTTTTCTACGTCTTCCGCCACTATTTCGGCCTCGGCCCTGATCTGGGCCGGAATTTCAGAGCTGAATGCTGACTATTCGCGCATGGCGGAGGAGCTCTCATCATAGATTCCGATGTCGCGCCGGCCGACCGCGATGCTCTTGAGCACGGCGAAGATCTGCTGCCCCGGCGCAATGTTGAGCGCGTGGAGCGAGCGGCGGGTGATCCGGGCCAGGATCAGATCCGTCCCGCAGGCGAGTTGCAGGTCGACGATCGGTGCATCCGTCGCACCGATCCTCACGACCGTCGCGGGAAGTACGTTGAGGGCGCTGATCCCCTCTGGCGGCTTGAGCGCCAGGATGACGTCACGGGCACGGATATGCACCCTCAGATGAGCGCCCGGCGGAGCATCGACTCTGGGGACGATCAGCCGGCCGCCCTGGACATCCAGATAGGTCAGCCCGTCGACCGCATCGTGGCCGGCGATGACGGCCGGCAGGACGGCGCCCGCCTCGTGGCGCCCCAGCACCGGGAACAAAGTCGGATCGGCCATGATCTCCGCGGGAGACCCCACCCTCTCGACCTTCCCCTCCGACAGGACGACAACAGTCGTCGCCAAGCGCGCCACCTCCGGGATCGAGTGGCTGACATAGATGATCGGAATCCGGATTTCGTCCCGCAGCCGTTCGATATAGGGCAGGATCTCCGCCTTCCGCGCCTCGTCCAGGGACGCCAGCGGCTCGTCCATCAACAGTGCCCCCGGATCGGCCAGCAGCGCCCGGCCTATGGCGACGCGCTGCTTCTCCCCGCCGGATAGCCGCCCCGGCCGCCGCTCCAGCAGGTTGCCGAGGCCCAGTAGCTCGACCACATGATCGAAATCCTCCCGCCCTCCCTGCTTGCGGGAGAACCAGCGACCGAACAGCAGGTTCTGCCGAACGCTCAGATGCGGGAACAGGCGGCCGTCTTGAAACACGTAGCCAACGCGCCGCCGGTGCGGCGGCACGAAAATGCCGCGCTCGGTGTCGACCAGCACCACGCCGCCCATGCTGACCCACCCGTGGCGGGGTCGGATCAGTCCGCTAATCGTGTTGACGATCGTCGTCTTGCCCGCGCCGGAGCGGCCGAACAGCGCCGTCACCCCGCCCTCGCTCTCGAAGGTCGCGTCGATGTCGAACGCGCCGAAATTGTGACGTATCGAGACGGCGACGCTCACGTGCCGCGTATCCGTCTGGCGACCCGACGGGCCAACATCTCCGAAGCCAGCAAGGCAGTCATGGAGATGACGATGGAGACGATGGTCAGCCGGATCGCGCCCGCATCGCCGCCCGGTATCTGGGTGAAGGTGTAGATCGCCGACGGCAATGTCTGGGTCTGGCCGGGGATATTGGAGACAAAGGTGATGGTCGCTCCGAACTCCCCCATCGCCCGGGCGAAACTCAGGATCGCGCCGGCGATGATCCCGGGCAGGATCAGCGGCAGAGTGACGATGGCGAAGGTCCAGGCCCGGTTGGCGCCCAGGGTGCCGGCCGCCTCCTCCAATCCTCGGTCGACCGCCTCAATCGACAGCCGGATGGCGCGAACCATCAGCGGAAAGCCCATGATGGCGCAGGCCAGCGCCGCGCCGGTCCATCGGAATGCCAGCACGATGTCGAACTGCTCTGCCAGGAACGCGCCGATCGGCCCTCGTCGCCCGAAGAGCAGCAGCAGCAGGTAGCCCGTGACTACGGGCGGCAGGATCAGGGGCAGGTGGACGATCCCGTCCAGGATCGCCTTCCCCCGAAACCGCCCGCGCGCCAGCGCCACGGCGACCAGAATCCCGAAGGGCAGGCTGCACGCCATGGCCCAGATGGATATCCGCAGCGACAGGCGGACGGCCGTCCATTCCTCCGGCGACAGGGTAAGCCAATCCGGCACTTATCGATCCGTGTCGAGCACGTCGAATCCCTCCGCCTCGAAGAAGGGCGCGGCGTCTTCCGATGTCAGAAAATCCAGCAGGTGAGCGGCTTCGCCCTCAGCGCTTTTCGTCAGGGCGATCGGATAGATTATCGGCTCGTGCGTGTCTTCCGGAAAGGTATCGACGATCCAGATGTTCGGATCGGCCGCCGCGTCGGTCCGGTAGACGACGCCCAGCGGCGCTTCTCCCCGTGAAACGAGCGTCAGCGCCGCCCGCACGTCCCGCGCCTGGGCGATCCGGCCCTGCACTGCACCCCAGACGCCGAGCGAGGTCAGCGCGGTGCGGCCGTAAATTCCGGCGGGAACGGCCTCTGTATTGGCCATGGCGAGATAGCCCCCGTTCAACGCGCCGGCAAGATCGAAGCCCGGCGCTATCTCCAGCGTCACGTCGCTTGGCGACGGGGCGATCAGGACCAGCCGGTTGCCCAGCAGGTCGGACCGCGTCGCCGGGTCGACCAGCCCGCGCTCCTGGAGGTAATCCATCCAGCCGACATTGGCGGAGATGAAGATATCGGCTGGCGCCCCCTGCTCGACCTGCCGCGCCAACGCTGAGCTGCCGGCGTAGGAGATTGTCGCCTCGCCCCCCTGCTCCTCCCACGCCGTCACTGCGGCATCCATCGCGTTTTTCAGGCTCGCCGCCGCGAACACGACGACCTCCTCTGCCCGCGCGGGCAACGCCGCGATGACGATAGCGGCGATGAAGGAGATAGCAGACAGCCTTCGCACGGTTCATTCGCTCCACATGCCAGGGGATCGACAATTCCGTCATGCCACCTCCCGCCGCGTGAGGGAAGACTGTCCGGCAAAGCCCCTTCCATCTCAGGTCGTAGCGATAGGGCTTGTTTCGTGGCTATTCTTCAAAATCGCAATTCTCATTATAGAATTCATTCCGTATACGAGATAGAAATTATAATTCCTATTTTTGCCCATTGTAATCAAAGCCACCGTCTCCATTTTTAGTAAGCCGAATATTCGGTTAATGTTTTAAAGGATTCTAAAATGGCCGACGCCCCCAAGACTTCTCCGGCTGGCACGCCCCCGGTGGAAACGCCGTCCAAGGATCCCGCCAAGCCGAACCAGGACACGCCTTCTCAAGCCTCCAAGTCCTGATTGTGGCGTGCCGGCGGCAAGGGATGTTCCTTGTCGTCGGCGCGATCTTCATTTGGGGCAATCTCCGACGATGAATGGAGCGCCTCCCTTGCCAATGCAAACCAACTATCGATTGAGACTGCTTGAATTGACTGAACCCTTGCATCTGTATGCCAACGCCCTGCAACCCGACCGCAACGCGGCGTCGTTACTGGTGCATCAAGCCTTGTCAGCGGCGTTCTCTACGCCGTTAACACCGTGTTCGGATTTATTGATGGAGAGGTCACTTCGCGACACCGTTGATCGCGAGTTCGCGCTGTATGAACCTGGGCGAGCCGCTCTGGCACAGACTGACCTTCAGTTACCCTAAAGCGCCTTCCCCGTCTCCGGGTCGAACAGGTGCATCTTGGTCATGTCGCAGGTGATCGGCGTCGGCTGGTCGGGTTCGCAGACATAATGGGCATCCACCTGCGCGGTCACCGCCGCCCCTTCCGAACGTCCGATCAGCAGCGTGTGCGGTCCCAGCGGTTCGATGGTGCGGGGCGTGAGCGTGATGACCGCCGCCCCTGTCTGCCCCCCCGCCATATGTTCCGGACGCAGCCCGAATGTGATCCGTCGGCCGGAGAGGCTGGAGAAGGTAGCCGCCCGCTCCGCCGGGATCGGCAGCATGGCGCCGTCGGCAAGACGAAGCGCCGGCTCGCCCCTCTCTTCCGTCACCGTCGCGTCCAGGAAATTCATGCTGGGGGCGCCGATGAAGGCGGCGACGAAGGTATTGGCCGGCTTCTCGTAAAGCGTGATCGGGTCGGCCATCTGTTCGATGACGCCGTTGTTCATCACCACTACCCGGTCGGCCAACGTCATCGCCTCCACCTGGTCATGGGTGACGTAGACGACCGTGTTGCGCAGCCGGCGGTGCAGCCCCTTGATCTCCGTCCGCATCTCGATCCGCAGCTTGGCGTCCAGGTTGGATAGCGGCTCGTCGAACAGGAAGACATCCGGATCGCGGACGATAGCCCGGCCGATGGCTACCCGCTGCCGCTGCCCGCCAGAAAGCTGCTTCGGCCGCCGGTCCAGATAGGGCTCCAGGTCCAGGATGCGCGCAGCTTCCTCGATCTTCCGCGCTATCTCGCCCTTCGCCTCGCCCCGCACTTTCATGCCGTAGCCGATATTCTCCCGCACCGTCATGTGTGGGTAGAGCGCGTAGTTCTGGAAGACCATGGAACAGTTGCGCAGGCCCGGCCGAAACTGCGTCACATCGCGATCGCCGATCCGCACCACGCCGTCGCTCACCCTTTCCAGCCCCGCGATCATCCGCAGCGTTGTGGTCTTCCCGCAACCCGACGGCCCGACCAGCACCACGAACTCCTTGTCCTCGATCTCGAGGTTGAGGTCCGGGATCACCGTGAGCTGGTCATACCTCTTGACGACGTTCGTGAGCGTGACGCGGGCCATCTGGTCTTCCCGTAATCTCGGCGCGTTAGGAAAGGTCGACCGGGCGGCTTCGTCTCTCGGGAAGGCGCGCCCGGTCTTGTCAGGTCGTCAGAGCGGCGGCAAGCCCATCGACGACCGGTAGGCCGCCAGTTGGTTCTCGCGGCCGAACTCGTCGGTCAGACGGTTCCATTCCTCGGCGATGGCATCCAGCGCCTCCTGGGCGGTGACCTGTCCGGCGAGCGCCTTGGAAAGCTCGATCTCCAGCACCTCGGTATAGGAGAAATAGCCCGGAAGCCGCATGTCGAGCGCGATGTTCGGCGCCTCCAGGCTGTTCCGCTGGGCGTCGAGATACATCTGCGCCTCCTCTTCGGAGAAGACGGTGAGCCACGGCTCCAGATTCTCGAAATGGCTGGTGCGATAGGGGTTCACGCCCGACCCGCCGGTGACGCAGGCCTGCATGCTGTTCTCCGGGTTGGACAGGAACTCGATGAAGTTCCAGGCCGCCTCGATGTTGGGGGAGGCCGCGGGCACCGCCGCCTGCCATCCGCCGAACGCCATGAAGGGTGATTTCACGGGCTCGTCGAATGAATCCCATTCGCCGGTCACATGGTTCCAGATCTCGGTTGCGCCGGGAGTCATGGCCGAGCCGACATTGCCGCTCACCTGGCTCTGCTCGGGGTCGGCGGCGATCACGCCGGTGTCGCCCCAGTCGAAATTCATCGCCACCTGGCCGCCGGCGAAGGCTGTGCGGATATCGCCCGACGTGAAATTGAGCGCGCCGGGCGGAGCGTACTCGACGGATTTGATGTAATCCTCCAGCGCCCTGACCCAGCCCTCATTGTTGACCTGCGCGTCCATCGTCTCCGGATCGAAGAACATCGCGCCCGGATTATCCGGATGGTTTGTGTAGCTGGCGGCGTGGGTGAAGAAGAACCAGAATTGCTGGCCGCCGCGCCGGAATGCCTCAGCCGTCCCCCACAGCCCTTCGTCGGGCCGGGTGAAGAATTCGGCGATGTCGTAGTACTGCTCCCACGTCTCCGGCGCAGCCAACGGGTAGCCATACTGCTCCTCGAACGCCGCCATCTCCTCGGGATCTTCGAACAGGTCGGTCCGATAGCTGATCGTGTGCAGGTCGCCGTCGATCGTCTGGGACATGTGGACGCCGTCCCAGACCATCAGCCGGTCGCGGTAGACCTCCGCGATGTCCGTCCAGGCGTCGGTCTGGCGGATCGCTTCGGGCATCGGCGACAGGTAGGGCGCGAAGTCCGGCGTCCAGGCCGGCGCGAAGGTGATGACATCGAAGGCCGCCTCTCCGGCGACCATGGCGGTCAGGTATTTCGGGTAAAGCTCACCGAACGGGAATTCCACGACATTGACCGCGCCGCAGGTCTTTTCCGCCCATTTCTCGCCCGCTGCCTGGACCGCGCTGGCGATGAACGGGCCGGTCTGCGCCCCGGCGGTGAGCGTGACGCCGGTAAAGTCGGGTTCGCATTGGGCGACCGCGGGACCGGTGAAGGCGACCCCGAGCACGGCGGCGCCGGCGGTTGCCATGAACAGCTTTCTCATGCGCTTCCTCCCATGTTTGGCGATCATCTAATGCCGCCCAGCATCAGGCCCGATCGCATGAGCCTGGCCAGCAGGACAGCCATCACCATCATCGGCGTGATGGCCACCATGGCAGCGACGGAGATGGCCCACCATTCGTCGCCGCGGTAGGAATTCTGACCGGAAAGGAGAATGGGCAGGGTCTGCCAGTCCGCCGTCGTCAGCATCAGCGCGAACAGGAACTCGTTCCAGACGAAGCTGAGTGTGATCATGGCGGTGGCGATCAGCCCCGGCCGCGCCATGGGCAGCACGATTTCGAAGAAGATGCGTATGCGCGGCACGTCGTCCACCAGCGCCGCCTCCTCGATCTCAACCGGCAGCGCCTGGATGAAATCGCGCATCAGCCAGACCACGATCGGCAGAGAGAAAGCGGTGTAACAGAGCGTCATGCCCCAATAGGTGTCCAGCGCCGGCAGCCCCTCCTTCCCCAGTTCCGAATAGAGCAGGTAGAGCGCGAAGGCGGTCACGATCGGCGGGAACATGCGCTGGGACAAGAACCAGAACACCACGTCGTTGTTGCCCAGAACCGGCCCCGGCAGGGGCAGTCTGTTGGCCAGGACCGACAACGTCAGCGCGACTATGAAGGACGCGCCCATCGCTTGCGCACGGCTGAGGCCCAGATGGTCGAACAGCAGGAATCCACCGATCCCGATCGCGGCGAACAGAACGCCCGCCATCAGCCGCACCCGGAACGGGAAGCGAACCAGCGCATAGGCGGCCATCGTCCCGAACAGGACGGAAAAGAAGGTCGCCGACAGACCGATCAGGGTGGAGTTCACGAACGGCCGGACATAGTCCCCCCGAATGCCCGAGATCGCGTCCAGATAGGCCTGGACCGTCGGCTGGAAGTCGATCCACGGCAGGTATGTCGGCCCGCCATTGACCGCCGTCGGTGGCTTGAAGGAGGTGATCAGCGTCCAGTAGATCGGAAACAGCGTGATCAGCAGCCAACCGAAGCAGAGTGAGAAGACGACTGCGCGCTTCATGGGCTCAGATCCGCTTTTCGATCTGCGGGCGCAGGATGGTCAGGTAGATCACGCCGAAGATCATGATGACCAGGAGGAAGAGGAAGCTGAGCGCCGACGTGTAGCCCAGGTTGAACTTCTTGAAGCCCTCCTGATAGGCGTAGAGCGTCAGTGTCTCCGTGGAGATGCCGGGGCCGCCGCCCGTGAGCACGAACACGGTGTCGATGATCTTGAAGCTCTCGATGATCCGCACGAAGACCACGGCGGCGGAGATCGGCAGCAGCATCGGGAAGGTGATGCCCCAGAACTGTCGCCAGCCGCTGGCATTCTCCAGCTCCGCCGCCTCGTAGACCTCCGGCGGCAGCGTCTGCAGCCCCGCCAACATCAGCAGGATGACGAAGGGCGTCCACTGCCATATCTCAACCGCGATGATCGACCCAAGCGCCCAGGTGGCGTCGGTCAGAAAGGGCAGGTTGGGCATCCCCAGCAGCGTGAAGAAGTCGTTGATCGGGCCGACGGTCGAATGGAACAGCATCCGCCCGACCAGTGCGACGGCGATCGGCGCCATCAGCATCGGGAACAGGAACGCCGCCCGGAACAGCCTCTCACCCGGCACCCTGGCATGCAGCGCAAGCGCGATGGCGAAGCCGATCACATACTGGATCGTGACAGAACAGAAGACGATGACGCTGGTCGTCCAGACCACGTTCCAGAACCGGGCCTGGGTCAAAAGGTCGGTATAGTTGCCCAGTCCGACGAACCGCGGCGGCGTTGGCGGCACCAGCCGCATGCTCTGGAAGCTGATCGTCAGCGAATAGATGAGAGGGAACAGGCTGACCAGCAGGACAACCAGGAATGCCGGCCAGATGAAAACGTGCTTGATCGGGTCACGCACGGATCCTGAGCCCTCCCCCTCTCCACCTGGTTCGCCCAGGTGCATGATTGGTATGACCAGTAGAACTCTATTGTAGGATGAAACACTCGGCAACCGGCCATGCGATCGAAGCTAAGCCGTTGCTGTGCCCTCCAGAAGCGCCATCACCTCCTCACGCATCGGCATTGATGGGGCGGTGCCCTGCCGTGTCACCGACAGGCCGGCGACCGCGCAGCCGAACCGGACAGCCTCGGCCACGGGCTTCCTCTCCGCCAGCGCCACCGCAAGCCCGCCATTGAACGCATCACCCGCCCCGGTCGTGTCCACCAGCCTGCCGGCCCGATAGGGCGGCACATGCACTCCCTCTCCATCGACGCTGGATTTCAGGAAAGCTCCCTTTCCGCCCAGCGTGACGATGACGGCTCCGACGCCGCGCGCCAGGAACCAGTCGGCCGCCCGTTCCGCGTCCGCGACGTTCGCGACCTCGATGCCACAAAGCGCGGCCGCTTCGGATTCATTGGGCGTCAGATAGTCGACTAGCGGATAGATATCGTCGGGGAGGGGCGCGGCCGGGGCGGGGTTGAGGATGGTCGCCACCCCTGCCTCCCGCGCCAGTTCCAGCCCTCGCCGGGCCACCTGCACGGGCAGTTCCAGATTGGTCGCCAGCACGTCTGCGGCGATAACAGCCTTCGCCGCCGCCTCGACATCGCGCGGCGTGAGTCCGGAGACGGCGCCGGGCGCCACCACGATCGCGTTCTCCCGGCTCTCCTCCTCAAGGAAAATGAAAGCCGCGCCGGTATAGGATCCAGGATCGGTGGAAAGATATGCGTCGGAAATGCCTTCCCGGCGATAGGTCTCCCGCGCCAGGGCGCCGAACGCGTCGTCACCCAGCCGGCTGATGAAGGTGACTTCCGCGCCGGCCCGCCGGGCGGCGATCGCCTGGTTGGAGCCTTTTCCGCCGGGGCCCAGTCGAAAGACCTCGGTCATCACCGTTTCGCCCATCCGGGGCAGCCGCTCGCCCCGAAAGGACAGATCCGCCACGAATACCCCCAGCACCGCGACCCGCCCCATGGCGTTCCCTCCCCGTTCGTTCTCAGTCGGCCGCCAGGATCACGCCCTTCTTGAGCAGAAAGCACCCATAGCCTCGCTGTTCGGAGGTCGCGACCACCGCATAGGCCTTCTTCGCTTCCTCATAGAAAGCGAAGCGCTCGATCGATCCCATCGGACACGCCGCGCCCTCGGCCCGGTCTATCGCCTGTTGCATCTGTTCCTGGACCGGCGGCCGGTAATCGGGGCGTCCCACCACCTCCATCCGTCGCACCGGATAGTCGACGAAGCCATCGAGAGGAAGGACCGACAGGATGGCCTCCGCCGCCCTCGGCACATCGACCCCGTCCAGCCTTATCAGCTTGCCGGTGACGGTCGCCCGCGCGATCGAATCGGCCGGGAAATTCGCGTCCGCCAGCACCAGATCGTCGCCATGGCCCATGGCGCGCAGCACCTGAAGCAGGTCGGCGTTCAGCAGCGGGTCGAGGTTCTTCAGCACCGGTCACTCCCTTGATGCGGTCCGGATTGGCGGCAAGATGATGCGGGAGCATCCGGCACGGATGCAAGCGGCCTACTCCGCCGGACCGCGCGGCCTCCGCAGCCGGGTGACCTTGCCCGACGGGCCGGACTGCTGACGCAGATAGTCCATGGCGTCCTCCGCTGGCAGCGCCCGTTTGTAGAAAAAGCCCTGGCAGTACTCGCACCCCGCCTTCCTCAACGCCTCCACGTCGCCGGCCGTCTCGGCCCCTTCCGCGACCACATCCAGTCCCAGCGCGTGCGCCAGGTCGACAATCGCCTCGACGATCACCGCACCGCGCTCCGCCAGAACGTCCATGACGAACGACCGGTCGATCTTCAGCGTATCGAAGGGCAGCCGGTGCAAATGATTCAAAGAAGAATAACCGGTGCCGAAATCGTCGATCGACAGCTTGATCCCCAGATCCTTCAGCGCGTTCAGGACGCTGGCGCCGTGGTCGGGCCGGTCCAGGAAGACGCTCTCGGTGATCTCCAGCTTCAGACTGCCGGCAGGCGCGCCGCTCTCCCTCAGCGCCTCGCGCAGCCGATCGACAAGATGCGGATCGTCCAGCTGCCGTTTGGAGACGTTGACCGATATGAAGGGCGCCGCGCCGTCCTCCATTGCCGCCCATTCGGCCAGTTGCCGGCAGGTTTCCTTCAGCGCCCAGGCCCCGATCGGCACGATCAACCCTGTCTCCTCCGCCAACGGGATGAACATGTCCGGCGGCACGAAAGTACCGTCATCCAGGCGCCAACGGGTCAGCGCCTCGAACCCGGCGACGCCGCCACTGCTCAACGACACCACCGGCTGGTAGTGCAGGCGCAGCTGCCGCCTCTCCAGCGCGCGGCGAAGGTCGCCCTCCAGCGCCAGCGTCGCCGTTCCCTGGTTTCGCATCGCATGATCGTAAAGGACGACCAGCCCCCGGCCCCGCTGCTTGGCGTCCTCCATCGCCAGAGCGGCATCGGTCAATATGTCCTCCGCCCGGCCATAGCCGGGGTCGCAGAAGGCGATGCCGACACAGGCGAAGGGGAAGACCTCCAGCCCCGCCAGCCGGATCGGCTGGGCCAGCGAATCACGGATCCATTCTCCTGTCCGGCGCGCGTCCTCGGTCTCCCGCACCTCGGGCATGAGCACGGCGAAATGATCGCTGCCGATCCGCGCGACAAGGTGGCCGCCGGCGATCCGTCTCAGCCGCCGGGCGGTCGCGACCAGCAGATCGTCGCCGGCTCCCTGCCCCAGCGTGTCGTTGACCTGCCGAAACCGGTCCAGATCGATATAGAAGATCGTCGCCCCGCGTGCGACCTCCCGCTTCACGTCGGACAGCACGATCTCCAGCCGGTCCATGAAGGCGGTCCGGTTGGGCAGTTGGGTCAGCGTGTCGACCAGCGCGTGCTCCAGCACCTTCGCCTCCGCGGCCTTCTGGTCGGTGATATCGCTGACCGAACCGACGACACGCGTCGCCCTCCCGCTCATGTCGCGGACGGCCGTCCCTCTGGCATGGACCCAGCGATAGCCGCTGGTGGCGTGGCGGACCCGGTACTGCAGATTCATGATGTCGCCGCCAGGATTCAGGAAATCCCTGAACTTCACCTCTGTCGGCGCCTTGTCCTCGGGATGGATTCGCTCCAGCCAGGCATCCAGCGTTTCGCCGAGCCCGCCCTCGGGCAGTCCCACGATCATCTCCGCGCGGGGCGAATAGTAGGTTCGCTTGGTGGCCATATCGAGGTCGAACAGCCCCTCATTGCCCCCCGTGGCCGCCAGCACATAGCGCTCCTCCCGCAGCCTCAGGGCCCGCCGCTCGGCCTCTATGCTTTCCGCCAGCCGAACAGTCTCCCGGAATGGCCCGGCCGCGGCGACGGCCGCGCCTGGTTTCTCGATCGATCTCATCGGGCCGACCAACCTCCGCCCGACCCAGGCCGCGGCTCCAACGCAGATGAGCGCCACTCCGGTGGCGAGCAGGAGTTGGAGCGGCAAGGCCGTAACGATCGGCAAGCTTTCCGACGCGACGATGATCACCGACCACGGCCAAGGGACGGCGGCGAGACCGATGACCGCGGCACGGTAGCTTTCGCCCTGGTAGTCGAATGCGACATCCAGGGGAAGTGGCTCCAGCACCGTCTCCAGCGGATGCCCGATCGCCGTCAGGACTGCATCGATAACCGGATCGTGCAGCGCCTCCTCAACATCGATATCCGGGGTTGCCTCCTCGCTGAGGATGGCGCGCGGGCGGTAGAATTGCCCGCCGCCCGGGTAGGCGAGCATCCGTCCGCGATCGTCGATCACGACCGCCTTCGCACCCACCTCCTTCGACACCCGCCGCAGCATTCGGGAGAAGGAGGCGATGTCGAAATCAATGACCAGCGCGCTTGCCGACGGCCTTGCAGTCTGGAAGACGGGCGACGCCACGGTGACGCCGGTTCCGGAAGCTTCGCCGAACCGGGGGTCCGACCACACGGTCCGACGTTCCTCCATCGCGCGGGCATAGAGCGGATCGCTTCCGAAATTGGATGGGATGTCGTCGCTGGTTTCCCGCGCGATCAATTGCCGGTCATGATCCAGCCACAGAGCTTCAGTGACCGTGTCGCCGCCGTCATCCATCCGGCGCTGGATGCGATACCCGCCGGCGCCGCGTCCGCTGACCTTGTTCACCGCGACATAGCCGCCATTGCGGGCGACGAAACGCACGGCGTCGATCGCGTCGCTCTCCTCCACGATGTCCAGAAGAAGATTCTCGTGATGGAAGGATTCCCCCCCATCCAGCGGCCCCAGATCGGCCACGCGCCTCGCCAGATCGGGAAGCGCCTCGATAACGCCCAGTTCGGCGTCGATGAGATGGGCCACCCTGTCGGCCGTCTGCTCCAGCAGCCGTTCCGTCGTCTCATGGACGGCCTTTCGGCCCAAGAGACCACCGATTCCGATAAACAGCACCGCCACCGACATCGCCAGGATGCCGACGCTGACGATCAGGAAAGGCACCAACGGGAGACGCGTTCTCATAATCCCGACCGGCCCAAAGGGCATCCGCCTGTCCCATGCTGGCGGCCGATCAGTGACGATCAGCGCCGGCATTTATTCAAATGCAACGCATTGAGTCTGACACAGATCGACATGGAAATGAAAAGTAAAAGGCCTTCCTCCACTATGGGATAGGAAGCGGGAACGATGGGGGATTCTTATGCCGGCTTCGATCGCCACGGCGACCAGCCGAGGTTCATCCCGGCGGCCGCGATCAGGATCGCCGCCGCGCCTGCCAACTGCGCCGCATGCAGCCGCTGGCCGAAAACCAGAAAGTCGACCAGGATCGCCACCACCGGGTAGATGAAGGATAACGACCCTTGCAGGTGCGTCGGCAGTTTCTGGATCGCGCTATACATCAGGATGTACATGATGCCGGTATGCACGACGCCGATTACGATCAGCGCACACCACGCGCCGGCATCGTCAGGAAGCGCCGTCAGGTCGGCGAAAGGCGCCAGCATGGCCATTCCGACGCCGACCTGGATCAGGGCGATCAGATGCGGCGGCGTACCCGCCAGCTTCTTCGTCACGATGGCGGCGACGGCCCAGAAGAAGGCAGCCCCCAGCGCCATCAGGATACCGGTGAAATAATCGGTCCCGACATAAGCAGCGTATTGGCCTGTGTCCGGCTTCTCCTGCACGATCAGAAGCATCCCGGAGAACGCGATTCCCAGCCAGATCAGCTTCGCCGCCGTCAGCCGTTCGGAGAAGAAGACCGCGCCGAAACAGACCAGCATGAAGGGCTGGGTATTGTAGACCGCCGTGGCGATGGAGATCGACGCCAGCGAATATGATTTGAACAGCAGCAGCCAGTTAACGACGATCGCCACGCCGCCCAACGCCGCGAGAGCCGCCAGCCGTAGGGTGATGGCCCTGCGCAACAATCCCATGGCGGCGCAGATGATCAGTAGAGTGACCCCGCCGAAGACGCAGCGCCAGAACACCACATCCATCGCCGGCTGCCCGGACAGCACCACGAACCATCCGATGGTGCCCAGGATTACCATTGCGGCGGTCATCTCGACCGTTCCGCGCGTCTTTTCGTCCATCATATCCCCCTGAGAACATGTCAGGGGTTCAGTATCCGATGGAGGAACTCCATCTTCTATGATGAGACAAAGGCCATATCGTCCATCTTCCTTACAATATAAACTGATAGCGCCAAATCGGTCGCTTGATGGAAAAACACATGCTAGACGATACGGACCGTCGCATCCTGGAGGTCCTGCTGAAGGATTCCCGGATTTCCCTGAAAGACCTGGCCGGCCAGATCGGCCTCTCCTCTCCCAGCATATCCGAACGGGTGCGCCGGCTGGAGGAACGGGGCGTCATCCGCGCCTTCACCGTGGAGATCGACCCCAAGGCGCTGGGCTACCAGCTTCAGGCCATCGTCCGCATTCGCCCCCTGCCGGGCAAGCTGCACATCGTCCGGAAGCTGATCGAGGAAATCCCGGAGTTCTGCGAATGCGACAAGGTTACGGGCGATGATTGCTATGTCGCTCGTCTTCATCTTCGCTCCATCGATCAGTTGGATCCCGTTCTCGACCGCATCGCCGATCACGCGGAAACGAACACCTCAATCATCAAGTCCAGACCCATCGAAAGGCGACCGCCGCCATTGCAGCGGGAATAGAGCGTCACCCGACGGTCTCGCCCGCCGTTTCCCGCTGATACCAACGATAGGTTTCCTCCACCCCCTGGCGCAGTGACCTGCCAGCGTGCCACCCCAGCGCCGTCAACCGGCTGATGTCGAGCCGTTTGATGGGCGTGCCGTCGGGTCGGCTCGTATCGAATCGGAACGCGCCGCGATAACCCACGATCTTGGCCAGGAGCAGCGCGAGATCGGCTATCGCGATATCTTCTCCGCAGCCGACATTGATCGGCGTCTCGCCGGAATAGTTTTTCATGAGATGGACCAGCGCGTCGGCCGCGTCATCGACATGAAGAAACTCGCGCCTCGGCGTGCCTGATCCCCAGATATCGACGCTGGGAAGATCGCGCCTGACCGCATCGTCCAGCCGCCCCATCAGCGCCGGCAGCACGTGGGCGGTCTCAGGATCGAAATTGTCGCCGGGCCCGTAGAGGTTGGTTGGCATCGCCGCGATGAAGTCGCAGCCATGCTGCCGCCGATAGGCCTGGCACATCGCCACGCCAGCGATCTTCGCGACGGCGTAGGCTTCATTCGTCGGTTCCAGGGGGCCGGTCATCAGCGCCGACTCCGCTATCGGCTGCCGGGCGTCGCGCGGATAGATGCAGGATGAGCCGAGGAACAGCAGCTTCTCCACCCCCTGCCGCCGGGCACATTCCATGACATTGGTCTGGATTGCCAGGTTGTCGTGCAGGAAATCCGCCGGATAAAGGCTGTTCGCCAAAATGCCGCCGACCCGCGCGGCCGCGAGCATGATCGCGTCCGGCCTGTTGTCCGCCATCCATCGCGCCACCGCCGCACCATCCCGGAGATCGAGTTGGTCGCGGCCGACCGCCAGGATTTCGCAACCCTCGCGGCCCAGCCGCCGGACCAGAGCCGATCCGACCATCCCGCGATGCCCCGCGACCCATAGGCGCTTACCGGCAAGGCCGTAGGGGACCCTCATTGGTCTCAGACCGGCAACGCCTGCGGCATCGCCATGGCAGGGCCGCGGTTTGCGGTTCGCATGTCGGCCAGCACCATCTCCTCCACGAGTTCTTCGAACCTGACCGTATGGCGCCAGTTCAGACGCTTCCGGGCCTTCGCCGGATCGCCCTCCAGAAGGTCGACTTCCGCGGGACGGAAATAGCGCGGATCGATTTGGATAAGACACGTTCCGTCGGAATCATCCACGCCGGTTTCCTCCAGCCCCTCTCCTTCCCAGACGATGGTGCGGCCGATCACCCGGAAGGCTTCCGTCACGAACTCCCGGACGGTTCGGCTTTCTCCGGTCGCCAGCACATAATCATCCGGCGCCGACTGCTGAAGGATGCGCCACATCCCGTCGGCATAGTCCCGCGCATGACCCCAATCGCGCCGCGCGTTGAGGTTGCCCAGACTGATGGGACGCATATCGCCCAGATGAATCGCGACGACGCCTCGTGTGATCTTGCGGGTGACGAAAGTCTCCCCCCTGATAGGACTGTCATGGTTGAACAGGATGCCGTTCGAGGCGTGAAAGCCATAGGCCTCGCGATAATTGACCGTCGTCCAGAAGGCGTGGAGCTTGGCGATGCCATATGGGCTTCGCGGCCTGAACGGAGTCTCTTCGTTCTGAGGGCATTCCGCCGCCTGACCGTAGAGCTCAGAGGTCGACGCCTGATAGAAGCGCACCCTGTCGCCCATCCCCAGCAGCTGGATCGCCTCCAGCAGCCGCAGCGCGCCGAGCGCGTTTATATCGGCGGTATATTCCGGAAGTTCAAAACTGACCTTCACATGGCTCTGCGCCGCCAGATTGTATATCTCGGTCGGCCGAACCCGGTCGATCAGCCGTAGCAGCCCTCCGCCATCGGCCATGTCGCCGTAATGCAGGAAGAAGCGGTCGCACCCATCGTAAAGATGGTCGATGCGGGCGGTGTTCATGGAGGATGACCGGCGCTTAAGCCCGTGGACCTCATACCCCTTGCCAAGCAGAAGGTCCGACAGGTACGCGCCGTCCTGCCCGGTGACGCCGGTTATCAGGGCGATCTTCTCCCGGCCGCGCTCGTTCTTCCTCTCCATTCGCCACCCGATTCGCGATCCTGCCGGCGCGAAGAGTGCCACATGAGGTTGTAGGGCAAAAAGATAAAATTGACGCGATCGGCCGCCCGGCCTTCACGCCCTCGGCGCGCGCCGCACACCCTCCCTCAACCGGGCGAACGGAAGGGCGAAGGTATCCGCGGTATTCGGTCCCGGCGCTTCCACGATCAGCACTTCCTCGGCGATCGGCTCGAAGTCCGCGCGGAAATGGACGGAGCTCTTCAGCGCCAGGATCTTCTGCCCCGCCGGTTCGACGCCCAGATGACGGAACATCTCCCGGTCGGCCGCCTGCTGCTTCCGCGACGACACGGCGACCCGGACGCCTCCGATCCGCAAGAGCGCCATCGGCCCGAGGTCCATCCGCGCATTGAGGTAGAAAGGGCCGGTACCCGTGAACCGGCCGTCGCCCAGCCGCTCGACCGTGAAGCGCCCCTCGAAAGGCACCGCGCCGCCATATCGGCTGCCGGCGCCGACCGCCATGTCGATTTCCGCGCCGACGCCCGCCTGATGAGCCTTCAGCGCCGCGTCGGAATCGTTCAGCAGGCCGACAACCGCACCTTCCGCCTTACGCCGGACCAGCGCCTCCAGGATCGCCACCCCGTCGCCCTCCGCGCCGCCGCCGGGATTGTCCTGCGTATCGGCGAGGATGACCGGGCGGTTCGCGGTTCGCGATCTTTCCATCGCCCTTGCCACCGCCTCGTCGGGCGACAGGAGCGATATCCGAAAGCGCGGTTCGGCCTCCTCGAACATCCGCGCAAGGCCGGAGACCGCCGTCTCCACCGCCTCGGCATCGGTTCCGTAGCCCATGATGGAGGGGCCGCAATCGGCGACGTCGGCCGCCGGGAAACCCATGGCGACGGAGAGCGAGACGATTCCCGGCCTCTCCTCCAGCCGCGCCAGCCGCTCATATATCTCCCGCGCCGGCGTCGCCAGCGTCGACTGGGCGACCAGCGAGACCAGATAGCCGCCCTGCGCGAAACCCCTGTGCAGCGGCCGTTCCAGCCACAGAAGACGATCCATCCCCTGGGCCGCCCGCGCGCCTGTCTCCGCCATGTCCACGTGAGGGTATGTGCGATAGGCGACCAGCAGGTCCGAGAGGTCGACCATCCGCCGGCTGACATTGGCATGCAGGTCCAGGCTGACGACGATCGGCAGATCCGGTTCCGTGACCTGCCGGATGCGGGAGAGAAGCTCCCCCTCCCCGTCCTCATGGGCCTCCGTCACCATCGCGCCGTGCAGATCCAGATAGAGGGCGTCGAGCGGCAGGCTCTTTCTCAAAGCGGAGCAGATCTCGCCGGCGATCGTCTCGAACGCCTCCGTCTCGACCGGGGCCGAGGGGCTTGCCGAACACCAGAGCAGCGGCACGATCTCATGATGCCGCGACGCCGCCAGGAACCCAGCCACCGGAAGGTTCATGCCGGCGACCGCGGCCGGCAGGTCCGTTCCCCGCACCATCGCCGGCCAGGCGTCCGCTTCCCGGAAATCCGCAAGCGTCGCCTTCAGGGAGGCGAACGTGTTTGTTTCATGCTGGAAACCCGCTACGGCGATCCGCGCCATCAGGAGACATCTCCGGCGACCGCCCTCCGGAATATCGCGGAGAGATCGGCGGCGGTGACGGGAACCGCGTTGGTCGGCGTTGACGGATCATTCTCCGCCAGCCGTCCGATCTCCTCCGCCCGGTCGGCCTTGATGCCGATGGCCGACAGCGTCTCGGGGATTCCCAGCCGACGCCGCAGGCCCAGCAGCCAGGCCAGTACGGCATCGAACCCCTGCCCTTCCAGCCCCAGATAGCGCGCCAACCGGTCCATCCTCCCTTCGATCGCCGGACGATTGCGGATCATGACATAGGGCATCAGGATTGCGTTCAGCAGGCCGTGATGGGCGTCGTAGAGCGCACCCAGCGGGTGGGCCAGCGAATGAACGGCACCCAGCCCCTTCTGGAAGGCCGTCGCCCCCATGCTGGCGGCCGCCATCATATGACCCCGCGCCTCGACATTCTCCGGACTCTCATAGGCGACCGGCAGCCACTCCGCGATAAGTCGCAGCCCCTCCATGGCGATGCCGTCGGCCATCGGATGATAGCCGGGGGCACAATAGGCTTCCATGCAATGGGCGAAGGCGTCCATGCCCGTCGCGGCCGTGACAGGCTTCGGCAGCCCGACCGTCAGCAGCGGGTCGGCGATCACCACCCCCGGCAGCATCTTCGGATGGAAGATGATCTTCTTCATGTGCGCCGCCTCGTCCGTGACGACGGCCGCGCGCCCGACCTCCGATCCCGTGCCCGCGGTGGTCGGAACGGCGACGATGGGTGCGATCGTGTCGGCATTGGCGCGGCTCCACCAATCCCCGATATCCTCGAAATCCCAGATCGGCCGCGTCTGCCCCGCCATGAAGGCGACCAGCTTGCCCGCGTCCAGACCGCTGCCGCCGCCGAAGGCGATCACGCCGTCATGTCCGCCGTCGCGGAAGGCCGCCACCCCCGCCTCGACATTAGCGGCGATGGGGTTCGGCTTGATGTCGGAGAAGAGCTTCGCCGGCACCCCTTCCTTCGCCAGCAGGGCCATCGTCTCCGCCACCATCGGCAGCTTCGCAAGTCCGGCATCGGTGACCAGGAGAGGTCTGGAGATGCCCGTTTCCCTACAAGCCGCCGCCAACTCTGCGATACGGCCGGCGCCGAACAGGATCTTGGTCGGGTAGTTCCACTTTGCGGCGGAGGCGCTCATCGGGGGAAGACCTCGGATGTCGGGAGATGTACGGAACGCGGGCTTAGATGATTTCGAAGTAGCGGGCCAGTTCCCAGTCGGTGACGTGCTTCCGGAACTCCCGCTCCTCCCATTCCCGCGTCGCAGCGTAATGGTCGACGAAGGCGTCGCCGAACAGGGCGCGGGCCGGCTTGGATTTCCGCAACCGCCGGGCCGCCTCGAACAGGGTGCGCGGAAGCTGCAGGCGCGGCGGGAAGGTCCGGTCGTAGGCGGACCCCTTGCATGCCGCCTCCGGCTCCACCTCGTTCTCGATGCCCCACAAGCCGGACGCCAGCGCCGCCGCCATCACCAGGTAGGGATTCCCGTCCGCCGCCGCGACGCGATACTCCACACGCTGGGATTTCGCCGATCCCGGAATCGCCCGCAGCGCCGTCGTTCGGTTCTCCACCCCCCAGCTTGCGGAGGTCGGGGCCCAGAAGCCGGGAATCAGCCGCGTATAAGCGTTGACGGACGGCGCCACCATCGCCAGCAGCTCCGGCATCAGCTTCTGCTGGCCGCCGATGAAATGACGCATCGTCCGGCTGATCGCGTGCTCTTCCCCCTTGTCGTGAAAGGCGGGTTTCCCGTCGGTCCCCTTCAGCGACAGATGCAGGTGGCCGGATTGTCCGGGCCAGTCCGGCGACCATTTCGCCATGAAGGTCGCCATGAGGTTGTTCCTCTGAGCGACGATCTTGGTGAAGCTCTTGAACAGGGTCGCCTTGTCCGCTGCCTCCAGCGCCTTGTCGACGGTTATCGCCGCCTCCAGCACGCCCGGCCCCGTCTCCGTGTGCAGGCCCTCGATGGGGAAATCCATCCGCTCCGCCACGTCCAGCAGTTCGCGATAGAACTCCGCCCATACGGAGGATCGCAGCATCGAATAGCCGAAGAATCCCGGCGTGATCGGGCGCAGGTCGCGATAGCCCTTCTCACGGATCGAATGCGGCGTCTCATCGAACAGGAAGAATTCGTATTCGAAGGCCGCGGAGGGCTCGTATCCCATGCCGCGCGCCCGCTCGATCACCCGCTTCAACAGGCCGCGCGGACAGATCGCCTCCGCCGGTCCGGCGAAGTCGCCGAGGAAGAGCAGCATGTCGCCTTCCATCGGCACGTCGCGGCAGGTTTCCACCGCCACCGTTACCGGCGCGTCGGGATAAGCCGTATGCCAGCCGGTATAGTCGACATTGTCGTAGAGCTGATCGTTGCTGTCCCAGCCCAGCACCACGTCACAGAAGCCGAAACCGCCATCCAGTGCGGAGAAGAATTTCTCGCGCGACATGTATTTGCCGCGCAATACCCCGTCGATGTCGGTGACCGCGACCTTGACGTGAGCCAGGCCCCGCTCCTCGACAAGCGCCCGCGCGTCAGCCGCCGTCGCGACCTTCCTGGCTGCCATCTTGTTCTTCCTTTCGCGGCCGACTCCCTGGACAGCGACGATAGAAAGGGCCGCGAAGGATGGTCAATCTGTAATCCGAACGGCGGTAATCCGGACGGTGGTGATCAGGAGGCGATCTGCTGCATCGGCGTGATGCCGGACCGCGTCGCCCAGATCGCCGCCTGGGTGCGGTTCGCCGCCCCGATCTTCCGCAGGACGCGGCGGACATGGACCTTCACCGTCGCCTCGGACACGCCCAGATGACGCGCGATCAGCTTGTTCTGCTTGCCCTCCGCCAGGAGGCTCAGGACCCGCCTTTCGCCGCTGGTCAGCGTCCGCTGCCCTGCGGGCTGGAACGGCGACCCTATCGCCGTCTCCTCGGCCATCGTCCGGTGGGCGAAGCGCATCGGCAGGATGCTCTGTCCCATGACCACCAGCCTGAGGGATTGCAGCAATACCTCGATGGAAGTGTCCTTGAGCAGGACGGCGTCCACACCGGCCTCGACGCTCCTGGAGAGCGCCAGTCCTTCGCCCCCGCTGCCCAACGCCACAATGCGGATCGCCGGCCACCTCTCATGCAGCCGCCGAACGTCGGCAGCATCGACGGGAAGGCTCAACATCACCGCCAGGTCGGGCTTCTGGTCGATGGAATCAGGGGCCAATGCGGCTACCGAGCCGAAATCGCCGACGATCCTGAAGTCGCCCAAGGCCAGCACGTGCCTCAGCGCCTCCCGGAAGATGTCCGCTTCGCCGATCAGTACGATATTGCTCGACAAGATACTCATGATGGTGCTCCCCACATTTCGTGGCCGCTTGCCTTGGGGGCTTTCCGAAAGACGCCGGCGCGGACATTTTTTGTCCTGCGGAGTGCGGCATGTCGTTCTTTCGGTCCCGGTTTTACGCCCTTTGCCCAAGAACTTCGGCCAGCATCCGCGTGGGGATAGATAAAATCCATTCCTCTTAGGGTGTAATTCCCTCAGAGCGGAACTATCATGTCATATATAAGATTAGCCTGCGGGATTAATGAACTGGAATCGGGAGATTAATGTACTGTTGCCCATCTGCAACAAGCGCGGCGAAAAAGTCAAAACAGGGCGGAAGACGGGTCAGGAAGCGAGGCGAAGTATGGCCTTGCGCTCCCGTGCGCGGCGCACGATGTGGATCAGCGGCGCTCCCGGCCGGATCTCCCGCGCCAACTCCTCCGCCAGCCGGTCGGCCAGCAGCCGGAACTGCTGACGCTCCGAGCGAGAGAAGAGAGCGCTTTCCGAGGCGCGGAGGCACCATTGGCGATGACGCTGGAGGATGGCCGGCATGGTCATGGGAAAGACCATAGAGCGGCTTGGTTAGCGGATCGTTAAGCCGGACGAAAAGCCGTAAGCGCCGTTGTAGGAACAGCCCATATGCCCTAATCAGAAGGCTTCCTTCGGCCTGGACAGAGATCATGACCTTCCGCCTTCTTCCGATCGTCCTCCTGCTATCGGGATGCGCCGTCGCCGACGCCTTCAACACCGGCGTCGCCGCGATCGCCGATGGCACGAAGTATGTCGTCGATCGCGTAAGCGGGGAACCGGCGCCCGCCGATGGATCACCCGGCGCGCCTCCGCCGGCCCAGGGAACGGCGACGGGCGCATCCGGCCCGACCGGAGGCCCGACCATCCAGCCGGCCCCGGCCGGAACGGTGGAAACCGCTCCGCTTAACTGAGCGCCCGCAGCCTCTCCAGCAGCGCCGACGTCGGATAGCCGTCCTCGGGCAGCCCCAACTCCTCCTGGAACCGGCGGATGCCGTCCCGCGTCATCGGCCCGATTATCCCGTCGACCCCGCCCGTGTCATATCCCCTGGCGGTCAGCAGCTGCTGAAGGTCCATCCGGTCGTCGCGGCTCAGCGGTGAATCGCCTCTCGGCCAATCGCCGACGAAGGGTTCTCCGCCCCTGAGGCGGTCCGCCAGATGCCCGATCGCCAGCGCATAGCTAGTCGCGTTGTTGTAGCGCAGGATCGCGCGAAAATTGTCCAGCACCAGAAAGGCCGGTCCGCGATGGCCGGCAGGCACGATGATCGACCCCTCGCCCGTGGCGGTCAGCGGCGCGCCGTCGGCCCGGGTGACGCCCATCGCCCGCCACCGGTCTATCGGCAGGCTTTCGGAAAGCTCGGCAAGGCCATAGTCGAAACCGGCGGGTAGCCGGACCTCCGTCCCCCAGCTCTCCCCGCGCTGCCAGCCGGATTCGGCCAGGTAGTTGGCGGTCGAGCTGAAGACGTCGGGCAGGCTGCCCCAGATGTCGCGCCGCCCGTCGCCATCGCCATCGACGGCGTGGCCCAGATAGGTCGTGGGAATGAACTGCGTCTGGCCCATCGCCCCGGCCCAGGACCCGACCATCCGGTCGGGCGCGATGTCCCCCGCCTCGATGATCCTGAGCGCCGCCATCAACTGATCCCGACCGTAGCCTTCCCGGCTGCCGTCATAGGCCAGAGTGGAGAGGGCGGAGATGACGGGGTAGTTGCCGAAATTCGCGCCATAGGCGCTCTCCAGCCCCCAGATGGCGACCAGATATTCCGGCGCCACCCCATAACGTTGCTCGACCGCATCCAGCAGGGCGGCATGTTCAGCCAGGAGCGCCCTTCCCCGAGCCACCCGCTGGTCGGAGACGGCGCTGTCCAGATAATCCCAGATCGGCCGGGCGAATTCAGGCTGGCGGCTGTCCGCCTCGATCACCGCCGGCAGCCGGCTCACCCCGGCGAAGGCCCGATCGATCGCCGCCGGCGAGATGCCCTCCTGCCGCGCCTGCCGCTTGAAAGACGCCACCCATTCCTCGAAGCTCTGCTGCGGAGCCTCGGCGGCCGCTACGGGGGCATCGGAGGTTCCGGCGCCGCCCGCGCCCTGCGCGGCCGGCGTCGACGCACAGGCCGACAAGGCCAGCGCCAGCGCGGCCGAGCCCCATATCCTGCAGTTCCCCAAGATCAGCCTCATCAATCGCCTCGTCCTCTTCGGTCCAACCGGTCCCGCTCATTAACATGTCCGGGGGGTAACGCCGCAACAGACGCGAACGCTCCTCCCTTCCGCCCGAAAAAACCCATAAATTGAAGCCTCTCTAGCCGCCGGCCACCAGCCTTTCACGACCGGAGACCATGTCCATGCCATCTGAGAGACCCGCCTCGCCACGGATCCTGCCCGTGATCCTCTCCGGCGGCATCGGCTCGCGCCTGTGGCCCCTCTCCCGGCCGGAACGGCCCAAGCAGCTCCTGAGCCTGCTGGGAGAAGAGACGCTTCTCCAGCAGACCGCGCGCAGGGTTTCCGATCCGGCACTCTTTGAACCACCCATCGTCATCTGCGCCACCGCGCACCGGTTCATGGTCGCCGAGCAGATGACCCAGACCGGCATCGCGCCCCGGCGAATCGTGCTGGAGCCGATGGGCCGCAGCACCGCCCCCGCCGCCGCGGTCGCCGCCCATCTGGCTGAGAGCCCCGACACGGTGCTGGCCATCCTGCCGTCGGACGCGGCGATCTCAGGTCTCGACATCTTCCTCGACACGATGCGCACCGCCGCCGGGGCCGCCGCCGAAGGATACATGACGACGCTCGGCATCCAGCCGGACCGGCCGGCCACCGGCTACGGCTATATCCGCTCGGGCCGCCCCCTTGGGACGCCCGGCGGAGCTTGCCATGTCGACCGGTTCGTGGAGAAGCCGGACCTGGAGACCGCCGAACGGTTCCTCTCCGAAGGCGGATACTACTGGAACAGCGGTATCTTCCTGCTGCCCGCCGGACGGTTCCTGGAAGAGCTGGAGCGTCACGAGCCGGGTATCGTCGAGCCCGCCCGGGACGCCATCGACCGCGGCCGGGCCGACGAGGACTTCCTCCGGCTGGACGAGGCCTCGTTCGCGGCCGCGACCTCTATCTCGATCGACCATGCGGTCATGGAGCGCACCGACCGGGCGGCCGTAGTGCCCGCCCTCTTCGAATGGAGCGACCTCGGCTCCTGGGCTGCCCTCTGGGCGGTCGGCGACAAGGACGATCTGGGCAACGTCGTCATCGGCGACGTCCGCGTCGAGGATTCTTCGGCCAGCTACCTTCGGGCCTCGGAAGGCCACACGCTGGGCGTCGTCGGGGTACGGGATCTGGTCATCGTCGCCACGCCCACCGCCACGCTTGTCCTGCCCCGGGACCGCGCGGAGGAGGTGAAGAAGGTGCTGGGCAAGTGAGTTCCCATCTCTCGTCATGGTGAGCCCGTCGCACAATCGGGGCGTGCATCCTTCGACTGGCTTGGGATGAGGCGGTGGTGGGACCGCGTCCGGTCCCTTCCCGCCAGTGATGCGGTTAGGGCCTATGGATTCCGGCTCGGGGGCCGGAATGACCAATTAGCGGGGGCTTACCCCTGCTCCTCATGGTGAGCCTGTCGAACCATGGGGCACAGACCCTATGACAAGCTCAGTGTGAGGGATTATTTCCTAGAACATCCCGAGAAGTCAAGCTTGGCGACCCGGCACGCCTCTGCGAAGGTGGCCGGACGTTCCGCGTTCTCGAAGCTCCCCGATGCCCAACCCCTATCTTGCCGTCGCCGCCATCATCCTGGGCGTTGCCCTGCTTCAGCTCGCCAACGGCGCGCTGCTGACCTTCCTGCCGGTCCGGCTGACGCTCGATTCCTACAGCGCCGGGTCGATCGGCCTGATCGCCACCGGCCATGCGGCAGGGTTCCTGGTCGGCTGCCTGATGACCACGCGGATCATCCGGCAGGTCGGCCATATCCGCGCCTTCGCGGTCTTCGCGGCGATGATGTCGGCAACCGCCATCGCCTTCTCGCTGTGGATCGACCCGGTCTACTGGATGGGCTTGAGGATCATCACGGGCTTCTGTTCGGCCGGCCTCTTCACCGTGGCGGAAAGCTGGCTGGCCGAACGTACGCCCGCCGCGCTGCGCGGCCGGGTCTTGAGCGTCTACATGATCTTCAACAAGGTCGGGTTCGCCGGAGGGCAGTTGATGCTGGCGGTCGGCGACGTGGCGGGGCTGGCCTTCTACATGGGCGGGGCGGCGCTCTACGCGCTGTGCCTCATTCCGGTCGCGCTCACCACCTCGACCAGCCCGTCGGTGCCGGACATCGCGCCGCTGAGGCTGAGGGAGCTCTACCGCATCGCGCCGGCCGGCGTGGTCGGCTGCTTCGCCACGGGGCTCATCAACTCCGCCGTCATAAGCCTGTCGCCGGTCTATGGCGCGCGGCTCGGCCTCTCGACCACCGCCATCGCGATCCTGATGGCGATCACCCAGGCGGGCAGCCTCGCCTTCCAGTGGCCGCTCGGCTGGCTGTCGGACCGGATCGACCGCCGGAACGTCATCGTCGGCTCGACGGCGGCGGTGGCGCTCGTCTCGCTGCTGCTGGGATTCGTTCCGGCCGACTGGCTGTGGGCGATCTACCTTCTGTTCGCGCTGTGGGGCGGCTTCGCGCTGTCGGTCTATGCCGTCTGCGTCGCCCACGCCAACGATTTCAGCGAGAGCGGCCGCACGGTTCAGCTTTCCTCCAGCCTGCTTCTCTGCTGGGCGCTGGGGTCGGCAGTCGGCCCGACGCTGGCGACGCTGATGATGGACCGGTTCGGCCCCGGCGGCCTGTTCCAGTACGCAGCCCTGGTCGCGGCCGGCCTCGCCCTCTTCGTCCTGTGGCGGACGACCAAGCGGGCGTCGATACCGGCGGCCGAGAGGGAGCCCTTCGTCAACGTCCCGGCGACCAGCCCGATCGCCATGGACATGGAGGGCGTTGACGAAGCTGTGGACAGAGGGACGCCCGCCGACGAGGTCCGCTAGTCGCTGGCCCTGCGCTTCACGATGAAGCGGTAGATCACCAGGATGATGATCGCGCCGATCACGGCGCCGATGAAGCCGGCCGCCTCCCCCTGCTCATAGAAGCCGACCGCCTGGCCCAGCCAGGTGGCGACGAAGGCGCCGGCGATGCCCAGGAGGATGGTGATGATGAACCCGCCGGGATCGCGCCCCGGCATCAGCAGTTTTGCCACCAGCCCCGCCAGCAGTCCGATGATGATTGTCCACAAGATCGACATGACGCCCCCTTACATTAGCTCGGACTCAGTAACGTCGGATCGAGGCGTCAGGTTTCACCTTGTTTCACGAAGGCGTTACGGGAGCTTGGCAGCCCCTCCCCGTCGGCCTAAGTGCTGGCCCAGGGTTGGTGATGACGGGAAATGGAGGAGGCACTCCCATGCTGAAGAAGACGATGATTTCGCTGGCGGTCGCGCTGATGGCGGTTCCGGCCGCGCTGGCGCAACAGGCACCGGCCGACGACGGAATGGAATCGGCGGTCTTCGCCGGCGGCTGCTTCTGGTGCGTGGAGGAAGCGTTCGACAAGGTCGAGGGCGTTACGGAGACGGTATCCGGGTTCTCCGGCGGCACGGTCCCCGACCCCAGCTATGAGCAGGTGACTCAGGGCGGCACCGGCCACGCCGAGGCGGTGCGGGTCACCTACGATCCGGCGGAAGTCGACTACGCCGCCCTGCTGGACGTGTTCTGGCGCAATGTCGATCCGTTCGACGGCGGCGGCCAGTTCTGCGACCGCGGGCCGTCGTACCGCAGCGTCGTCTTCGTGGAGAACCCGGAGGAGCGCCGGCTAGCGGAGGAGACCAAGCAATCCATCGCCGAGCGGTTCGACCGCCCGGTGGAGACGGAGATCACGGAGGCCAGCGAGTTCTATCCGGCGGAGGATTACCACCAGAACTACCACCAGGAAAATCCGCTCCGCTACAAATACTACAAATGGGCGTGCGGCCGCGAACAGCGGCTGGAGGAGATATGGGGTCCGCCGGAGGCGTAAGACCCCGCTCCGCCTCAGGCCGCGCGGATCCGCTCCAGGAATTCCGCGACGCCGGCCTTCAGCCGCTCGCCGGTCTGCCCCAGTTCCCGCGCGTTGGACAGGACCTGGCTGGCGGCTGTCCCGCTTTCCGCCGCGGCCTGGCTGACCTGCGAGATCGCGCCCGAGACCTCCTCGGTGCCCTGGGCGGCCTGCTGGACGTTGCGGGCGATTTCTCCCGTCGCCGCGCCCTGCTCCTCCACCGCGGCGGCGATGCTGGCGGCGATGTCCCGGCTTTCGCCGATGATCCGTCCGATCTCCCGAATGGCGTCGACCGTCTCTCCGGTGATTCCCTGGATGCCCTGGATCTGGCTCGCGATCTCCTCGGTCGCCCTGGCGGTCTGGTTGGCGAGGTTCTTGACCTCGCTCGCGACCACTGCGAAGCCCTTGCCGGCCTCCCCGGCCCGCGCGGCCTCGATCGTCGCGTTGAGCGCCAGGAGGTTGGTCTGCGCGGCGATGTCCTGGATCAGTTCCACGACCTTGCCGATCGCCTGGGCGGCGTCGGCCAGCCCCTGGACGGTCATGGTGGTCTGGCCGGCGGAATCCACGGCCCGCTCCGCCGCCTGGGTGGAGGTGGCGACCTGGCCGCCGATCTCCCGCACCGAGGCGGTCAGCTCCTCCGTCGCCGTCGCCACGGTCTGAACGTTGGCCGCGGCCTGGGTCGAGGCTGCGGAAACCATCCCCGCCTGGGCATTGGTCTCGTCGGCCGTGGAGGTCATCGTCTGCGCCGCCGCCTCAAGCTGGGCCGACGCGGCCGCGATATTCTCGACCAGCGCGCCGACCGTCTCCTCGAAGCTGTCGGCCGTGGCCCGCATCAGCCGCCGCTGTTCTTCCCGTGCCCGGCCTTCCTGGGCCTTCGCCTCCTCCTCCATCTCCCGGTTGCGGCGAAGGTTGTCCTTGAACACCGCGACCGACTGGGCCATCCGGCCGATCTCGTCCCGACGCCCGATCGCGGGAACGGCGACGTCCAGATCGCCGTCCGCCAGGCGGTCCATGGCCGCCGTCATGGCGTTGACCGGCTTCGTGATCGCGCGGGAGATCGACCAGGCGATCGCGATCCCGAGGCCGAGCGCGCCGAGCGACAGGGTGAGCGACAGCGCCTTCGACGCCTCCGCCGCCTCGGCCGCCTCGACGCCCAGCGACCGCTGCAGGCCGACCGCCGCGTTGCGGATGCCGGCCGATGCTTCCGCCAGCAGGATACCGTAGCGTTCGAGGGAGGTTGCGATCACCTCGTCGCCCTCAACGACCACTGCGGCGATTTCCTCGAAACCAGAGACATAGGTCGCGACCAAACCTTCGATTTCCACCAGCCGATCCTGCTGTCCCGGCGCGGCCGCGACGCCGGTCAGACGCTCGATATCCGCCTGGACGTTCGCCAGCGCGTCCACGACCTTGACGCGGTCCTCCTCCTTGTGGCCGGCCACGAAGCGGGACGCGATGGTCCGCGCCATGACGAAATCGCCATGGATCCTGGCGGCGATGATCTGGCCGTCCAGATTCCCCGCCTCGCCCTCAGAATCGCGGACTTCCGCGATCAGCCGGCGGGCCGCGATACCGGTATCGACCAGGATGGCCTGGTTGAGCTCGTCCTGGCGGGCGCGCAGGGCGACGTATTGCCCGAAGCCGGCGGCATATTGGTCCAGGAGTCCCATGATCTGATCGACGGCGATGCGGGTCTGCTCCAGCACCATCAGCTCTTTGGCCTCCGCGAAAAGCCGGCGCATCTCCGCCTGCTGGGCCTCGAAGCGCGCCGCCTCCTCGGGCGATCCCAGCGCGATGAAGCGGGCGACCGCCAGACGGGATTCGACCAGCGCGGTATCCGCCTGGGCGCTGAGAAGGGCGATTTCGGCCTCCCCCGAATAGGAATCCAGATTCGCCTGGGACTGCCGGCTTCCGATCCATGCCAGCCCGCCGAGCGTCAGCAGCAGCGCCAGCATCGCGCCGAACCCCGCATAGATCTTTACGCTGGTCTTCAGATTGTTGAAGAAGCCGATTCCCTTATCGATAGCTTTCGCCATTGCCGGACTGCCTGTCTTTGGGGGTTGCGCGTCTCCGAGGTGGTCTATGCGCCAATAGTTAAGAGAATGCTGATGTCGGCGGGATATCGCTCCTCCTATCCATTCTCTTTCCGGCGCCGGCCGATCCGACGGGATGAAAGCTGGGGTTTGCGACCCCATATATAGAGGCCTCTCCGGTTTCGAAGGATCGCATATTGCGCTTCATGCCCGCCCTCCCCGCCGTCGACAGAGCATTCGACGTAGTGAGCCCGATCGTCGTCTTCCAACCGGTCGGCCGCCGCCCCAGTGAGGTCTATCTGGACGAGAGCCGGCAAATCGTCCCGGCGGCCGACGGGCGGCACCGCCTGAGCGACATCGTCTACCGCGAGGCCGAGGCCCGGCCGGGCGACCAGATCCAGGATTGCTCGGGCGGCATGCTTCTGGTGACGGAAGCGGGGGCGTGCCATCCCGTCCGGCTTTCCCCGCCCCAGCCGCTGGAGGCGCAGACGGCGTTCCGTCATGCGCAGATCGCGGCGGAGGCGGACCGCGCAACGGCTCGACAATTGCTCGCGGACGGCCGGTTAGCGGAAGCGCCGAAGCCCCGCCGGCCGAAAAGCGCGGTGGCCCACCCGGACAGAAACGGCGCGGCTTTGCCGGAGGACCATCCGCTGGTGATTGCCGAGGCCGGCTGACGGCGGGGCCTTTCCTTCCCCATTCTTCCGCGCTCGCATTCGTCGGTCGTTCCCCTCACCCAACCCTCTCCCCTGAGGGGCGAGGGCTACCAATTTCACCCTCGCCCCTCTGGGGAGAGGGAGGGACCCGACCGCGAAGCGGGCGGGAGGGTGAGGGGAAAATCCTGCGGCCTCGCGCCGGCCTGACGAACAAACCAACGCCCCCTCACCCAACCCTCTCCCACGAGGGGGCGAGGGCTTTTTTCTTGTGTGGGCTTTTGTCGGCTTTTGTGGGCTTTCGGGGGTTCAGACCCATACGCTCATGCCCGGATCGTGGCGGTAGCGGCGGACGGGGGCCGGCGCCTGGTAGGCTTCGGAGCCGTCAGGATCGATGAGGTCGGCGCGGCCGGCGCGGCGGGCGGCGGCGCGCTGGCGGGCGGCGTACTGCTCCGAGACGAGCAGGAAGCTTTGATTGCCGGGCGTGATGTCGAGGAAGGCGGGGTCCTCCTCGCGAGGGTGCGGGCCGAGCCCGTCCCAGGCGACGCCGTCGGCGTAGCGCGGCGGCGCGGACAGGAGGGGGTCGCCGGGGATATCGGTCCCGATCGCCAACACCTTCTTCATCACCGGCCGGTCCTCGGGATAGCAGCCCTCGGCGTCGGGCTCGTCTGACATAAGACGGCTCTGCCCTTCCCCGCCGCCACCCTCGCCGCCTTCATCATCACCGGCGTCGTCATCCCTATTCTCGTCGTCCAGCTCGTACTCCGTCATCTCGCCGCCCTCCAGCAGCCCATCGGCGGGCTGGAGGGCGGCGTGGGCGATCTCGGGCAACTGGCGGGCGAAAAGGCCGTTCAGCTTCGCGATCAGCTCGACGGCGCGGAGCATCGCGCCGAGCTTCCCTTCCTCCCGCGCCTTGTCCAGCGTCTCCCGGGCGACGGCGACGAGCTCCGCGACCTCCCTGTTGCGCGCCGCCAGAAGCCCGTCGCGCAGTTCCTCGATCCGCCGCCGGACATAGGGCCGGGCGAGCAGCCGCGTGGCCTGGCCGCGGGCATTGTCGACCGAGTAGCCGGCCGCCCGCGCCGCTGCGGCGGCCGACGCGCCGTGGGCAACCGAGCGGCAGAACGCCTCCTGCCGGGGCGGCATGTCGGGGATGGGAGAGGCGGCGAAGGGGGAAGAAGCGGTGTGGGCCATGGTTCCTGTTCCTGTGCCGATGACGGAAATAGGAAAAATAGCCTATTGTAGGGAGAATTCAAGAGGCGGACACCGTCCAGACCCGATCTGGAATCGATGCGGCATCGAAGAAAGGCCATCCGCCGGTGATCGCCGAGGCCGGCTGACTGCGAGGCCGAGACACCGCTCCCCCTCACCCAACCCTCTCCCCGGTGGGGAGAGGGCTACCCGTTTCACCCTTGCCCCTTGTGGGAGAGGGAGGGACCCGTCCGCTTAGCGGACGGGAGGGTGAGGGGGACAATCCTGCGGGCTTGCGCCGGACCGGACGAACAAACCAACGCCCCCTCACCCAACCCTCTCCCACGAGGAGAGAGGGCTTTTTTGATGCATTCACCGGAGCCGCCGGCCGTTCAGCCGAGTCCCAGATGCGCCTTCACCGCCGGGAGGCCTTCCGCGCCGTCGATGGTGGTGACGCCCTGCAGCCAGGGTTCCAGCACCTCCGGGTGCTGTTCCAGCCAGGCCGCGGCGGCGTCCATGGGCTCCATGCCTTCGTCCAGGATCATGGCCATGATCTCGTTCTCCATCTCCACCGTGAACTGAAGCTGTTCGAGAAGCTTTCCGATGTTCGGGCATTCCTCCACATAGCCTGTGCGGGTCACGGTGTTGACGGTCGCGCTGCCGTAGTTCGGCCCGAAATATTCGTCGCCGCCGCTGAGATAGGTGATGTCGTACTTCATGTTCATCGGGTGCGGTTCCCAGGCGAGGAACACCACCCATTCGTCCCGCCGCTCCGCCCGGTCCACCTGGCTCAGCATCCCCTGCTCGCTCGATTCGACGAGCGTCCAGTCGCCGAGGCCGAAATCGCCGGTGTCGATCATCCGCTGGATGTGCCGGTTGGCCGGGGCGCCGGGTTCGATCCCGTAGATCGTGCTTTCGAACTCCTCGGCATGGTCGGCGAGGTCGGCGAAGTCCGTGACGCCCGCTTCCGAGACATGGTCGGGCACGGCCAGCGTGAACCGGATGCCCTGGAGGTTGGGGGCGATCACCTCGATGGCGCCTTCGGCCGTCAAGGGTTCGATGAAGGTGGTCTGGGAAGGCATCCAGTTGCCCAGGAAGACGTCGATGTCCCCGTTCTTGAGGGCCTGGAAGGTGATCGACACCGCGATCGATTCGACCTGCCGCTCATAGCCCAGGCCGGCCAGCAAATTGCCGAAGACCGCATTCGTGGAGGTGATGTCCGTCCAGCCGGGATCGGACATGCGGACCACGCGGCATTCCGGGTTGGCGGCAAGGGCCGGCTGGGCGAAGGCGGCGATGCCGGCGACGGGCAGAAGCGCGGCGAGAAGGCGGCGGGATCGGGTCATGGTGTCTTTCTCCCTGTTCTGTTCGGCCTGTTGTCGGCCTGTTGTCGGCTTGTTCCGGGGATTTATCCCGTGGGCGGAGTGGCGGGACGCACGCGGGGGTAACGCGCCATGGCCTCCAGATCGTCGAGATCCATGGTGTTCCGCATGTACTGCCGGCTGGCGTCCTGGAACGGCTGATAGTCCCAGGGGCTCTGCCCGCCGTCGCGCGCGATGTCCCAGATCAGGCGGCGGCGGCGCTGGCTGGACAGCACCTCCCCGTGAAGCCGCTGGAGATCCCAGCGCCGGGCCACCTCCGCCTTGAAATCGCGCACGATATCGGCCGCCGTCGGGTCGGCCGCCAGGTTGGTCAGTTCGTCCGGGTCGGCGGCCAGATCGTAGAGCTGGTCGGGATCGGCCGGGCAGTGGACGAATTTATGCCGGCCGCGCCGGATCATCACGACCGGGGCTATGGCCCCTTCGGCGAGATATTCGCCGATGGCCTCGTCATGGCCGCCACGGCGCTCCAGGTGCGGCAGCAGGCTTCGCCCGTCGATCGGTTCCTCGAAGGCGGGAGCGGCGCCGTCATGAGCAAAATCGACCAGCGTCGGCAGGAGGTCCGCCAGCGACACCGCCGCCGACACCCGATGCGCGCCGAACCGCTCCGGCATATGGACGATCAGCGGCACGCGGGCCGATCCTTCGAAGAAGGTCATCTTGAACCAGAGGCCGCGCTCCCCCAGCATCTCCCCATGGTCGGCCAGGACGATCACGATGGTGTTCCGGTCCAGGCCCGTCTCTGCCAGCGTCCGGCGGATCGCGCCCACCTGTTCGTCGACATAGGAGATCGCGCCGTAATAGGCGCGGCGCGCGTTGCGGATCTGTTGCTCGCCGATCTCCGCGTTGTCCATGTCCGAGACCTGGCGCACCCGCCGCGAATGCGGGTCCATCTCCTTCGGCGACAGGGTCACGCGCGGCAGGTCGATATCCTCGTCGCGATAGAGGTTCCAGTACTGCTCCGGGATCGCGAAGGGATCGTGCGGATGGGTCATGGAGACGGTCATGCAGAACGGCCGGTCGCCGCCGCCGCGCGCCATGTCGAACAGCTTGCGCCGGGCGGAGAAGACGACCTCGTCGTCGAAATCGAGCTGGTTGGTGCGCACGCAGGGGCCGGCCTCGATGACCGAACTCATATTGTGGTACCAGCTTGGCCGGTCCTCCGGGCGTTCCCAATCCGGCGTCCAGCCGAAATCGGCGGGGTAGATGTCGGTCGTCAGCCGCTCCTCGAACCCGTGAAGCTGGTCGGGCCCGCAGAAATGCATCTTGCCGGAGAGGATCGTCCGGTACCCGGCGCGGCGCAGATGATGCGCGAAGGTCGGGATGTCCGCCCGGAACTCCGCCGCGTTGTCATAGCCGCCGATCGCCGACGGCAGGCGCCCGGACATGAAGACGTAGCGCGACGGGGCGCAGAGCGGGCTGTTGCAATAGGCCGCGTCGAATACCACGCCCTCGGCGGCGAGCGCCTCGATGTTCGGGGCCTTCGTCAGTTTGTGGCCGTAGACCGGCAGCGCGCCCGGCGTCAACTGGTCGGCCATGATGAGAAGGATGTTGGGTCGCCTCATAGGGGCAACCGGGAGGCGGTGGGCAAGGCTGGCGCTCCGCTTCATGTCCATGGAAGTTCGCGAATGGGTGAAATGAAGGATCGCACCGGCTATCCTCGTTTGTGAACCGGAAGTCTCCTCATGCTGCCATAAGGTGACATCATGCCAGATCGAAGCGCGCGGCTGCCGCCCGTCCAGACGCTGGTGATATTCGAGGCGGCGGCGCGACGCCTGAATTTCAGCGCCGCGGCCCGCGCGCTCGGGACGACGCAGCCGGCGGTCAGCCACCGCATCGGCGCGCTGGAGGCGGAGCTGGGCGTCAATCTCTTCCGCAGGCTGCGCCGGGGCGTGGCGCTGACGCCGGAAGGCGCGCGGCTGTCGGAAGCGGTCCGCCAGGGGCTGGCCACGATCGCGTCGGCCACCGAGGATATCCGCCGGGGCCGGAGCCGCCGCCGGTTCAACATCGCGACCGATTTCGGCTTCGCCGCCTATTGGCTGATGCCCCGCCTGGCGTCGCTGCGCGCGGCCCTGCCGGGGCGGGAGGTGCGCATCATCACCCTGCAGGACGAGATCGACTGGCGGGACGAGCCGGCGGACGCGGCGATCGTGTGCGGGCCCGAACGGGTCAAGGGAATCCGGGCGACGCCGCTTTTCCCGGAGATCGTGACCCCGGTGTGCAGCCCGGCCTTCGCCGCCGACCGGCCGGCGGTCGGGCAGCCCTCCGACCTCTTGGGACTACCGCTCCTTCACCTGGAAAGCGCGCGGGCCGGCCGCTGGCTCACCTGGGCGGAATGGTTCGGGGCGCACGGGCTGGCCGGGCCGGCGGAAGATGGCGGGCCGGCCTTCAACAACTACACCATGGTCGTCCAGGCGGCGGCGGCCGGACAGGGCGTCGCGCTGGGATGGCGGCCGTTGGTCGACGAACTCGTCCGGGCGGGGCAGCTCGTCAGCCTGGGGCTGCCGGTGCGGACCGGGCGGGGGTATGTGCTGCTACAGCCGAAGACGCGGACGCCGGATGCGGCCGCTGCGGCGTTCGAGGGCTGGCTGACGCGGGGGCGGGTTGGGGATGGGGATGTGCAAGTCAGCGAGACTTGACGCTTTATGCGATACGTATTACGCATTACGTTATGATCCGGACGTTTCGAGACGCCGATACGGAGTCACTGTTCAACGATCGGCTGGTCCGGAAATGGCAGGCGATCGAGCGTCAGGCCCGCCGGAAGCTGGTGATGCTGGACGCGGCGCCCTCACTGGAGAGCCTGAGGGTTCCGCCGGGCAACCGCCTGGAGGCCCTGAAAGGCGACCGCAAGGGGCAATACAGCATCCGGATCAATGACCAGTGGCGGGTCTGTTTCCGGTGGAACGACGGCAATGCCGACGATGTCGAGATCGTCGACTATCATTGACCCACGCCCAAGGAGGGACATGATGAGGGATAGCGATCTTCTTGCGCCGATCACTCCGGGCGAAATCCTGCACGAGGAGTTCATGAAGCCGCACGGGCTGAGCGCCAATCGGCTGGCCCGCGATATCGACGTTCCGGCCAACCGGATCACCGCGATCATCGCCGGCGATCGGGCGATCTCGGCCGACACGGCGTTGCGCCTGGGCGCTTACTTCGGGATCGAGCCGGAGTTCTGGATCAATCTCCAGGGACATTACGAGTTGCGGCAAGCGGAGCATCAGGCAGGCGACGCCATCAGAAACCGGGTTCGTCCGCTACACGCTGCCTGATGTGGGTTGCGCCAAGGTTGGCGCGTAATTACCGCTACCGGACTCCGGCCTTCGGCAGACCATCGCGCCGGGAACGTAAGGAGGGGCATGCAGCGCATCATTGCCGAAACGGTCGTCAGCATCGCGGAACTGAAGAGGAATCCGATGGGCGTGATGGCCCGTTCGGAAGGTGCGCCGGTCGCCATTCTCAACCACAATCGGGTGATGGCTACATGATCCAGGCCGAGGCGTTCGAAGAGATCGTGGATCGGCTGGAAGATTTTGAGTTGAACGCCACAGCCGATGCAAGGCGGCCGGAACCGTAAGCGAAGTCGCCTGTCGATTATAAACCGCGCTCTCTGTTTGCGAACAATCATTGACTTAAGGAGAACGAACCACTAGATATATGGCGCGACCGGGAAGGCACCACGCACATGCGGCGTCTCATGACGCTTGGAGACGGTGGTCTCTTCTTCTTATTGGCGCGGCGGCGTCGTCCCTCGATATCGGGCGGCACGGCGACGAGGCCCGGTAAGGATCGCCCGCGTGAGCAGGCGATCACGGTAGCTTGGAGGTGCTTCGCCTGAGCCTGTCTCAGAGAGCGTGACGCCAGACAATCTCGTCTGGTGCTCTGAGACGAAAGGACTCAGATATGTCGAAAGACAATGATCCCCCGGTCGCCGGGCGAAGCGTTCTCGAAGAACCTGCGGTGCGCTCAACATGGAGCCGCCGTGGACGCAGGATGCGACGCATTCTGCTCCTGGTGTTGAAAGCGGTCGCGATCTTCGTCGCCACTTTCCGCACCGTCCGTGGGGTGGTCGAGAACCTTTAAGCTACCAATGTGCAGGATATAAGTATGCTGAATGAAGCACTAAGATTGGTTCGAGTTTATCACGATATGAGCAAGGCGGAACTTGCCCGTGAACTTGGGTTCTCACGCTCTTTCATTACGGAACTTGAATCTGGAAATAAGAAAGTTACGCTCCAAACCCTCGAACGCTATTCTGACTATTTCAGTATTCCAGTTTCATCGTTGATGCTTTTTGCAGAGCGGACGAGCGATGCTGATTTTTCGGAGCGCGCCCGTACGTTTGTCGCTGACAAAGCATTGAAGATGCTTGACTGGGTATCGACAATCTCACCCAAAAATGAGCGGCGGTGAGAACTAATCATGAGGCGCCATCCTCTGCATCAATCACGACTATTCAAGGTTACATCCCCGGCGGAATTGGCGAAGCGATTGGGGATCGAATTAGCGGAATTGGAAAATCTCGCTAACCGCGATAACAACTACAAAAAATTTAAGGTTGGGAAACAAAAGAAGCGGGATGTACAAGAACCAAAAGATCGACTCAAACAGGCGCATATAAAGGTAGCGCGGTGGTTAAGCCGCGTTGAAACACCAGATTATCTCCACTCAGCAATACGCGGAAGATCCTACATTACGAACGCTAAGGTTCACAGTGTTAATACTAACTTAGTAAAAGTTGATATCAGAGCTTTTTTTCAGAATGTCAGCGCACACGCAGTTTATTTGTTTTTTTCAGAAATAATGAAATGCAGAAGCGATGTAGCGATGCTTCTTGCGAAGTTGCTGACGGTCGATGGACATCTACCAACCGGAAGCTCTGTTAGTCCAATCCTGTCATACTTTGCTCACAAGCGAATGTTCGATGAGATCGCTCAACTCGCAGATTATCTGAACTTACGCTTCACCGTATACGTCGATGATATGTGTCTCAGCGGCGAGAAGGCGGTGCGTGCAACTTTGTTTCGCATTCGCGGCATCATCACGAAGCATGGACTGCATTCGCACAAGTGCCGCTATTTTCCGGCGGGTGTCCCTCGCATCGTCACTGGCACAGCGCTTACGAACGCTGGTGTCCGCCTTCCACATAGGCGGCACCTCAAGATTAAGAAAGCATTCGAGGCTTTGGAGGATATGCCGGATGGTGAAGCGCGCGATAAAGCCCTTAATGCTCTACGTAGCCGGCTCTATGAAGCCGCGCAGTTGGAGCCGGTTTGGGGCGAACGTGCGAGGTCGCTTCTTCCGCGAAAGGTCTGACGCGCTCCCGTTTCTAACTGTCAATTTTAAGCAGAAATGGCGTCCCCTAGGGGATTCGAACCCCTGTTGCCGCCGTGAGAGGGCGGTGTCCTAGGCCTCTAGACGAAGGGGACGCTGGACGTCGCGCGCGTGGCGCGAAGTGGGGGCTTTCTATAAGGGTGGGCTGGAAAGATCAAGCGGGAATTCGTCGCCCTGTCACGCCCCTTCCCCGCCCTGTCATCCGCGCCAGTCGGGAGAGGCGTCCTCGATGTGGAGCTGGCAGCGGACCTGGCCGTTCCATTCGTCGCGACGGACGATGCCGACCAGCGTCCAGGGCGTTCCCTGGGCGGTCAGCAGGCCGTGGCCGAGATCGTCGTCCATGGCGCGGAAGGCGATGGCGCGGAGGCGGGCGCCGTCGGCGCCCTGGAGAAAGCAGCTTACATGGCGTTCGCCGACGATGCGCGGCTGGATGATGCGCGCGCCCTTGATGAGGAAGCGCGGCTCCGGATTGCCGGCGCCGAAGGGGCCGAGCCGGCCGATCCAGTTCGCGAGATCCGGCGTCGCGCCGGCGACGGAGAGCGTGCCGTCCAAATCCATGTCCGGCGCGGCGATCGGACCGCCGCCGGCGGCTGTGGCGATTCGGTCGCGGAGGAAGGCGCGCAGATCGGCCAGCCTTTCTTCGGCCACGGTGAAGCCGGCCGCCATCGGGTGGCCGCCGCCGGTGAGCAGGAGGCCCGAGCGCCGCGCTTCGATCACCGCGCCGCCGAGGTCGATGCCGGGCATCGAACGGCCGGAGCCCTTGCCGATTCCGTTCTCCATCGCGACGACGCAGGCCGGGCGGTTGAACCGCTCCTTCAACCGGCCGGCGACGATGCCGATGACGCCGGGATGCCAGTTCGCGCCCGCGACCAGGAGGATTGGGTCGTCCTTCGGCGCGGCTTCGGCCTGGAGGATGGCGTCGGCGAGGACGGCGGCCTCTACCTCCTTGCGGTCCTGGTTGTGGGCGTCGAGCCGGCCCGCGATCTCCGCCGCCTCGAGCGGATCGTCGGTCGAGAGCAGGAGCGCGCCCAGATCGGCGCGGCCGATGCGGCCGCCGGCATTGATCCGGGGGCCGAGCAGGAAGGCGGCGTGGTAGGCGTCCATCTTCCGGTCGATGCGGCAGCAATCGGCCAGCGCCGCCAGCCCGGCGTTGGAGCGGCGGGCCATCATTTTCAGCCCCTGGGCGACCAGTGCGCGGTTGAGGCCGACGAGCGGCACCACGTCGCAGATCGTGCCGAGCGCGACGAGGTCGAGCAGGGCCAGAAGGTCGGGTTCCGCCCTACCCGTTCCGTCGTAGAAGCCGAGGCGGCGCAGGGCGCGGTTGAGCGCCACCAGCAACAGGAAGGTGACGCCGCAGGCGGCGAGCTGGCGGAGCGCGCCTGTCTCGTCCAGCCGGTTGGGGTTGACCAGCGCCAGAGCCGGCGGCAGGCGGGCCTCGGCCGTGTGATGGTCGATCACCACGGCGTCGAGCCCCATCGCGGCGGCGGCTTCCAGCGGCTCGTGGGCGGTGGTGCCGCAATCGACCAGCACGACGAGGCGCGCGCCCTCCTCCTTCAGCAGGCGCAGCGCGTCGGAGTTCGGGCCGTAGCCTTCGGCCAGCCGGTCGGGGATGTAGATGCGGGCGTCGCTGCCGACCGCTTTCAGGAAACGGCGGAGGAGTGCCGCCGAGGTCGCGCCGTCGACGTCATAGTCGCCGAAGATGGCGATCGGCTCCCCCTCAATCACCGCGCGAGCGATGCGATCGGCCGCCTTGTCCATGTCGCGGAGGGAGGACGGGTCCGGCATCGCCGTGCGGAGCGAAGGGTTGAGGTGGGCTTCCGCCTCCTCAAGCCCCACGCCGCGGGCGGCCAGGATGCGGGCGACCACTTCCGGCAGGCCGTGCCGCTGGCCGAGCGCACGGGAAACCCGTTCATCGGCGGGCAGGAGCCGCCAGCGCCGGCCGCGGACGGAGAGGGTCGCGGCCGGCTCGGCGGTGAGAAGGTCGTCTTCTGTCACGAGGTCGGGCACGGGACCGGTCATCGGTCCGCCGGCGTGAACCCCGTCTTGCGGTTGAAATTGTGCCGGGCCTCGATGGTCCGGACGGTGCCGGATTTCGAGCGCATGACGATCGAATGGGTGACCGCCCCGCCGGCGAAGCGCCGGACGCCGCGCAGCATCGGCCCCGTGGTGACGCCGGTGGCGGCGAACATCACGTCGCCATGGGCCATGTCGTAGAGGCCGTAGATGCGGGAGAGGTCGGTCAGGCCGTGGCGCTTGGCGCGCGCCTTCTCGTCATCGTTGCGGAAGACCAGTCGGCCCTGCATCTGGCCGCCAATGCAGCGCAGGGCCGCAGCCGCCAGAACGCCCTCAGGCGCGCCGCCGGTGCCGATATACATGTCCACGCCGGCATCCGGCTGGGAGGTGGCGATGACGCCCGACACGTCGCCGTCGGAGATCAGCATGATGCGCGCGCCGGCCTCCCGCACCCGGGCGATCAGCTCCGCATGGCGGGGGCGGTCGAGGATGCAGACCACCAGGTCGGAGATCTCCGCCTGCTTGGCCAGCGCCAGGTCCTTCAGGTTCTGGGCCGGGCTGGCGTCGATGTCGACTAGGCCATCCGGCAGGCCGGCGCCGACGGCGATCTTCTCCATATAGACGTCGGGGGCCTTCAGGAAGCCGCCCTTGTTGGCCATGGCGATGACGGCCAGCGCGTTGGGGCCGCCCTTAGCGGTGATGGTGGTGCCCTCCAGCGGGTCTAACGCGATGTCGATCTCCGTCCCGCCGGCGCCGACCTTCTCCCCGATATAGAGCATCGGGGCCTCGTCGCGCTCGCCCTCGCCGATCACGACCTCGCCATCGATCGACAGGCTGTTGAGCGCCTGACGCATGGCGTCGACCGCCGCCTGGTCGGCCTCCCGCTCGTCGCCCCTGCCCATCTGGAGGGACGCCGACAGCGCCGCGGCTTCGGTCACCCGCACAACCTCGAGCGCCAGGTTGCGGTCCATCACCTTGATGTCGCCCATTGCTTCCTCTTTTCCTTTTTCGCCGTCCGGGACGGCGGCTTCTTCTAGAACGGTTCTATGCGGATCACATGCGGCGGCTCCAGGACCGCGTCGAGCGCCGCTATGCCGTCCAGCACCCGCATCATCGCATCCTCGTCCGTCTCATGGGTCGTGATGACGACCGGCACCGCGTCGCCGGGGGACCGGCCGCGTTGCAGGAAACTCTCGACCGAGACGTTTTGATCCCGCATCGTCGCGGTGATGTCGGCGATCACCCCCGGCCGGTCGACGACCATCAGGCGCACATAATAGGCGCCGTGCCGCCGTTCGACCGGCAGCGTCGGCAGGACCGAGAGCGAGCTTGTCGAGACGCCGAAGGCCGGGGCGCGGCAGCCACGCGCGATATCCACCAGATCCGCGACGACGGCCGAGGCGGTGGGGCCCGCCCCCGCCCCGCGCCCGACCATCATCACCCGGTCGACGAAATCGCCCTCCGTCACCACGGCGTTGAACACGCCTTCGACCGACGCGATCGGCGCGGCGGCCGGCACCATGCAGGGATGGACGCGGAGATCGAGGCCCGAGGGCTGGCGGCGGGCGAGGCCCAAAAGCTTGATGCGGAAGCCCAACTCGTCGGCATAGGCGATGTCGATCGCCGAGACGTTGCGGATGCCCTCGACATGCACGGCGTCGAAATCGACCTGGGCGTTGAAGGCCAGCGCGGCGAGGATCGCCAGCTTGTGCGCGGCGTCCACGCCGTCGATGTCGAAAGAGGGATCGGCTTCGGCGTAGCCCAGCTTCTGCGCTTCGGCCAGCACCTCCGCGAACTCCCGCCCGGTGTCCCGCATCTCCGACAGGATGTAGTTGCAGGTGCCGTTGAGGATGCCGACGACGGTGGAGAATTTGTTGGCGGCCAGCCCCTCCCTGATGCCCTTCAGCACGGGGATGCCGCCGGCGACCGCCGCCTCGAAGGCGAGCGCGACACCGGCCTCGTCGGCCTTGCGCGCCAGTTCCGCCCCGTGATGGGCGATCAGGGCCTTGTTGGCGGTGACGATGTGGCGGCCATTGGCGATCGCGGCTTCGCACAGATCCTTGGCCGGGCCGTCGGAGCCGCCGATCAGTTCGACCACCACGTCCACGTCCGGGTCGGCGGCCATGGCGACGGCGTCGCGGTACCAGCGCACGGCGGAGAGGTCGACGCCGCGATCCTTCGCCTTCTCCCGCGCCGAGACGGCGGTGACGACGAAGCGCCGGCCGCTGCGCTGGGACAATGCCTCCGACTGATCGCGCAACAGCTTCAGCACGCCGGCGCCGACCGTGCCGAGGCCGGCGACGGCTACCCTGACCGGCGGGATCACGACTGAACCGCCTGGGCGGCGGCGCTCCGGTCCAGGATGTTGTCCAGCTCGTTCGGGGGATGGTTGAGGAAATGCTTGATGTTCTTCACGGCCTGCCTGATGCGGTGCTTGTTCTCAACGAGCGCGATGCGCACGAAACCTTCGCCATATTCGCCGAAGCCGACGCCCGGCGACACCGCCACGCGCGCATGCTTCAGCAGCAGCTTGGAAAACTCCAGGCTGCCCAGCGCCTCATATTCCTTCGGGATGGCGGCCCAGGCGAACATGGAGGCGTCCGGCCGGGCGATCGGCCAAGAGGTCTGGGCCAGCCCGTCGACCAGCACGTCCCGCCTTTCGCGATAGAGCGCGCGCATGCTTTCGATGCAGTCCTGCGGGCCGTTGAGCGCGGCGGTCGCGGCGACCTGGACGGGCGTGAAGGCGCCATAGTCCAGATAGGATTTCATCCGCGCCAGCGCGGCGATCAGCCTGTCGTTGCCGACCGCGAAGCCGATGCGCCAGCCGGCCATGGCGTAGGTCTTGGAGAGCGAGGTGAACTCCACCGCCACATCGCGCGCCTCCGGTATCTGGAGGATCGAGGGCGGGGGCTTTCCGTCGAAATAGATCTCCGCATAGGCCAGGTCGGAGAGGATGATGATGTCGTGCCGGCGGCAGAACTCCACGATCGGGCGGTAGAAATCGAGATCGACCACCTGCGCCGTGGGGTTGGCCGGGTAGTTCAGCACCAGCGCGGTCGGCTTCGGCACCGAATGGCGGACCGAGCGTTCGAGCTGGTCCAGGAGGTCGAAGCCCGGCCCCGTCGGCAGCGAGCGGATCGCCGCGCCGGCGATGATGAAGCCGAACATGTGGATCGGGTAGGACGGGTTGGGCGCCAGGATGATGTCGCCGGGGCTGGTGATCGCCTGGGCGAGGTTGGCCAGCCCCTCCTTCGATCCGATGGTGACGATGATTTCGCGTTCGGGGTCCAGCTCCACCCCGAAGCGCCGCGCGTAATAGGCCGCCTGCGCGCGGCGGAGGCCCGGAATGCCGCGAGAGTTGGAATAGCCGTGGGTGCGCGGGTTCTGGACCGTCTGGACCAGCTTGTCGACGATGTGCTGCGGCGTGGCTGAGTCGGGATTGCCCATGCCGAGGTCGATGATGTCCTCGCCGGCCGCGCGGGCCTTCGCCTTCATCGCGTTCACTTCCGCGAACACGTAGGGCGGCAGACGCTTTATCCGATGGAATTCCTGCTCGATCATCCCTGCCCCAACCCCGATGGCGGCCGGCCTTAACGGAGCCGGCGGCGCGCCCCGTTTCCAGGCTCCGTTTCTAGACGGGGGGCCGCTAATAATCGAGGTAAATCTGGACCCGGCGCGCCTCCGCGGGGCCGGAGGCGGGCTGCGTGTCGGCGGCCCCGGAAACCCAGATCGAGGAGCGATCGACGCCGCGCTGGACCAGCGCGTCGGCGACCGACTGAGCCCGCTGGCGCGACAGTTCGGCCGGGACCGTCTCCGTCCCCACCGCGTCGGCCGCGCCGGAGGCGGCATGGCCGACGACCCTGATCTCGCCGCCCTGGGCCGCGTGGGCTTCGGCGATCCGGTCGAGGACCGCCAGTTCCTCCACCCCCAGATCGGCCTGGCCGGATTCGAAATAGACCGTTCCGGCTTCCTCGCCGGAGGCCGAATCCGGCGTGAAGCGCGGCTCCGGCGTCGGCTGGTCGGGAACGGGCGCGGGCTCCGTCGTTTCCTCCCCCTCCCCGTCGGGAGCCGCCTGTTCGGCCGCCGCGCCGAAGGAGAGGCCTGAGGCGGCGCGGTCGGATTGCAGCTCCTCCAGCAGCCGTTCCCGCTCCTCGGGCGACGGGATGTCGGTCGGCCGCTCCGGCACGTCGGCCAGATTGGGATAGGTCTGCTCGCTGGGCGGGCGCGGCAGGCTGGGCGGCAGCGGCGCAGGAGTGGGCGCCTCGGCCGCCTCTGCGTCCGGAGCCGGTTCGGCCTCGTCCATGGGTTGCGGCGGGGGCGCGGGTTCGGCCACGGATTCGGGCGGCTCGGCCGGCTTGGGTTCAGGTTCCGGCGGGCGCGGCGGCGGCTCCGATGCGGTCGCGACCGTCGGCTGGTCGGGGAGCACCGAACCGGAATCCGGCCCCGGCCCGGTCAGCGCGGTGCGCGGCTGCGCCGGCGGCGGCAGAATGTCCTCGGCGGGGTTGTTGCCGGCGGGAGACCGTTGCGGCATGGGCGGGGCGACCTCCTGCAGCGGCACCGGCACCACGGATTCCACGGAAGTCGACATCGGCGCTTCCCGCGGTTCGGACGGAGTCTCGGGAGCCGGCGCGGATGCGCCCTCGCCTTCCTCGCCCTCCGGAGCGGGCGGCGGCTCCACCCTCGCGACGGAGGTCGGCTGGATTTCGCCGGTATAGGGGGTGCCGTCGAAGAAACCGGTCGGGCGGTCCGAGCAGCCGGCCAGGATCGGGGCGGCTATCAGCGCCGTCAGGATCCAGGAGGCGGGGGACGCGGTGAGGCGCGAGCGGCGTTCGGCGGAGCGGTTCATGGACTTCTTTTGTTTCCTCGGCTGGGAGAGGCCGCTATCCAGCAAGCCCTGGCATTCAGGCGAGATCGTGTCGCAAACGTCCGGCCGGCGCAACCATCCAGCCGGACGGTGCACAGGAAGGCCGCTTCTGGTGTATGAAGGGGGACGGCAGCGGAACGAACGAGGACATCGCCCATGGCCAGCCCCTCCGGCGCCCCTAATCCCGATCAGCCGCACCCGGATCCGGTCGAGATGGCCCGCGCCATGTCGGAGATCGCGGAGCGCAGCCGGAAGCTGGTGGGCGACTTCATGCGCCGGCAGGCCGACGAGCGGGCGTTCCGGACGGCGGACCCGTTCAATGTCGGCCAGGCCTTCATGGACATGACAGCCCGGATGATGGCCGATCCGGCGAAGCTGGCGCAGGCGCAGATGGCGCTGTGGCGGGATTATGCGGAGCTGTGGCAGCGATCGGCCCAGCGGATGATGACCGGAGAGGCGGCGGAGCCGGTGATCGAGCCTGCGCGATCCGACAAGCGGTTCAAGGATGCGGCGTGGGACGAGAACGCCGTCTTCGACTACATCAAGCAATCCTACCTGCTGTCCGCCCGCTGGATGCAGTCCACCGTGCGGGAGGTGGACGGGCTGGACGACAAGACGGCCCGCAAGCTCGATTTCTATACAAGGCAGTTCGTGGACGCGATGGCGCCCTCCAACTTCGCCATGACCAACCCGGAGGTGGTCCGCGCGACGATGGAGAGCGGCGGGGAAAATCTGGTCCGGGGGCTAGAGAACCTGCTGGACGATCTGGAGCGCGGCAAGGGCAAGCTCGCGATCCGCATGACAGACACCGACGCCTTCCGCGTCGGCGACAATATCGCGGTGACGCCGGGGAAGGTGGTCTACGAGAACGACCTGATGCAGCTCATCCAGTATGCGCCGGCGACCGAGACGGTGGCGCGGCGGCCGCTGCTCATCATCCCGCCCTGGATCAACAAATATTACATCCTCGACCTCAAGCCGAAGAACAGCTTCATCAAATGGGCGGTCGAACAGGGGCTGACGGTGTTCGTCGTCTCCTGGGTCAATCCGGGGGAGGAATTGGCCGCCAAGACCTTCGAGGATTACATGATCGAAGGGCTGCTGGCGGCGCTGGACGCGGTGGAGAAGGCGACCGGGGAGAGCGAGATCAACGTCATCGGCTACTGCCTGGGCGGCACGCTGCTTTCCGCCACGCTGGCCTGGATGACGGCCAGGGGCGACGACCGGATCAAGAGCGCCACCTATTTCACCACCATGGTCGATTTCGCGGAGGCCGGGGAGCTTGGCGTCTTTATCGACGAGGAGCAGCTCGACGCGCTGGAATCCAAAATGCGGAAGAAGGGCTATCTGGAGGGCGACGCCATGGCGACGACCTTCAACATGCTGCGCGCCAACGATCTGATCTGGTCCTTCGTCATCAACAACTATCTGCTGGGTAAGGACCCCTTCCCGTTCGACCTCCTCTACTGGAACAGCGATTCCACGCGGATGCCGGCGGCGATGCACAGCTTCTACCTGCGCAACATGTACCAAAGAAACCTGCTGGCCCGGCCGGGCGGGATCACGCTTGGCGGCGTGCCGATCGATTTGACCACGGTGAAAGTCCCGGCCTTCATCCTGTCGACCCGGGAGGACCATATCGCCCCCTGGAAATCGACCTATGCGGCGACCCAGCTTTATGCCGGACCGGTGAAGTTCTGCCTGGCGGGATCGGGCCACATCGCCGGCGTGGTCAACCCGCCGGCGGCCGGCAAATACGCCTACTGGACCAACGCCCGGAAGCCGAAGAGCCCCGACGCATGGCTGAAGGCGGCGAAGGAGGCTTCCGGCTCCTGGTGGCCGGAATGGCGGAAATGGCTGTCGAAATTCGACGGGGGGAGCGTTCCGGCGAGGGTGCCGGGGGATGGCGGGCTGAAGGTGATCGAGGATGCGCCGGGGCGGTATGTGGCGGTGCGGGGGGTGTAGCCCGTTAACCCCAACAAGAATTGTCACAACCGTCACGATATTTGTGAAACGCATCGCAGCGGTGGGACCATCGGTCATGGTTGATCTTCGCGTGACCTATATGGAGATGACGCAACCGCCTGTAGGCCCGGAAGTTGCCAGACCGGTCGCCGGGGCGCGTGTCGAGCGGGAGAGTCTGGTCCAGGAAACCTATCTCAGGCTCTATCGCGCCGTTGGCGAACCGGTGCAGTGGGACCAGCGGTTGCGGTTGACGCCGGAGGAATTGGAAAACTTCCTCTGCAGTACGACCACCAGCCTCCATGTCCTCCGGCTCCAGGGCCAACCCGTTGGTTTCTGCGAGTTCGACGGAATCGGGCGACCAGACATCGAACTCACCAACTTCGGACTGATCCCGGAGGCTCAGGGACGAAAGCTTGGCCCCTATCTCCTGGATCGGGCGCTGCGCGCGATCTGGTCGTACAACCCAGGCAGGATCTGGCTGCATACCGATACGAACGACCATCCGAAAGCACAAGCGACCTACCACCGGGCGGGTTTCCGGATATATCGAGAGCACGTCGAAAACTTCCCCGATTGAGCCGCCCTTCCACAATGAGCGGCCAGCGCAGAGCTACCCTGATCTTGCGGCCGAAAGGCCTGTGCCCGCATGGTTCGACGGGCTCACCATGAAGGATGCAAGGAAAGCCTTCCCGGAATCTACATTCCGGCTCCCGAGCCGGAAATCCATGCAGTCTCGCCGCGTCACCGGCGGCGAGAGACCGGGCGCGGCGCCATCCTTGCAATTCCGGACATGGCGCGCCGGGAATGCAAGGATGGTTGGGGTTGCATGAGGCGCGCTCCGGCGGCCGACCCGGCCTCCCGTCAGGCAGGCCAATCGAGCGGCAGCGTCTTTAGGAAGTCTTTCGCATCGAAGAGCGCGCCGGGGGCGTTCGCGCCGGTGTCCAGCGCCTTCCCTTCCAGGGCGCGCTGGGCGGCCTCGCAGACGAGGGGCGCGGAGAAGGCGTAGATGTCCTGTCCGCCGGCGGCGATGCGTCGCGTGTCGTTCCCCCGGCGCAAAGTGACCTCAACGAGAAAGCGTTGGGCGGAGCGGCCGGTTTCGTCGGACGCCTCGGGTGGGGGCGTCTTCGGGTCGCGGATGTCCTGGAGGGCGTTGACGGTGATGAAATTGTGCAGTTCGGCGGTCTTCACGTGGCGGTCGATCACCATGATTTCCGCCAGCGGCAGCTCCACGAACTTCCGCCGCCCGAACGGTTCGGGCAGGTCCGATTCCAGCTCCACCGCCGGAACCGGCAACGGCGCGAGGCGGCCGTTGGAGACGATCTGGCGGCGCGCGGTGTTCCGCTCACCGGTGATCCGGGTGCCCTGGGTGGGGCGCCAGCTATCGAGCGCGATCATGATCCTGATCTCATCGGCGGCGTCCCAGCCATCCATGGCCGCCGTAACCAGCAGATCGGAGAAACCGCCGAAGAAGCCCATCGCCGGGACCGCGACCACCCCGGCGTCCCGCGCCGGCCGGTCGAACCGCTCATAGGTCGCGCTGGCGCTGGGCTGTTCGGCCGTCACGTCGAAATAATGGGCGCCGGCCCGGATCGCCGCCGCGGCCACGATATCGGCCGTGTCGAGGAAAGGGCCGGCGCAGTTGATGACGGCCCCGGCGCGCGAGAACGCCCGGTCCAGCGTCTCTGGCGCGTCGATGGAGGCGACGCACACCGCAACGCCCGTGCCGGCGAATTCGGCCAGCTTCGCCCCGTCGCGCGCGACCGCGATGGGTTCGACGCCCCGCCGCAGCAGTTCGGCGACGACAAACCGCCCCGTGTGTCCCGTCGCCCCATAGACCGCAACGGCGCGGCCCTTTTCCGAACCATGTCCAACCCTGTTTGTCATCGCTTTCTCCTTTGCGCTACAGACCTGTTCGTTTTCTAGATACCTACAGGTCTGTAGCGCGTCAAGCCAGATCGTGCTATGACTTGCCGCCAAGGAGGTTTGCCGATGCCCAGAATCGCCAAGAGAGCCGACGCACCGGATGCCGGGGGCGGCCCCGATGTCAGGGACCGGATCCTGGAGACGGCGTCTTCGCTGTTCTACCGCCGGGGGGTGCGCGCCGTCGGCGTCGACCTTGTGGTCGAACAGGCGGGCGTCGCCAAGACGAGCCTCTATCGCCATTTCCGCACCAAGGACGACCTCATCGCGGCCTTTCTGGAGCGCGAGGACCTGGATTTCTGGGGAACGTGGGACGGTGTCGCGCAGCGGCACGGGGACGACCCGGACGCGGAGCTTGGCGCCCATCTGGGATGGATCGGCGAACGGGTCGGCCGGCCGAACTATCGTGGCTGCCCGCAGATCAATGTCGCGGCGGAGTTTCCCGAGGCCGACCACCCGGCGCGAAAGGTCGCGGCGGCCCACAAGCTGGAGTTGAGGCGGCGGCTGCGCGGGATCGCCGTGGGGCTGGGCGCGCGCCGGCCGGACGAGCTCGCGGGGCAGCTCGCGGTGCTCATCAACGGCGCCTTCGTCAGCGCGCAACTGCTGACCGCCGAGGAGGCGACGCCGCTGCTGCGCAACGCCGCCCGGGGGCTCATCGAGGCCGGCCGAAACTGAATCCGGCCGGCGCCGCCGCGAGCGCCCTACTTCGCGAAAAGCTGGTTCATGTCGCGGAAGGATTTCAGTTCGATGGCGTTGCCGGCCGGGTCGGTGAAGAACATGGTGGCCTGTTCGCCGGGCTGGTCCTTGAAGCGGACATAGGGTTCGATCACGAACTTGATGCCGGCTTCGGTCAGCCGGTCGGCGGTTCCCTGCCAATCGTCCATCGCCATCACGAGGCCGAAATGGCGCACCGGCACGCCATGCCCGTCGACGGCGCTGGTCGCGGCGCCGCCGCATTCCTGCGGGGCGAGATGGGCGACGATCTGGTGGCCGTGAAAGTCGAAATCCACCCAGTCGGGCGAGGAACGCCCTTCGCCGCAGCCGAGGACGCCTTTGTAGAAGCCGCGCGCGGCCTCCAGGTCGTCGACCGGGAAGGCGAGGTGGAAGGGGCGAATGGTCCGGTCGGTCACTGCTCAAATCTCCGCGATTGAATGGGTCGATATCCGGGACATAGCGATGGCCGAGCAGGAAGGAAAGCTATATATCCTTGGCCTTAGCTACATGAAAACTTATGAATCATGATCGCCGAACTGAAGACCCTTGTCGCCGTCGCGCGCTACGGCACCTTCGCGGCCGCCGGTGACCGCGTCGGGCTGACCCAGGCCGCCGTCAGCGGACAGATGAAGCGGCTTGAGGAAAGGCTGGGCCGGCGCCTGTTCGACCGGACAGGCCGGTCCGCCAGGCTGAACGATACGGGGCGCACGGTCCTGGCGCGGGCGGGGGAGTTGCTTGCCCTCGCCGATAGCCTTGCCGATCCCTTCGACCCGTCGCGGCAGACGGGGCTGCTGCGGATCGGGGCCATCGCCTCGGTGCAGCCGACGATCCTGCGCCGGGCGATGCCGGGATTCCACGGGGGGCTGCCGGGGGTTCAGGTGCGGGTGGTTCCCGGAACCTCGATGGAGCTTCTGGACCGGCTTGATTCCGGCGACCTGGACCTCGCGATGATCATCCGGCCGGCCTTCGAGACGCCGCAGGGCCTCGGTTGGGAGACGCTCGTCCGGGAGCCGTTCGTGCTGGCCGCACCCCGATCCTGGGAGTGCGGGGACTGGCGGACGAGCCTGAACGACCGCCCGTTCCTGCGATATAACCGCAGCTCCTTCGGCGGCCGGCAGGTGGAGAGGTTTCTCGACCGACGGGGCATTCTCGTCCGGGATTGGGCCGAACTGGACGACATCCCGACGATCCTCGCCATGGTGTCCGACGGGCTGGGCGTCGCGCTGGTCCCGAAAGCCCGCGCCTATGAGGAGGGGTTCGACCAGGTGAGCGTGGTTCCGCTGGACGATGCGGCGTTCGTCCGGGAGGTCGGGATCATCCATCCCTCCCCGGGAACCGACGCCGCCGCCCGGTTCATCGCGGAATGTAGGGCGGCGGCGGGGTGACGGGGGCGTCAGATGCCGGCGGCCTGCCGGTAGCGGCGCACGGTCTCCCGTAGGCGGTCATTCACGGGCCGTGGATTGATCAAGGCGTCGACGAAGGCCTCGCTGTCGCGCGCGATCAGGTCGAGGCGCTGGCTCTCCTCGATCGTGCGGCGGGCGGCTTCCTGAACGCTGGTCAGCACGAAATCGCTCATACTTCGCTCTTGTTGCTCATCTCATAGAGAACTGATACAACTTAAGATAGTATACATTCAACTATGAGGATTGAAATATGATGACACCATATAAAGGCTGGAAAAAGCGTCGTATGACAACAGCCTTTCTACTGCACCAAACCCTTCACCTTCCGCCACCCCCTAATTATAAAGAAAATTCTGATTGTCATCTTAAATACAAGAAGGACAAATTTGGCATAGTGGATCGTCTAATATACTATTACTCAGAAGGATTTGGTAATGGTTCGAGATCAGGACGTAAAAAATATATATACGTTCCTTTGTGGTCAGTGAAAGCGTATGAAAAATATCATGAAATGAATGCTTCCTATAAAAAATCGAAATGGCAATAGAATACTTTTATTTTAGAGCATCCGTTTGAAAGATCCACATTAAAAAAATATCTTTGCAATAATGTAGAAAAATATACTAATTGTAAAATTCTACAGAACGATCTTAATTTATATGCTAATGCCGTTGTTGTTACACGTTGTGAAGATGAAAAACTTAAAAATAAAAAAAGCATAGACATCGAACAGCCCTGGGGTCATTACGCCGAAAAAATAAAAATAGTTGGTCACAAAGAAATCCCCGTTGAAGTGCATAAGAATATACCTTCAGAAATGCTAACTCCTCTGGAATCAATCAATATTTAAAATATTGCTCAACGGGCCTTCCGGGCCTGCTCCCGATATTCCGCCGCCAGCTTAACGTATTTTTCCGCCAGCACCGGGAGGTAGGCGATTTCCTCCGCCGTCATGGCGCGCATGAAGCGGGCCGGGCTGCCGGCCCAGAGCTGGCCGGCGGGGACGCGCTTGCCCGGCGTCACCAGAGCGCCGCCGGCGACCATCGCGCCGCCTTCGACCACCGCGCCGTCCATGACGCAGGCGCGCATGCCGACGAAGGCGCCGCTTTCCAGCGTGCAGGCGTGGAGGAGCGCCAGATGGCCGACCGTCACCCCGTCGCCGATATGGGTGGCGTCGCCGCCGCCGGTGACGTGGATGATCGTGCCGTCCTGGAGGTTCGTGCCCTTCCCGATGCGGATGTGGTTGACGTCGCCGCGCGCGACCACACCGAACCACAGGCTGCTGCCCTCCCCCACCGTCACGTCGCCGGTCAGGGTCGCGGTGGGGGCGATATAGGCGGTGGCGGCGATCCGGGGCGCGGTGTCGCGATAAGGGAGGATGATGCCGGTCATGGGAAGAGCGCCACCTGTTCGAGCCCTTCGGTTTCGGGCAGGCCGAACATCACGTTCATGTTCTGGATGGCCTGGCCCGAGGAGCCCTTGACCAGATTGTCGATCACCGACAGCACGATGGCGTGGCCGGCCCGCCGGTCGGGGAAGACCGACAGGATGCAGAGGTTGGAGCCGCGAACGTGCCGGGTGGCGGGCGATCCGCCCTCCCCCAGCACGCGGACGAAGGGTTCGCCCTCATAGCGGCGGCGAAGCGCGTCGCGGAGGTCGTCCACGCCGGCCCCGTCCGCCAGTTTGACGTAGGCGGTGACGAATTCCCCCCGGTTCATCGGGACGAGATGGGGGGTGAAGGACATCTCGATCGGCTCCCCGGCCAGCCGGGAAAGCTCCTGCTCCATCTCCGGCATGTGGCGATGGCGGCCGACGCCATAGGCGTGCATCGCCTCGCTGACCTCCGTGAACAGGTTCGCCTCCTTCACCGAGCGGCCGGCCCCGCTGACGCCGGATTTGGCGTCGACGATGATCGAGGAATTGTCGATCAGCCGGCCGCCGACCAGCGGCAGCAGCGCCAGCAGGACCGCCGTGGGGTAGCAGCCGGGATTGGCGACCAACCGCGCGTCGCGCACCTGGTCCCGCGTCCATTCGGTGAGGCCGTAGACGGCTTGCCTCTGGAGGTCCGGCGCGCGGTGGGGGTGGCCGTACCATTCGGCGTAGGTTTCGGTGTCGGTCAGCCGGAAATCCGCAGAAAGGTCGACGACCCGCACGGAGGGCGGCAGGGCGGCGATGATCTCCTGCGTCGTGCCGTGGGGCAGGCCGCAGAAGGCGAGATCCACGTCCGTCCAGCCGGCATCCTCCACCTTCACCAGATCGGGCAGGCCGAAGCCGGCGAGATGGGGAAAGACCTCGCCTATCGGCTTCCCGGCGGAACGCTCGGCCGTCATGACCCGGATGTCGGCATGGGGATGGCGGAGCAGCAGGCGCACGAGATCCGCGCCCGTATAGCCGCTGGCCCCGAGGATCCCGACCCTGACTTTCCGGTCCGCCATCGCGAAACTCCTTCAGCGGCGCCCGAGGAGCGCCTTTCCGATGTAAGGCTTCTAGCTAATCGACGCACGCGGAGGGCGCAAGGAAGAGTGAGTTTCCGCGCCGTCTCCGCCCCGTCCTTGTGTCGCCGATCACAGCGGCGGCGCGGCGCGGACGGGAGAGTCGGTTTAAAGACGCCCTCCCCGACCCGATATCAGGCGGAGCCCCCGTCTGCTGGAGACCGCGCCCAATGATTCCCTTCTCCGTTCTGGACCTTTCGCCCATCGTGGAGGGATCGACGGCCGGCGACGCGTTGCGCAACTCGCTGGATCTCGCGCGACACGCCGAGAAGCTGGGCTATCACCGGTTCTGGCTGGCCGAGCACCACAACATGACGGGCATCGCCAGCGCGGCGACGGCGGTGGTCATCGGCCATGTCGCCGGGGGCACGAAGACGATCCGCGTCGGCTCCGGCGGCATCATGCTGCCCAACCATTCGCCGCTGGTGGTGGCGGAGCAGTTCGGGACGCTGGAGACGCTGCATCCCGGCCGCATCGATCTTGGGCTGGGCCGCGCGCCCGGGACCGACATGATGACGGCCCGCGCGCTGCGCCGCGATATGGCGGACAGCGCCAACCGCTTCCCGCAGGACGTGCTGGAGCTGCGCGCCTATTTCGAGGAGCCGGCGCCGGGCCAGAAGATTCGCGCCGTGCCGGGGGCCGGCCTCCGGGTGCCGCTCTGGCTGCTGGGGTCCAGCCTGTTCAGCGCGGAGCTGGCGGCCATGCTGGGCCTGCCCTTCGCCTTCGCCTCCCATTTCGCGCCGGACGCGATGATGGAGGCGCTGGAGATCTATCGCAGCCGGTTCGAACCGTCCGACAGGCTGCGCAAGCCTTATGCGATGCTGGGGGTGAACGTGATCGCCGCCGACAGCGACGAGCAGGCGCGACGGCTGTTCACCTCGCTCCAGCAATCCTTCGTCAATCTGCGGCGCGGCATGCCCGGACGCCTGCCGCCGCCAATCGACGATATCGACGGTTATTGCTCGCCAGTTGAGAAGGCCGGCGTGGACCGGGCGCTCGCCTGCTCCTTCGTCGGGACTGATCTGACCGTCCGGCATGGGCTGGAGGAGTTCGTCGCAAGGACGGGCGCGGACGAACTGATCGTCAGCGGCCACATCTTCGACCATTCCGCGAGGCTGCGGTCGTTCGAGATCGCGGCGGGCGCGCGGGAGAAGCTGGCGGCTTAACCCCTCACCCTCCCGCTTCGCGGGTCCCTCCCTCTCCCCGGAGGGGCGAGGGTAAGTTGGTAGCCCTCGCCCCGCCGGGGAGAGGGTTGGGTGAGGGGCGTTTCTAAGCCGGGAACAGCGTCTCGAACTCTCGTTGGCCGGCTTGGGTGAAGCGGACGATGCGGGAGGCGGGCTCCCTTTTTGCCCAGCCCAGCGCGTAGAGCCGGTCCAGGATGGCGGCGCCGAGGGCGCCGGCGAGGTGGCTGCGGCGGGCGCTCCAGTCCAGGCAGGTCTTGCAGAGCGGGCGGGCGCCGCCGGAGAGCGGAGCCAGTTCGACGCCGAATTCCGCGAGGAAATCCTTTCCGCCTGGCGTCAGGTCGATCTCCGCTTCTCCTTCCCGGATCAGCTTGCGCCCGACCATGCTGTCGAACATGCGGACGCCGAGATCGCCGGCCAGATGGTCGTAGCAGACCCGCGCCTGCCTTAGCGCCGGGTCCTTCGGGCCGGTGCGGACGCGCCGGAGGCCGGCGCGTTCGGCCAGTCCCATCAGCCCTTCCAGAACCAGCGCGACGTCCGGGCCGGTAAGGCGGTAGTAGCGGTGACGCCCCTGCTTCGCCACCTCCACCAGCCCGCCATCATGCAGTTTGGCGAGATGGGAGCTGGCGGTCTGGACGGTGACGCCTGCTTCCTGGGAGAGTTCGGTCGCCGTCAGCGCCTGTCCGTTCATCAGCGCCGTCAGCATGTTCGCCCGCGCCGGGTCGCCGACCAGCGACGCGACGAGGGCAATGTCGGGGCCTGTTTTCATAGTTCGATGTTAATCGAAGCATCCTGCCCGCGCAACGGGGCATGATCCTTCCCGTCATCAAGCAGGAGATTGAAAGATGTCGGTCACGGTTTTCATCCGATATGAAATCGACCCGTTCAAGAAGGCGCAGTTCGAGCGATACGCGCGGAACTGGGGGCAGGCGATCCCGCGCTGCGGGGCCGATCTGATCGGCTATTTCGCGCCCCACGAGGGGTCCAGCACCACCGCCTACGGCGTCTACACTGTCGAGAGCCTGGCGGCCTATGAGGCCTATCGCGCGCGACTGGCGGCCGACCCGCTGGGCCGGGAGAATTACGAGTTCGCGCAAGCGGAGAAGTTCCTGTTGCGGGAGGACAGGCTGTTCCTCAAGCTGGCCTCCGCACCCCATTCGGAGCTTGTCCGCCCATGATCGCCGTCATTTTCGAAGTCTGGCCGAACGGCGACCGCAAGGGCGACTATCTGGACATCGCGGCGGAGCTTCGCCCGCATCTGGAGGCCATCGACGGGTTCATCTCCGTCGAGCGGTTCGAGAGCATCAGCGAGCCCGGCAAGATGCTGTCCCTCTCCTTCTTCCGCGACGAGGAGGCGGTGAAAGCCTGGCGGACAACCGGCCTGCACCGGGCGGCGCAGGCCAGGGGGCGCAGCGAGGTCTTCGGGAACTATCGGCTGAGGCTCGCAGGCGTGATGCGGGATTACGGCATGGATGAGCGGGCCGAGGCGCCGGACGACAGCCGCAAGGCGCACGGGTAGGCCCCTCCCCTCATGCATGAAATCGAAACGCTGGCGCTGGTCGGGGCGACCTTCTTCCTGGCCGGCGCGGTCAAGGGCGTGGTCGGCCTTGGCCTGCCGACGGTCAGCCTCGCCGTGCTGACGGCGACTATCGGCCTGCCGCAGGCCATGGCGCTGCTTCTGGCGCCGTCGCTGGCGACTAATCTGTGGCAGGCGCTGGCGGGAGGCCATGGGCGCGCCGTGCTGCGGCGGACATGGCCGTTCCTGGCGCTGGCGACCGGGACGGTGTGGATCGGCGCTCTGGCGCTGACGCGTATCGATGTGGCGCTGCTGTCGGCGATGCTGGGGGCGCTGCTCATCCTCTATGCGGCCATGAGCCTGACCGGCGTTAAGATCGTGGTCCCGCCGGGGCGTGAGGTCTGGGCCGGCCCGGCGCTGGGGACGATCAACGGCCTGCTGACGGGAATGACGGGATCGTTCGTCGTGCCGGGAGTGCTCTACCTCCAGGCGATCGGGCTGGGGCGGGACATGCTGATCCAGGCGATGGGGATGCTCTTCGCCGCCTCCGCGCTGGCGCTGGCCGTCGCGCTGGGCGGCAACGGGCTGCTGACGGCGGAGCTGGGGTTGGCCTCGATCCTCGCCATCCTGCCGGCCGTCGCCGGGATGATCGCCGGCCAGCACCTGCGGAAACGGATGCCCGACGCGCTGTTCCGGCGCGTCTTCTTCCTCTCCCTGCTGGCGCTGGGGGGCTACATCGTGCTGCGGTCGATGATGTAGGGTTCGTGGACCCTGCCCCGCCGATGGAGACAGCCCGATGCCCTCCCCTTCGACAGCCCTTCTGCCAGCTCTCGGCCTGCTCGCCGCTCTCGTCGCCTGCGCGGCCCCGCCGAAGCCCTCGCCCGGCATGGCGACGGCAGCCGCCACGATGATCGAGCTTCCAGACGGCACGGCGTGCCGGGCGGATGAGGCCTGCACGCTGGACGGGCGGGCGGTACGGCGGCTGGATATCGGGGAACTGGAGGTGACGGTCGAACTGGCCGACCGGGACGGCGGGACGGAAACGCTGTCCTTCCCGATCGAGCGCGTGGAGCTGGCGGACGGCGCGCAGTGCCCTTCCGCCGGCCAAGGCGCGACCCTGGCGTTCGAGGGCAAGCGGCTGAACTACACCTGCCTCAGCGCCCCCGTCGCCGGGCTGATCGGCGGGTTCGACGTGACCGACGGCGTGGCGACGGCGGAAGGCGTGGTGCTCGGCCATTCCGACGGCGAAGGCTTCACGGCGGAGGAGATCATGATGTTTACGGTTGGGCGGGTGGTGACGGCGGCTGAGTAGGTGCAAGTCGCCGGGTCCCGGCGCGCGGGCATGCCGACCGCAAGCGTGTTATCCGCCGATAATAACCGGTCGCCTGCACAACCCTCATTGCCTATGCTGCGTCGGAGTCCCAATGCGTTCCGCAAACCGCCGCACCTGACGGCCGACAGAAGCAACCACGGCGATGATCCCTGATTATCAAACCCTCATGCGCCCCGTCCTTGAGTGTTCACGCGACGGTGAAATACGCATTGGCGATCTGATCGACGTGCTGGCCGATCAGTTCGACCTGACCGACGAAGAGCGAATCGAGCTGCTGCCAAGCGGCAAGCAGACCCGTTTCGCCAACCGGGTTCACTGGGCGAAAAGCTACCTGAAACAAGGAGGCCTCGTGAAACCAACGCGACGAGGCTTTTTCACGATCACCGACCGGGGAAAAGCGGCGCTGGCCGATGCCGGCAACCAGATCAACAAGACATTTCTTGAACAATTCGATGAGTTCAAAGCGTTCCAGAATCGCACACGAGAGACTGATCTGGAGGATATCGCGCCGACCGAGGAACTAGCCAGCGCCGCCACGCCGGATGAAGTTCTCCGCGAAGCTCATCAGCGGATAAACACAGCTTTATCCGAGGAGCTTCTGGATCGGGTCCGGGAGGCATCTCCGGCATTCTTCGAGTACCTGATCGTCCAACTCCTCCTCGCGATGGATTATGGCGGGACGTCGGAAGATGCCGGCCGCGCGTTAGGCAGGAGCGGTGATGGCGGAATAGACGGCGTTATCGACCAGGACCCGCTGGGCATTGACCAAATATATCTTCAAGCCAAGCGCTACGCCGACGGCAACGTGATCGGCGCGGGCGCGATCCGCGACTTCTTCGGGGCGTTGAGCTTGAAGAAAGCCCATAAGGGAATTTTCGTCACGACCTCCCTATTCAGCCCTTCGGCCATTCAGACGGCGAGAGATTTGGGCTCTCGCATCGTGCTGATCGACGGGCCTCAACTCAGTCGTTTGATGATCCGATACAATGTCGGGTGCCGTGACGAAGAGATTCTGCACCTCAAGAAGGTTGATGAGGATTTCTTCGGATAGCGGCAATGGCCGGTAGCTTCCGCCAACACAAACAAAAAGGGCGTCCCGCGAGGGACGCCCTTTCTCGTGTCGGCCGGAGCCGGAAGGCAGGTCAGCGCTTGGAGAACTGGAAGCTCCGGCGGGCCTTGCGCTTGCCGTACTTCTTGCGCTCCACCTGGCGGCTGTCGCGGGTCAGGAACCCGCCGGCCTTCAGCGTGGTGTGCAGCATGGGTTCGAAATTCACCAGCGCGCGGCTGATGCCGTGGCGCACCGCGCCGGCCTGGCCCGAAAGCCCGCCGCCGGTGACCGTGGCGTAGACGTCGTACTGGTTCAGCCGCTCAACGATCTCGAAGGGCTGGCTGATCATCATGCGCAGCACGGGGCGGGCGAAATAGACCTCCTGCTCCCGGCCGTTGACGACGACCTTGCCGGAGCCCGGCTTCACCCAGACGCGGGCGATGGCGTCCTTGCGGCGGCCCGTGGCGTAGGCGCGGCCCTGGGCGTCCAGCTTCTGCTCACGCGGTTCGACGGCTTCCGGCGCAATGTCGGAGGCCTGACCGAGGTCCTTGAGATCGGACAGAGTCTGCGTCTCGGCCATGATTACCTCTTGTTCTTCGGATTCATCGACGCGACGTCCAGCACCTCGGGCTTCTGGGCCTCGTGGGGGTGCGCCGAACCGGCGTAGACTTTCAGGTTGCGCATCACGTCGCGGCCGAGCGGGCCGCGCGGGACCATGCGCTCCACGGCCTTCTGGATCACCCGCTCGGGATATTTCCCGTCCAGGATCTCACCCTTCGACCGGCCCTTGATGCCGCCGGCATAGCCGGTGTGCCAGTAGAAGATGTCGTCTTCCCGCTTGCGGCCGGTCAGGTGGACCTTCTCGGCGTTGATGACGACGATGTGGTCGCCGCAATCGATGTGCGGGGTGTACATGGCCTTGTGCTTGCCGCGCAGGCGCATGGCGACCAGGCTGGCGAGGCGGCCAAGGACGACGCCTTCGGCGTCGACCACGAACCACTTCTTCTCAACCTCGGCCGGTTTGGCGGAATAGGTCTTCATCACTGCCCTCTTGGGATCACCCCTTCGGGGTCGAAAACGAAGGACCGGCCAAACCCCTACCAGGGCGCCGATCCGAGGGCGTGGGTGTACCGACGCCAGACCGCGCCGTCAAGCGGAAAAGCGCCTTAAAACCGGAGACTTAGGGTTGAGGTATTGAGATACCCCATATAACGGAACTTTCGGTCTCTCCCTCGCGGGGGAACTCCTGATCCGGCTGGGCTGTTCCGGTTCAAGGGCGCAAGGATACGGGTTCGACCCTTGATACTGCCCGACCCGTGAACTGGAGGAGCCCGATGGTCAGCCCACCCGACAGATCACGAAAGCCCAACCCGCCCGACGACGCTGTCGACGAGGCGTCGAAGGAGAGTTTTCCCGCCAGCGACCCGCCGGCCTGGATATCTTCGCGCGGAGCCAGCGATGGTAAAGGAAGGCGGAAGAAGGAAGCCGGCGAACCGCCGCCGCGGGAATCCGGGCGCGACCGGAAGGGCTGAGCGGCGCAGGCGTCGTCATACCGGCGGCGGCATGAGCGTTCGGCATGGATCGTCTCTCCTGTCTTGCGAAAATCAGGTCATTGCGCTCTGCCGGGGGACGTAGCCTGGATCGCCACCTCATCAATTGTCGTCATGCTGGACTTGGTTCAGCATCCATGGGGCGTCGAGGCTGCCCGCATCGCATCTGTTCCTTCGCCGCCGGTGAAGCGGCAAGGATCCATGGATTCCTGTGTGTTGGATGGTTGCTATGATGGGAGCGGGAAGGAGGCCGTTGGATTCGAGGTCGCCCGATCGGTAGACCGTATGCTGGCCTGGCCCCTTCCCGCTCGTCTTGCACCAACC